>DATHVO010000097.1:0-39818 GCA_035461265.1 Longimicrobiales bacterium
GAATTCCGACGTCGGCCCCGATGCGGCCCGCAACCGACTCCTCCTGAAGGCCGTCATGGAGCGTCACGGCTTCCGGAACTACCCGCGGGAGTGGTGGCATTTCACGCTCCGGGACGAGCCCTGGCCCGACACCTACTTCGACCATCCCGTCCGCCGATAGCACCCGTCGCCGGCCTCGCGTCCGGTACACGCAATCGTTGCATTCCGGCAACCCGCCGCCTAGTCTGTATACATTCCTGTTCGCAATACGACACAATGCGCGAGGACGGACGTGGCGACCACGACAGGGGCGGACGGGCGCAAGCCGGCGCGTGGGGACAGGGTGACGCTGGCGTACAACCGTTTGCGCGAGCTCATTGTGGCCGGTCGGCTGGCGCCGGGGTCGCGGATCATCGAGACGGCGGTGGCGGCGCGCCTGGGGGTGAGCCGGACGCCGGTCCGGGCGGCGCTGCAGCGCCTGCAGCAGGAGGGCTACGTGATGGTGACGAGTCCGGGTCAGCAGTCCCGGATGTCGGTGACGCCGCTCACGCAGGATGACGCCCGCGAGCTGTTCGGGATGGTGGCTGCGGTGGAGGGTCTGGCGGCGCGCTGGGCGGCGCGGCGGCAGCCGGCGGAGCGTGCCGGGGTGGCCGCGGAGCTGCGGTCCCTGAATGACGCACTGCTGGTGGCGTCCACCGCGCAGGGTCGGGACGTGAACCGGGTCTTCGAGCTGGACCAGCAGTTCCACAGGAGGGTGGTGGAAGCGGGTGCCGGCCCCCGCCTCCTGGCGCTCCACGATTCGTTCAAGCCTCAGTCGGAGCGGTACGGCAGGATCTACAGCAGCGCCCTCATCGATGAGATCGGCACGTCCGTGGAAGAGCACGAGGCGGTGGTGCGGGGGATAGAGGAGGGCGATGGGGATGCGGCGGAGCAGGCGCTCCGCAGGAACTGGTGGAACGCCTCCGACCGCCTGGCGCAGGTCATCGGGACCGTGGGCGAGCGCGGCAGCTGGTAGGCCCGGCCGTGCGGAGGCGTCAGTCTCCGAACAGCACCTCCTCCCGCACTGTGAGCCCGTCGATCCTGTCCATGTCGACGTCCACGCCCAGCCCCGGCCGCCCCGTCGGGACGGCGATCCGGCCGGGTTCGCAGGTCGTCCACTCCGGCGTCACGATATCCTTCTCCCAGTAGCGGGCGCTCGGCGACACGTCGCCGGGGATCGAGAAGTTGGGCAGGGATGCGAGGGCGACGTTGTAGGCCCTTCCGATCCCCGTCTCCAGCATCCCGCCACACCACACGGGAACGTCCCTGCGAGCGCATGCGTCATGGATGGCCACGGCCTGCGCCAGGCCGCCGACCCGTCCCGCCTTGATGTTGATGATCCGGCCGCTGCCCAGCGTCATCATGTCCTCCGCACGCTCCAGTGACGTGATGGACTCGTCGAGGCAGAGGGGCGTCCGCAGCCGGCGCTGGAGCGCCGCATGCCGCACCAGGTCCTCGGCATCCAGCGGCTGCTCGATCATCATCAGGCCGAAATCGTCGAGCCGGGCGAGCAGGTCCGCGTCGTCGAGGGTGTACGCGTTGTTCGCATCGACCATGAGGGGCGCCCCGTCACCGGTGCGCCGGCGGACCGCTTCCACGTACGCGATGTCGGCGCCGGGCCCGATCTTCAGCTTCACCCGTCGGTAGCCCGCGGCGACGGCGTCCGCGGCGCGGTCGGCCAGGATCTCCGGCGAGTCCTGGACGCCCAGGGAGATGCCGACGTCGATGACGCCGCGCACGCCGCCGAGCCGGCGTGCGAGGGAGATCCCGTCCCGGACGGCGAACAGCGCCCACACGGCCATCTCCAGCGTCGCCATGGCCATCCGGTGGCCGTGCACGTGGTGGCAGAGGGCGGCGAATGCCGCTTCCGGCGCCGGGAGCTGCACACCGATCAGGCGCGGGGCGAACCAGTGCCGGAGGGCGTGCCAGGCGGTGTCCACGGTCTCGGGGCTGTAGTTGGGCTCCTCGGCGGCGACGCACTCGCCCCACGCGGTGTGGCCGTCGCCGTCACGGAGCTCGGCGAGGACGATCCTGCGGTGGTGCATGGTCCCGGTGGAGATGCGAAAGGGCTCGCGAAGGGGGAGCCGGATCTCGCGGAGGATGATCTGCCGGACGTTCATGGTCGGAACGTAATGCCGGCGCCTGTGGAGGCAAGCTGGCGGGCCCGGCTGGTCCGGGGCTTGCACCCGCGCGGGATACGGAACTTGGCAACAGGAGGCAGAGCAATGAGATGGACGATAGCGGCCGCAGGCGCGGCGCTGCTTGCCGCGGGGTGCGCCACTGCACCGGTGGAAACGCCGGCTGCGGGATCGGTTCAGCCGGCGCCGGCCCCGGCGGACGCCCGGGCCATACCCCGGGGGACGGTCCTCAACGTGAGGTTGGAGCAGGAGCTCAATACGACGTCCACCCGGGTGGGCGACACCTTCAGCGTGACCGTGGTGGAGCCGCTGGTGGCTTTGAACGGCCGAACGGTCGTTCCGGAGGGTGCGACGATCACGGGGATGGTGACGGGCGTGGGGGCGTCGGACGATGCGGGTCCCAGGGCGGCGATCCGGCTGAACTTCCTGCGGATCAACGTCGACGACGTGTGGCATCCCATCAGCGCCGACATCGTGGGCACCACCGTGCCGGATGGTGCCCGGACGTCGGACACGGGCGTTGCACGGGGAGCCGTGGTGGGCGCGGCCGCGGGCGCGGTGCTGGGGACGATTCTCACCGGCGACCTGCGTGACGCCTTCATCGGTGCGGTCCTGGGGGCCGGTGCCGGGACCATCATCTCGCTGGGTCTGGGCGACGTGGAGCCGGTGCTCCCCCGGGGCACGCACATGCAGATCCAGACACTGGATCGGATCGAGCTGCGTCGGTAGCGGCGGCCGGCGGTCAGAAGGCCAGCACGGCGCCCCGTATGCGGGACGGGTCGCCGGGCTCGGTCCAGAGGAGGACGACGTCGTCTGCCGCGCGCGCCATGCGGGGGAATCCGCTGGCGCGCGTCGCGCTCGTGGCGGCGAGGCGGCGGGACGGGCCGACGGTCCCGTCCGCGGCGACCAGCCGACCCCGCAGTTCCGCCCCGTCCCGGACGTTCTCCAGCCAGACGACGAATGCTGGGCCCGCCGGCATCAGTAGCAGGTCCACGCGGCCCGCGCCGTCGCCGTCGTCCACACGGACAGGCGGGCCGAAGGTCGCGCCGGCGTCCCGCGAGAAGGCGACCTGTACCCGTGGCGCCTCGCCGGCGGCGGTGAACCACGCCACGGCGACGTCTGCGCCGTCGGCGTCCGCGGCGGGTCCGTTCACGGGGCAGCCCCCGATGACCCAGCCGTCGGCGTGCACCGGCGTCGGTGGCGTCCAGGCGCCCCCCGTCAGGCGGGTGACGACGATATCCCTGACCTCGTCGGGGGAGCGGTCACGATAGAAGACGACGGGTCCGCCGTCCGCGAGTGCCACGGCGGTCTGGCAGCAGTCGCATGCTCTCCCGTCCAGCAGGATCTCCGGACCCGGGGGACCGGTGGCGGGGATGGAAGTGAACCGGACAGTCATCTCCCCCGTCGAGTCGCCGTGGGCCCCGCCCGCGTACATGCGGCCATCCAGCCACACGACGCCGACACCGCCGTCGAACGGGAAGAGCGTGGCGAAGCCGTGCTCGGTCTCCGTGCCATCCCGGTGGGGGCGGAAGGGGTCCGACCACGTATCGCCGGCGTCGCCGGACCGGGTCAGCATGACATCGTACGCGTAGGTGCCCCGGCCGCTCCGCTGGAGCCAGTGGGCCGCGAGGTCCCGATCCGACAACGCAAGCACGGACGGGAAGTCCGCCCAGTTGACGAACCAGCCGTCGCCGCGGGCAATGGTGCCGGGCTGCGACCAGGCCTCGCCGTCCCACCGCGCGAAACGGAGGGCGTGACCGGTGCCGTCGGGTTCGGTCCAGCTCGCCACGATGCCATCCGCCCACCGACCGACGAACGGCTGCCCCGCCCCGGGCGCGGCGGGAACGGTCAGCTCCCGGGGTTCGGGCACCGCGAGAGCGCCGGGGCCGCAGGCCGCCAGCGTGGCGATGAGGACGGACAGGGACCGGGCTCGTTGCATGCTCACGCGCGTTGGGGATCGATCAAGCCTCGTTCCGTCGGGTCGCCGGGTCAAGGCCTTGCTGCCGTGGATGCGACGAAGCCCCCGGACCGGGGTCCGGGGGCTTCGTCGTGCTGCTGCGGCCGGAAACTCAGCTGCGGGGCGCGTAGCGCCAGCCGGCCATCTCACCCTCCACGTCGACGCGACCCTCGAAGGACGCCGTCTCCTCCGCGGCCGGGGCGGTCACCGTGATGACCTGCGTGCCCACCACGTCGCCATCGAGGTCCACCAGCGAGAACTCGATCTGCACCGGCGTGCCAACCTCGAGCTTCCGGTTCTTGATGGCGCCGCGCAGGACCGTGCCCTCCGCGCCCGATATGACGATGAGTTCCTCCATGATCCACGGCAGGGCGTCGTGCTCCTGCAGCAGCTTCAGCGCCGCCTGGTGACCGGCATCGCGCTCGGGCTCCGTGCCCAGCAGGTCGCCGCGCATGCGGCTGGACCGCGCCTCGATGAGGAAGAGCAGCTCGTTGTTCGGATCCAGCTTGCGCGTGGCGGCGGCGAGTTGCTCGATCTCGGGATAGAGGTCGAGAAGCTGCTGCCGGGCCTGGGCCGCACCCTCCGCATTCGCCTCAACGACGTCCTCGAGGTCCGACGTCAGTGCCCAGAGGGACTGGACGTGGTTGAAGATGTAGTCGCGGGCCTGCGGATTCACCTTTGCCGCCCGCTTGAACAGCTCGGCCGCGTCCGCGTAGCGCCGCGCCTCGAACGCATCGACACCCTCCTGGGCCGCCATCTGCGCCACGTTGAGCGTCGCCATGTCGCGGAACCGAAGCCAGGATTCCTGGCCCTCCTCGTCGAGCTGCTCGAACAGCGGGCCGCGCGTGGATTCCACCGCCTGCTCGAATGCATCCCGCGCCTTCGCGTTCTCCTGACGGTTCGCGTACAGCGCACCCAGGTTCATGAGCGCCTCGGGACGCTGCTTGTAGATGACCTGGGCCTGCTCCAGCGCCGCGATGGCCTCCTCGTAGCGCTGCTCGTCCATCAGGCCGATGCCCTCGTTGAACTTGTCCACCCAGGCCTGCTCCCGCTCCTGCGCGATCTCCTCCGCGTACTCGGGATGGATCTCCACGGCCCGCAGGAACGCCGCATCCGCTTCCGTCATGCTGCCCATGCCGGCATACACCTGGCCCGCAAGCAGCCAGACCTTGGCATTGTTGGCATCCTGCTCCATGCCCTGCCGCAGATGGGTCATGGCCTGCTCGTACATCTCGTTGCGCTGGGCCGGGTCCTGCCGCGTCATGGCGAGGCCGAGGTACTTGCTCGCCTCCCTCGTCTGACGGGTGTCCCTCTGCGCCTCCGCCGCTGCCGGCAGCAGCATGAGGACTGCGAGCGCCAGGATCACTCTACCTGAACGGATCATTGAAACGCCTCCGTGATTAACTCTGTACGCCCGCAGGCGCACGCCGGGTGTCCGGATTGTGGCGGGGCGACGCCACAGCCGCTGGATACGGGTCTGCCCACAATCGTAAACGCCTGCCACCGCTTTAGTTCCAGTCATTCTGACATGACCGTAGCATAAAAGTCTAATGCGGACGGGCCGGCGGCACAATCGAGCGCGGGCGCGTGCGTCCGCACGGTCCGGCGGACGCCCGGCAGCGCGCGCGCAGCAGCCGGCGCCTGCTCAGTCGTCGGTGACGGGTGTCGCCTGGTGGGTGGCGGCCTGTATGCCGCGGGCCACCTCGGGGATGATCCCCAGCCGGTGGTAGATGGGGTGGACGAGGCGGCGGAGGGCCGGGAGCCGGCGGCTGAATACGAGGCCGGCGAGGACGGCGCCTCCGCCGCCGAGGGCGATCGTCGCCGGTGCCCCGATCCGTTCCGCGATGGCGCCGGCGAGGAGGCTGCCGAGGGGCGCGGTACCGATGAAGGCCATGGTGTAGAAGCTCATCACGCGGCCACGCTTGTCGTCGTCCACGAGCGTCTGAAGGACGGTGTTGCTGGACGCCATCTGCGTCATCATCCCGAAGCCGGCCAGGGCGAGGAGAGGGACAGCGAGGACGAGGGACGGCGCGAAGGCGAAGAGGACGAGAGCCGAGCCGAACGTGATGGCGGCGTACACGATGATACGCCCGAGCCCGCGGACACTGTTGCGGGAGGCCAGGAAGAGGGCGCCGGACAGCGCACCGAGCCCGGTGGCCGCCATGAGGAGGCCGAGCGTCCGCGGTCCGCCGCCGAACACGTCGGACACCATCACCGGGAGCAGCACGGTGAACGGCACCGCCACCAGACTGACCGTGGCCACGAGGAGCAGCACCGCGCGGATGGGCTGGAAGCCGAACGTGTACCGCACGCCGTCACGCAGGTGCCGGAGCATGGCACCGTGGCGGGGGCCGCCCTGGCGGGCGGGCACGTCCATGGCGAGCAGCGCTGCCAGGACGAAGATGTAGCTCGCGCCATTGAGCATTATGACCCAGCCCTCGCCGACGGCGGCGATGGCGAAGCCGGCGATGGCCGGCCCGACGAGGCGGGCGGCATTGAAGATCGAAGAATTCAGCGCAATGGCGTTGGGCAGGTCCCGCCGGTCGTCCACCATCTCGATGAGGAATGCCTGACGGGTGGGTATGTCGAAGCCGGACGCGGCGCCGAGGACCGCCATGAGGACGACGATCCACGCGATGGTGACGTGGTCGGAGAGGATGAGCGCGCCGAGGACGAGCGCCTGGATCATCATGACCACCTGCGTGGCGATGACGATGCGCCGCTTGCTCACGCGGTCGGCGAGGACGCCGGCGAACGGGGCGATGAAGAAGCCGGGCCCGTGGGCCACGAAGCCGACGACGCCGAGCATCAGCGGGGACTGGGTGAGCCGGTAGACGAGCCAGGCCACGGCGACCTGCTGCATCCATGTGCCGATCAGGGATATGGACTGGCCGGACGTGAAGAGCCGGAAGTTGCGGTGGCGCAGGGCGCGCACGATCCCGGTGAGCCGGCCCGTGCCCGTCCGGGATTCTCTGGCGGACGTCATGGGGGGATGGTACGGGAGTGGCGCGCGATGCGAAACGGGGCGGCCGCGCGGCCACCCCGCTCGCATACCGGCGGCGGCTACCTGTCCGTCACCGCCTCGGACGTCGGCTTGCGGGGCACCATCTCATCGCGCATCGCCAGGTGGTACGCAGTCGACGCAACGACGACGGCGGCCTGCCGCAGGTCATCCAGGAGCATGCGGTCGAAAGTGTCCGCGCTGGAGTGGTGTGTACGAATGGAGTACTCCACGGGATCCTGGATGAAGTTGAATCCCGGGATTCCGACGGCATCGAAGGCCAGGTGGTCCGTTCCGCCGGTGTTGCCGTGCCGCACTGCGACGATGCCGATGTCGCGGAACGGCCAGAGCAGCTGCTCGAAGATGGGAGTCGCAGCCTCGTTGCTCTGGTTCCAGATGCCGCGCAGCCGGCCGGTCCCGTTGTCCACGTTGAGGTAGGCTGAGATCCGGCCGTGGAGCCGTGGATTATTCGCCACCCAGTTCCGTGACCCGAGCAGGCCCTGTTCCTCGCCGCTCCAGAGGGCGACCCTGATCGTGCGACGGGGCTGGACGCCGGTGGCCTTCAGTATTCGCATGGCTTCCATCATCACGACGGAACCGGCGGCATTGTCCGTCGCGCCCGTCCCCATGTGCCAGGAGTCGAGGTGTGCGCCGATCATGACGTACTCGTGGGCCAGGTCGCTGCCGGGAAGGTCGGCGAGGGTATTGTAGGCCATGAGGTCGTCGTTCGTGAAGCGGTTCTGTACGTCGATCTCCACACGCGCCTCAGTGCCGCTCACCGCATTCCGCCAGAGCATGCCGTACTGTTCGTGTGAGACCAGCAGGGCGGGCAGCGCCTCAGGGTCCGCCGGGTTGCGGGAGCCGCCGCCGGCGCCGCGGAGGGTGCCGTACGGCCACGGCGACGGACGCAGGAAGCCCAGCGCACCCTCGGCACGCATCAGGGAATCGGTGATCAGCATGGTGGTCGGACCGGGCCCCCTCCGCTGGCCGGCGGGCCGCTCCGGCGCCGGCGGTGCGGGAACGAGCAGGTCGTCGGCGGCGAACCGGCGCGGCGGCGCCTCGAACTCGGCCGTGTGCGGCGCGTGTTCCGTCGGCAGGACCCATGCACCCCGGAGGCGGCCGGCGTACTGCCGGATCTCGTCCGGCGTCTCGGCGCGCACGACCACGACGGGCCCCTCCCGCGTACCGTGCGTGCTGCCGGTCCAAGCCAGCGGCTGCGCCTTGAGTGGCTGGACGAACGGCGCGGTGACGCGGCCGGCATAGGAGACGCTCTCCCACCCCCGACCGAACTCGCCCCAGGGCTCGACGGCCACGTTCTGCAGGCCCCACGCCCTGAACGTTTCCGCGGCCCAGTCATTGGCCCGCTTCATTGCGGGGGAGCCCGTCAGGCGCGGACCGATGACGTCCGTCAGATGGCGAGCCATGTCTTCGAGACGGGATCGTTCGAAGCCCTCTTCGCGAATGCGTTCGACCACGGCAAGGTCCACGCGCTCCTGCGCATGCCGCGGCTGGGGGGCCTGCGCCGACACCGCGGTGGTGAGCGTCAGCCACGCGGCCGCGGCGATGGCCGGCCGGTAATGCAACCTCATCGGTCCTCCTCCTGTGAGTGACGCGTCACAATGCGGCGGCTGTGCGGGACGGGCAAGCGTGCCGTCCGGAGCGGCGTTCGTTCTTTACAAATCAAGGCCCGTGGCGTATATAGCAGGCGCAGGCAGTCCCCGGAGCGGTTCCCCCCGTTCCCGCAAGCAGTCCGAAGGTGCCGCGATGGCGATCCTGAGCCACCGGTGCACCCGTTCCTAGCGTGCATAGAAACACCAGGGCCATGCAACGAGCAGCCATCGTCGTAGCCGCGTGCGCGCTGCTGTCGTGCGCAACGTCAGCACTCGATGCCCAGACTCTGAGAGGGTCGCCCCAGGCGATGCAGAGGCAGAACCGCATCGCGCTGGAGCACGACTACTCGTTCCTGCAGACGTCTGCGCAGGTGCGCCGTTTCGTGGAGAGGGGACTGCTGGTACACCTCCCTGGCAACGAGGACTACGCGCTGGCGTCCGTGTCCCACCCATATGCGCGCCCGGCCGTGAAGCTCTTCGTCGAGCGGCTCGCCGCGCAGTATCGCAACGCCTGCGGCGAGAAGCTGGTCGTCACGAGCCTGACGCGTCCGGTCCGGGAGCAGCCGAGGAACGCGTCCCACCTTTCAGTGCATCCGGCGGGCATGGCGGTGGATCTCCGGGTCAGCGGTCGGGCCGCGTGCAGGAGGTGGCTGGAGCGGACGCTCATGTCCCTCGAACGGCAGGGCGTCCTCGACGCCATACGGGAGAATCGTCCGCCGCACTACCACGTGGCGCTCTTCCCGGAACCGTATACCCGCTACGTGGCGCGACTGCCGGAGGGGCGCAGCACGACGCAGCTGGCGGCCGCAACGCCGAGGGCTGCGACGTCCACACTCACAACGTCCAATCAGCCGCCCGCTGCGGCCGTGCCTGTGGACGCCGGTGCCGGGCCCGCCGGCCACATCGATGGTCAGGCCTTCGCCTTCGCGCTCGAGTCCACTCCCGAGTCGCTGGTGCCCTACCAGGTCAACCGCGGCGATTCCCTCTGGTCCATCGCCCGCCGCCACGGTACCACAGTGGAGGCGCTCCGGCGCGTGAATCGCCTGGCGACCGACCGCCTCGTCGCGGGGCAGGTCCTGGCGGTGCCCATGGCGGAAGTGAGCGCGGACCCCTGACGGGACCCGTTGCGCAGATGAGCCGAGCGGCGTCGCCAGGTTGCGACGCCGCTTGCTTTTGGCGGGCACCCGACTTGCACGGTCCAGGGGTGATGCCGGCCTTCGGCACACCACCCAACCGCAAGGAGGACCACCCATGGCCATCGAGACGCTCCAGGACCTGTACCTGCACGAACTGAAGGACATCTACAGCGCCGAGAAGCAGATCCTCCAGGCCCTGCCGAAGATGGCGGAGAAAGCAAACCACGACTCGCTGCGCACCGCCTTCGAGGAGCACCACCGTGTGACGGAGGAGCAGGTTCGCCGGCTGGACTCCATTTTCGATGATCTGGGCCGCAAGCCCGGCGGCGAGAAGTGCAAGGGCATGGAGGGCCTGATCGCGGAGGGGAAGGACATCATGGAGGAGGATGCCGACCCGGACGTTCGTGACGCCGCGCTCATCGCTGCTGCCCAGCGGGTGGAGCACTACGAGATCGCCGCGTACGGCACAGCCCGGACGTACGCCAATCGCCTCGGCTTCGACAAGCACGCGGACCTTCTCCAGCGGACGCTGGACGAGGAGGGCGAGACGGACCGCCGGCTGACGGAGCTGGCCGAGAGCCGGATCAACCGTGATGCCGAGGTCGGCCGCGGCCGCTGACGCCAGAGTGCGGACCGGTACACGCTGGAGGGGCGGACGGCCGAATGGTCGCCCGCCCCTCTTCTCCACGCTAGATTGCGATACGCGTACGCCGGCGGTCGGTCGCGGCGATGCGCCCGCTCCCGAAAAAATGGATGTCGTGGATGATCAGGCAGATGCGCAGTCGGTTGCTCGTGCTCGCAGCGTTCGTGGCCGTTCCCTTCGTCGCGTGCGGCGGCGTGGACGCCGGCCAGCAGGATGACGGCGCCGGGATGCCGGACTCGCTGGCAGCGGCCGGGCCGGCGACGGCCGGTCCCGGGACGGAGGCGGACCGTGATGACGTCCATGCCGCGGACGCCGGCCCGGCCGATACGGGCCCGCGGACCGACCTCCCGCCCAACGAGGTTGGCCGGATTCCCATCGTCGAGTACCACCTCATCGGCGAGCCCGAGGGTCGCTGGACCCGCACGCCCGAGAACTTCAGGAAGGACCTGGAACTCCTCTACAGCCGCGGGTACCGACCGATCACGCTGCGGGAGATGGTGTCCGGCAGGATCGACCTGGCGGCAGGACTGTCCCCCGTCGTATTCACGTTCGATGACGCGTCCCCCGGCCAGTTCCGCTACATCGAGGGACCCGACGGCGAGTTGACCATCGACCCGTCCAGTGCCGTGGGGATCTGGCTCGATTTTGCGCGCTCCCACCCGGGCTGGGAGAACAAGGCGGTGTTCTGCATGCTGTCGGGTGCGGAGGCCGGCCGCTCCTTCTTCGGGAACCGCGGCATCGAGGACCAGAAGACCGAGTGGCGGCACAGGAAGGTGGCCTTCCTGGCTGAGCAGGGATTCGAGCTGTGCAACCACACGCTCTGGCACGCGAACCTGGCTCGATACGACGACGCCGTCGTGCAGGAACAGATCGCACGCCTCCAGCTCGCGGTGGATTCGGCGGTGCCGGGCTATCGCATCCGCTCCTTCGCCCTCCCACTCGGAGAGTGGCCCCGGAACCGGGAACTTGCCCGGGCGGGCTCGTGGACCGACCCGAAGACCGGACGCACGACGACGTACGAGCACGATGCCATCCTGCTGGTCGCGGGCGGACCGGCGCGGTCTCCCCACGACCCGCAGTTCGACGGTCTCCGCCTCGAGCGGGTGCAGGTCTGGATCAACAGCGGGACTGACGAGCTCCTCCGCACGCTGGACCAGCTGGACCGCACCCGGACGCGGTACATCAGTGACGGCGACCCGGGCACCGTGGCACGGCCGCCGGCCGCGAATGCGCCCTGACATGGAGGAGGCCGGGGGCGGAGACGTGGCGGGACGGCAGACCCGGATGCCGGCGGCGGTCGCTCCGCTGTCCGATGCACAACTCGCGGCCATCGTCGGCCTGGCTACGGACGCCATCATCGCCGTGGACGAGTGCCAGCGAATCACGATGTTCAACGACGGAGCGGAGCGGATCTTCGGCTACTCCGCCACGGAGGTCGCGGGCCAGCCGCTGAGTCTGCTCCTCCCCGACGCGCTGTGTGACAGCCACGCGGACCACATGCGCCGCTTCGCCGCAGCGCCCGAGACGGCTCGCCGGATGGGGGAGCGGCGGGAGATCATGGGGCGCCGGCAGACCGGCGAGACCTTCCCTGCGGAGGCGTCCATCGCAAAGCTTCGCACCGCGGCGGGCTGGACGTTCCTGGCCATTCTCAGGGATGTCAGCGCCGCGCACCGGCGGGAGCGGCAGCTGAGCCAGGCGCAGGCGATGGCGCACCTCGGCGGGTGGGAGTGGGACATCCAGACGAATGCCGTCAGTTGGACGGACGAGCTCTACCGCATCTACGGACTCGAGCCGGGCGGGGTGCGGCTCAGCCTGGAGACGTTCATGGAGCGTCTCGTGCCCGAGGACCGGGTGACGACCCGCGCCGCCATAGAGCACGCCCTGACCACGGGGCTTCCGTTCGACTACGAGGAGCGCATCATCCGGCCGGACGGCGCCGTTCGCCTCCTGCGGAGTACCGGCGAGGTGTTCCTGGATGCCGCGGGACGTCCGGTCCGCCTCGTCGGCGTATGCCAGGACATCACGGAACGCAGAGCCGCCGAACGGAAGGCACTCGATTTCGAGCGCGAGAAGGCAGCGCGGTCGGCCGCGGAGCAGGCCGCTGCCCAGCTCAGGGAGAGCGAGGAGCGGTTCCGTACGGTAGCGGACAACGCGCCGGTCCTGATATGGATGGCCGGCCCGGACGCTCGCAGCAACTTCTTCAACCGCGTCTGGCTCGAGTTCACCGGCAGGCCCGAGGAGGAGGAAGAGGGCAGCGGCTGGCTGTCCGGTGTCCATCCGGAGGACGTGCACCGCTGCACGGAAGCCATGGCACATGCGTTCGCCACACGGGCTCCGTTCGACGTCCAGTATCGCCTGCGCCGTCACGACGGGCAGTACCGCTGGCTGCTGCACCACGGCGTGCCCCGCTTGCTCCCCGGGGGCGAGTTCGCCGGCTTCATCGGCTCGTGCGCCGACATCACGGACCAGATCGAGCAGCAGCAGGCGCTCCGCACCGCGAACGAGGAACTGGCGGCAGCCCGGGCGGAGGCCGAACGGATCGCCCACCGGGTGGTCCGCCTGCAGCAGCTCACCGCATCGCTGTCACAGGCCCGGACCCTGCCCGACGTCGTGGACGTCGTCATGAACGAGGGGCTCCGTCTGCTGGAGGCGGACCGCGGCGCCATCGGGATGCTCGCGGAGGACGGCATCCATGTCGATTTCGTGCGGTTCGAGGGATTCACGCAGGAGGCGGAGGCTGTGTACCGCGCCACCAAGAGGGAGGACGCGCTGCCGGCGGTGGAGGCGCTCCGCACCGGCCGACCCGTCTGGATCCGGTCGGCGGACGAGTACAGGCGCCGCTACCCCGCGGCCTGGGAGAGACTGCACCGCCTCCTGACGATCGAGACGGTGGCGGCGCTGCCGTTGAGCGGCGGTGCATCCCGTCCGGTGGGCGTGCTCGTCGTCGCTTTCCCGAGTGCGGCCGCGTTCGGCGTCACCGATGAGGCATTCACGAGCCTCATCGGTCAGGTCGCGGGTCCGGCCCTGGAGCGCGCCCGCGCCTTCGACGATGAGCGGCTCGGCCGGAAGCGCGCGGAAGCCGCAGCTCGAGCCAGGGAGGAGGCCCTCGCCGTCGTCGCCCATGACCTCCGCAATCCGCTGAACCTCATCGCCACGAATGCGGCGTTCCTGAGGGAGGGCGCCCTGCCGCCGGAGCAGCGGACGCGCCTGCTGGAGATCACGGAGAGGTCCGTCCGCCAGATGGACCGCCTCATCGCCGACCTCCTGGACGAGGCGCGGATACAGGCGGGCCGGTTCACGGTCCAGCCCGACCTGATGCGGATCGAGGAGGTCGTCGATGAGGCGATCCATGCATGGAGGGCAGACGCCGAGCACAAGGGAGTCCGGCTCACCGCCGCGGTGGACCCGGGCCCTCCGGTACGGGCGGACCGCGATCGGATCCTGCAGGTCCTGCACAACCTGATCGGGAACGCCGTCAAGTTCACCGAAGCCGGGGAAGTGGAAGTACTCGCCCGGCGCGGATCCGATTGCCTGGTCTGCTCCGTCCGGGACACGGGACCCGGAATCCAGAAGGCCCATCTGCCGCGCCTCTTCGAGCGCTACTGGCAGGCTGACCGTCAGGACCGGCGCGGCGCGGGCCTCGGTCTGCCCATCGCCAGAGGCATCGTCGAAGCGCACGGGGGACGAATCTGGCTGGAGAGCGAGGTGGGCTCCGGCACCACGTTCTTCTTCACGCTCCCGGAAGCATCGGCCGGTCCGCCAGACTGACGCACCGCAATGTGTCCCCGGGAAGCCACCCCTGTCGCGCATGCGCCTGAACGGCCCCATGTCGTCATCGTCGGTGCCGGATTCGGCGGACTGTACTGCGCCCGGATTCTTGGCAGGGCGGACGTCCGTGTCACGGTCATCGACCGCCGCAACTTCCATCTCTTCCAGCCGCTCCTCTACCAGGTGGCGACGGCGTCGCTTTCGCCGGCGGACATCGCCAGCCCCATCCGCCTGGTCCTCCGGAAGCACCGCAACGTCAACGTCTGGCTGGCGGAGGCGGTGGATGTGGACGTCGACCGCCGCGTGCTCCATCTCGCCGACGGAGCTTCCGTGACATGGGACTACCTGGTCCTGGCCACCGGTGCCACGCACGCCTACTTCGGCCGGGACGAGTGGGCGCTGCGGGCGCCTGGGCTGAAGACCATCGAGGACGCGACGGAGATCCGCCGGCGGTTCCTGCTGGCCTTCGAGGCGGCGGAACGCGAACCGGATCTCGACGCCCGGCGACGACTGCTCACCTTCGTCATCGTGGGCGCGGGGCCGACGGGTGTGGAGCTGGCCGGCGCCATGGCGGAGATTGCCCGCCAGGTGATGCCCGGTGACTTCCGGGCGATCGACACCACGACGACACGCATCATCCTCCTGGAGGGAATGGACCGCGTGCTGCCCGCGTACCCGGCCGACCTGTCCGAGGCCGCGCTCCGGCAGCTCCGGCGGCTCGGTGTCGATGTGAGGACGGGGCGACTCGTCACGGACATCGACGACGATGCCGTGCGCGTCGGCGATGACAGCATTCCGGCTGCCAACGTCTTCTGGGCAGCGGGTGTGGCGGCATCGAAACTGGGCGCGGCCCTCGGCGTAGAGACGGACAGGGCAGGCAGGGTGATCGTCGCCGACGACTGTTCGATTCCCGGACACGCGCACGTCTTCGTGGTGGGCGACCTGGCGGCGGCGCGGAATCCGGATGGCAGCCCCGTGCCGGGTGTGGCGCAGGGCGCCATCCAGATGGGGAAGCATGCTGCCCGCCAGATCGTCCGCGACCTCGCGGACCGGCCGCGGGAGCGGTTCACCTACGTGGACAAGGGCGACCTCGCCACCATCGGCCGGGCCGCCGCCGTGGCGCGGCTGAAGCACATGAAGCTGAGCGGATTCCCGGCATGGGTCATCTGGGTCGTGGTCCACATCATGTACCTCATCGGCTTCCGCAACCGGGTGCTGGTGATGCTGCAGTGGGCCTGGGCCTACCTGACATATCAGCGCGGCATCCGGCTCATCACCGTAGACCGCGGAGGCGGCGGCGCGCCGGACGGCGCGTGACGCGAACGGAGGGACGGGAATGCTGGCGATGATCGGGATCGCCGTGATGGCGGCTGCGCTGCTCCTCACGCCACTGGGTGTCCCCGGGCTGTGGATCATGGTGGCCGTCCTCGCCGTCGGCGCCTGGACCGGGGCCGTGGGATGGCTCATCGTCGTCATCGCCGCGGTCCTGGCAGGCTTGGCCGAGGCCGTCGAGTACCTCATCGTCGAGCGGATGAACGTGCGCTACGGCGGTTCCCGGATGGCATTCTGGGGGGCCATCGCGGGCGGCATCGCCGGCGTCATCGTCGGCATGCCGATCCCCGTGATCGGGCCGGTGATGGCGGGGTTCGCCGGCTCGTTCGCCGGCGCCGCTCTGGCTACCCTCTACGAGACACGGCATGCGGGTGTGGCGGCACGCGTCGGATGGGGTACGCTGCTGGGGAGGATGTGGGCGGCCGCCGCCAAGGTCGCGGCCGGCCTGATCATCCTCGTCCTGGGGGCTGCCGCTCTGCTCCTGTCCTGAGCGTGCGGCGGATGCGTGCTGTTTCGCGGTCTGCGGTCTACTGCTCGTCGCGGGGGCGTGATGCGCGCGGGGCCAGCAGGTTCTCCTGGAAGTCGAGCCGCTCCTCCGCCAGCTGCAGGCGCCGCTCCGCATCGCTGAGGCGCTGCTCCGTCGTCTCAAGCTCGCCTGCCAGACGCGCGAGCCGCTCGGTGTCAGCCCGGGACGTGCCCTTCGCCAGACGGTGGGCTGCGCCCTTCGCCAGCGGGACGACCACGCCGCTCACGAGGACGATCACGATAATGAAGACGTAGAGGTCCATGAGGTGATGGTAGTGGCGATGCGATGCATCCCGCAATCGGCGGGAGCGGAGGCTGCCGGAGCCACGGTCGCGCCGGCTCGGGCGGCAATCCGGAGGGTCGGCGCCGTCGTCGCGATGGTCGCGGCGGCCAACGCCGTCGGCTGCGGCGGTGACGCGGTGGAACACGACCCCGTCCCTGCCATGGTCGACGAGCCTGCCCCGGACATCCGCACCATCGGGTACGCACCGGAGCTCGGCATCAAGCCTGACTCGATGAGCGCGACGCCGGAGGGAATCCTCCTGCAGGACGTGCGGGCCGGGCGCGGGGCGGAGGCCGGACCCGGGATGTCCGTGGCGGTGGAGTACCGCGGCTGGCTGCCTGACGGCACGCTGTTCGAGCAGCGGCCGAGCCCCGACGGGTTCGGCGCGTCGGAGTTCGTGGTGGGGGAGAACCCGCCGGTGGCCGGGTTCGACGACGTCGTCACCGGCATGCGCCCCGGTGGTGTGCGTCGCGCCGTGCTGCCGCCCGAGCACGGCTACGGTCTGGTGGGACGCCCCGCCGGCGTGCCGGCGGGGTCCGTCCTCGTCTTCGAGGTCAGGCTTCTGCGGGTCGTTCGCTGACGCCGGGCCGCACGGCCCTGACGAATGCGCTGAAGAATGCGCCGTCGTGGTCTGCGATGTCCGGAGGCACGGGGACGCCGGCGTCCTCCAGGAACTGACTCGCATCCGCGCTGCGGTATACGCGGGTCGGCTCGAGATCCACATCGATGAACCCCGTCTCCCGGAGCAGGTCCACGTATTCATCCTCAGCCAGTGCCCCGGCGATGCACCCTACCCAGAGCTCCATGCTCTGCCGGACCCCCGCCGGGATGTCACCGCGTGCCACGATGTCAGAGATGGCCAGGCGGCCGCCCGGACGCAGGACCCGGAATGCCTCCCTGAGCACCTTCGACTTGTCGGCCGTCAGGTTGATGACGCAGTTCGAGATGATGACGTCCACGGACGCGTCAGGAAGCGGGATCGCTTCCATGTCGCCCTTCAGGAACTCGGCATTCGTGATGCCCGCCCGCGCCTGGTTCGCACGGGCCAGCTCGAGCATCTCGTCAGTGAGGTCCAGACCGTACACCCTGCCCTCCGGTCCCACCCGACGGGCCGAGAGCAGCACGTCGATTCCGCCCCCCGAACCGAGGTCGAGCACGGTCTGTCCCGGCTCGAGGCGGGCCAGGGCCGTGGGATTGCCGCAGCCGAGGGAGGCGAGCACTGCCTCCGTCGGGAGGGCGCCGGTCTGATCATCCGTGTAGAGGCCGGAGGTGATGGGATCCGGACCGCAGGAGCCCTCGCCGCAGCAGCTGGCCCGGCCACTCTCCGCCGCTCGCGCCGCAGCGCCGTACCGCAGCTGCACGGCCTGCTTCACGTCCTCCTCGCTCGCCGTGCCGACGGCAGCGACCGTCATGTTCCGGAGATCGACGACGCCCGCGCCGCAGCAGCCGGAGTAGGCCGGCGCGATATCCACGTCCCTGGCCATCACCGTCGCCGTCGACGGACAGAGCGCCGAGAACTCCGCCGAACCGGCGATGCCGGCCGGCACTTCATTCCGCTGCACCTCCTCGAAGCCGAGACCCGCGAACCACGCCGATGCCGACGTCGTCAGCAGGTAAACCCGCCGGACGCCCGCATCCGCGGCACCGCCCAGCGCCCGTTGCACCAGCGCCCGGCCCGTGCCGCGCCCCTGCATCCCGGGATCCACGGCGACGGACCGGATCAGGCCGTCCTCCCCATGGATCTCCAGCGCCGCGGAACCCATGACGCGGCCGTCTGCTTCGGCGACCCACACCAGGCCGGCGCGCAGACACGCCTCCACGCCCTCCACCGGGAGCTCCGCCGCCTCCAGCAGCGTCGCCACTTCGACCAGCTCACTCGCGCCCGCCCGGCGGATCTCCGCCGCCGCCAATGCCAGATCAGTCATCGTCCCCCCCAAGGCGGCCGAGCCCGGCCGCGATCCGACGGCGCAGACGACCCAGTTCGTCCCGCCGTATGTGATAGTACGCCCATAGCCCCCGCTTATCGCTGTCCACGACTCCCGCCTCCCGGAGGACCTTCAGATGATGCGACACGGTTGGCTGTTTCACCGGTACCGAGCATTCGAGATCACACACGCACACCGGATCACGGCTCGCCGCCAGCACCGCCAGGATTCGGAGCCGGACCGGATGCGCCAGCACGTCCAGGTCCGCCTTCAGCCGCTCCGCGGCATCGGCGTCCAGTACCGCCGGAAGCTCGGTAACGCAGCAGCGCTGGCCCCGTACCCGTACCGGTAGACCGGAGCCCGGGACCGTCCCGGTGCGTTCGACGCTCTGCGTGGCAACACCTGCGCCGTCCCCGTAATCCATTGATCCACATCGATGCGATAAGGTCCACAAAAGGGCGCTATTCATTGAAGCGCTTCGATACGTTGGCTGGGCGGCGGCCGGCTGTCAAGGGCCGGCTGGCAAACGCCGGTGTCCGGGGGGACGAACCGACAGGCAGGGTTGCGCCCGGCGAACGGCGGCGGACATCTTCGGGGCGTGCCTGATCAGCAGTCGCCCGGACGGCCGGAATCCGGCCCCGGCAGGGGGGTCAGGGGACGATCCGTTCCCTGCACCGCGGTGTGCGCGCAATCCCGTTCGGACATGCCATCCCGCCGCGGGTGTGCAGCGGCATCCGGGAGAGCAGCCGGGTGGGCTTCCTCACGCAGTCTCCTCGCCTCTCTGGTTGTCGCCACGGCCGCCGGCGGGTGCGGCACGGCCCCGGGTCCGGGTAGCAGCGGTCTCGACCGGCCGGCCGCACGGGTGGAGGCTCTTTCCATGCAGGGGCGCCCGCTCTTCGCCCTGGAGTTCGGCAGCGCTGCCCGGGCGCGAATGGAGGCCGAGCTCGCGGCTGCACAGACTGCGTACGACGCGTCACCCAACGATGCCGACGCCATCATCTGGCTGGGCCGGCGCCTCGCCTACCTCGGCCGATTCAGGGATGCAATCGACGTCTTCTCCGAGGGGATCACCAAGCACCCCGGTGATGCCCGGCTGTACCGGCATCGCGGACATCGGCTCATCACGACGCGGCAGCTCGGCCGCGCCATCGCCGACCTGGAGACCGCCGCCCGACTGGTCCGCGGACGGCCCGATGAAGTCGAGCCCGACGGGCAGCCCAACCCTCACGGTATCCCCGTGAGCACGCTACAGACGAACATCTGGTACCATCTCGCCCTCGCCCACTACCTGCGACACGACTTCGAGGCGGCCCTGCCCGCCTGGCGCACCGCACTGGAGCGCGCCGGCAACGACGACATGGTCGTGGCCGTGACCGACTGGCTCTACCTGACCCTCAGGCGACTGGGGCGCGACGCCGAGGCCGAGGAGGCGCTGGGTGCGATCACGCCGGACATGCAGATCCTCGAGAACCACGCGTACCACAGGCGGCTCCTGATGTACCGCGGACTCATCGAGCCCGGGGACCTCATGCCCGCCGACACGGAGGACCCGGTCCAGCTGGCGACCTACGGGTACGGGCTCGCATGCTGGTATCGCTTCACGGGTGACCGGCTCAGCGCGGAAACGATGCTCCGGCGCATCGTGGGCGGCCCGAACTGGGCGGCATTCGGGTACATGGCGGCGGAGGCGGAGCTGGCGGGCGGCGGCCGATGAGACACACGGGGGACAGGCCCCCGATTCGCGTTGCGGCCGTTCACAGCATGGTTTTGCTACAACCGGAAAGTACGTTGTCGCATGGAGGCGTCGCTGCATGCAGCGGCAAATCGTCGCCGCCCAACCTCGCTCGATCCGCGGGGCGCTGCCATGTCCGGACCGGTCCTACAGCGAATCGGGCGCCTGTCCCCCTTCCAGGGCCCGGAGGCGGCCCGTCCACTCCTGCTCCAGACTCCCGCACACCAGCTCGCACAGCTCGAAGATCCCCGGGTCTGCGATCCGGTAGAAGACGTTCAGCCCCTCCTTCCGGCGGCCGACCAGGCCAGCGCCGTGGAGCAGACCGAGGTGGCGCGACACGTTCGCCTGGCCCGCCCCCGTCGCTTCCACCAGCTCCGTCACCGTCCTCTCGCCCTCACGCATCGCATTGAGCAGTTCGAGCCGCAGCGGCTCCGCCAGCACCTTGAACCGCCCCGCCACCTGCTCGAGGACATCCGCAGAAAACTCTCTCGCCACGCGCTCCCCCGTTTCCATCGGTTTATCCTAATATAATGATCCACGGGCGGAACCCGCCAGCCCACACCATCCGCGATTGCGCGGCAGCCGCCTGATTCGGATCTTGCCCGTGACCGCCCCGTGAAACCGGTAGGAGAGGCGGCCCGTAGCATGGATATCGGCGGAGAGGCACATGATCCTGAAGCGTTTCTACGACGAGAAACTGGCGCAGGCGAGCTATCTGGTCGGGTGCGCGGCGACGGGCGAGGCCCTGGTTGTGGATCCGAACCGCGATGTTGCCCAGTATGTGGAGGCGGCGGAATCGGAAGGGCTGCGGCTGACCCACGTCACGGAGACCCACATCCATGCCGACTTCGTGAGTGGTCTCCTGGAGCTGTCGGACCGGACCGGCGCCCGGGCGTACCTGAGTGACGAAGGCGGACCGGACTGGCGATATGCCTTTGCGTCGTCGCTCGGGGCCGAGCTGCTGAGGGATGGTTCGGAGTTCATGGTGGGCAATGTGCGGGTCCAGGTGATGCACACCCCCGGCCATACCCCTGAGCACGTGAGCTTCATCATCACGGACACTGCCGGTGCGGACCAGCCTATGGGTGTCTTCACGGGCGACTTCGTGTTCGTGGGCGATGTGGGGCGTCCCGATCTGCTCGAAAAGGCGGCGGGAGTGACGGGGACGATGGAGGCGGGGGCTCGCCAGCTCCATGACTCGCTCCGTCGTTTCGCCGGGCTGTCTGACTGGGTTCAGCTCTGGCCGGGCCATGGTGCGGGCTCGGCGTGCGGCAAGGCGCTGGGCGCCGTTCCGTCCACGACGCTGGGCTACGAGAAGCTGTTCAACTGGGCGTTCTCGCACGACGAGGAACCGGCCTTCGTCGACGCGGTACTGGCGGGCCAGCCGGAGCCGCCGAAGTATTTTGCCGAGATGAAGCGCCTCAATCGCGACGGTCCGCGTGTCCTCGGGGGCTTCCCCAGTCCGCGGCGGAAGTCGGCCGACGAGCTGACCGCGCTGGTGCGGGCGGGCGACCTGGTGGTGGACGCGCGACCGTGGGCCGCGTTCCGGGCGGGACACGTCCAGGGCGTCGTGAACATCCCGCTCAACCGGTCGTTCACCACCTGGGCGGGCTGGCTCATCCCGTACGATCGCGATTTCCATCTCATCGTCGAGAACGATGCCGAGCACGGCATCGCGGAAGCCGTCCGTGACCTGGCGATGATCGGCCTGGACCGCATTGCCGGGTTCTTCACCGAGGCTGCCGTGTCCGATGCGGTGCAAGCGGGCGGAAGGCTGGCCACGCTATCCGAAGTGTCGCCGTCGGAGGCCCGCAGGCGGTTCGATGCCGGCGAGGCCGCCGTGCTGGACGTGAGGGGTACTGCGGAATGGGAAGCCGGCAGGGTGCCGGGCGTCGCACATATCCCGCTCGGCTATCTGCCCGAGAGGCTCGACGAGGTCCCCCGGGACCGGCCTGTCATTGTCTATTGCCAGAGCGGGGCGCGCTCGGCGATCGCCGCGTCGGTCCTGGCGGCGGCGGGGATCACGGATGTCTTCAACCTCGCCGGCGGATACCAGGCCTGGCTGGCGGCGGGCCACCCAACGGACGCCGGCGTCCTGGCGGCGTGACCTGCAGTCGGACGCATCCACGAGGAGGAACACGCATGCCCACTGTCATGCCCATTGACGTCGTCGCTCTGTCTGCCGTGATCCTGGGCTGCCTGATCGTACTCATCCCCATCGCGGGGTTCACGGCGCGGCTTGCCATCAAGCCCATCACGGAGGCGATCGCCCGGAGCAGGGAAAACCCGACGGACCGCGAGACGGTCCGGCTTCTGGAGCGGCGCCTGGCGCTGCTGGAGCAGGAAGTCCATGGCATCGCCGACATGCGGGGGGATCTCAGCCGCGTCATCGAGGAGATCGATTTCCAGAAGCAGCTTTCCCGCGGCGATCGCTGACACCCCGCGGCGGCGACGCCCCCGCGGCTGGACCGCGACAACCCTGCTGCGTCGTGACGCTGCTGCGTCATGAAACTGCTGCGGGTCGTCCGGACGCGCCCGCCGCGTGCTATGTCGCGGGTGTACTCGTTCCGCCTGCGTCAGTCTGCAGGTAGCGCGTAGCCAGGATGTGCCGGTGGTGGAGCTCGTGGCCGGCGGTGATCCAGGCCAGTGCGCGCACCGACACGCCGTACCCGCTGGCGATGCCGGTCCGGGTCCACGCGTCCTCCGGGAGTCCGGCGAAGAGGCGGACGGTCGCATGCCGGACGGCGGCGAACTCGTCCAGCAGGCCCGCGAGATTGCGGTCGCCGAATCGCCCGGCCGGCACGTAATCGTTCTCGTCGAAGGTGGCCAGCGGCGTCCCGTCGCCCCGTGCGAAGCGCAGGGCGCGGTATGCGAAGACCCGCTCCGCGTCGGTGATGTGTCCCACGACCTCCTTGATGGACCACTTCCCGGGCGCATACGCGTGCATCGCCTGCTCGTCGCCGACGCGGCCGAGCATGGCCAGCATCCCGTCGAGCTGGGTGCCGAGCGTCGTCACGATGTTGCCGTCCGGCACGTGGGCGACGTAGCGCCTGTAGTACTCGTTGTATTCGCTGTGGTCCGGACGGATATCGTACGGCATATGGCACCCCGGTCGTGATTCCATGAGATTACCCGGTCCAGGCGACGGCGTCGCACAACCGGAGAGTACGGGTAGTCATGAAGTCCTTCGCAGGCAAGCACCCCCCGGCCGGGTACGAGAATCCGGTCCATCACATCGACTGGACGCAGGGCATCGGGCAGCCCGCGGGAGTGTACTGGCTGGCCGGCCGTTCCGTGATCGCCGCCCACGGCTCGACGGCCGAGACGTGCCTCGTGGCAGAGGGTGCCGTACTCGTGGCAACGCTCCGGTTCGATGCCGATCCCCTCGAGTCACGCCACCCCGGCCGGCGGGTGGAGCGACTTCCTCTGCCGCTCGCCGCGACGGCCATGCTTCTCTCGCCGGCGGTGAACTGACGGTGGCTGGCCCTGGAATCGACGCCGCGCTCCGTACCCTCCGCGACGTCTTCGGCTACGACGCCTTCCGCCCCGGTCAGGCGGAGGTCATCGAGGCGGTGCTGGCCGGCAGGGACTGCATCGCCGTGATGCCCACTGGCGCCGGGAAGTCCATCACGTTCCAGATCCCGGCCCGAATCCTGGACGGCACGGTGCTCGTCGTGTCCCCGCTCATCTCCCTGATGAAGGACCAGGTGGACGCGCTGCAGTCCCTGGGCTTCCGGGCGACGGCCATCAACTCCACCCTCGCCTTCGAGGATCGACGCGCCCGGCTCGCAGCGTTCCGTCGGGGCGAGCTCGAGCTGGTCTACCTCGCGCCTGAGGCTCTGGACGGCACGCTACGGGAGTTCGTCCGGGACTGTCCGCTGTCGCTCCTCGTGGTGGACGAGGCACATTGCATAAGCCAGTGGGGGCACGACTTCAGGCCGTCGTACCGGCGGCTGCAGGGGCTGTGCAGCGAACTCGATGTTCCGGTCCTCGCCCTGACGGCCACGGCGACGCGGGCGGTCGCCCGCGACATCGTGCGCCAGCTCGGGATGGTGAAGCCGGCGGGCTACAAGGGCTCGTTCTTCCGCCGCAACCTCAGGATACGGGCCCGGCGGAAGGGTCAGGGGAATACGCGCAGCGAGGTGATGGCCCTGGTGGACGCCCATCCCGGCGAGGCGGGCATCGTGTACTGCCTGTCCCGGAAGACGGTGGAGCAGACGTGCGAATTCCTGCGCGGCCAGGGCGTACGTGCCGTGCCGTACCATGCGGGTCTATCGGACGGAGAGCGCGAGGCGAACCAGAACGCGTTCGCCCGTGATGACGTCGATGTCGTGGTGGCCACCATCGCCTTCGGGATGGGTATCGACAAGTCGAATGTGCGCTACGTCATCCACCGGGACATGCCCAAGGACGTGGAATCGTGGTACCAGGAGATCGGGCGGGCGGGGCGGGACGGTCTGCCGGCGGACTGCTGGCTCTTCTATTCGTGGGCCGACGCCAAGATGCACGAGCGGTTCCTGGACGGCATCCCGGACCCGGCGGTACGGCACGGTCGCTGGCGCGCCACTGTCTCGCTGTACGACCGGCTCGAGCGCGGCGGCTGCCGGCACGGCATGATCCTGGGCTATTTCGATGAACAGCTCGACGCGTGCGGCGACGCGTGCGACGTCTGCACGGGCTCCGATATCGAGACCATCGCAGCGGCGCGGATACCCCGCGTCCGTCGGGGTGAGCGGCGCACCGCCGCCGGCGGCGATGCCCGCAGGATCGCCGGTCCCGACCTGGTCATCGGCGAAGACGCGTCGTACGCGGACGCGGAGCTCTTCCAGCGGCTGCGTGCAGTCCGTAAGCGGCTGGCGGACGAGGCGGGCGTCCCGGCCTACATCGTGTTCAGTGATTCGACGCTGCGGGCCATGGCCGAGCAGAGGCCCGCGTCGGAGGACGAGATGCTCGCGCTCCCGGGTGTGGGGCCTGCGAAGCTCAACCGGTACGGTGCCGCATTCCTCGCGGAGCTGGCGGAGCAGTAGCGCTCCGGGCCCGTGGCCCGGGGTCCGTGTTCAGCGCTCGACGGTGATCCGGTCCCCCGGCCCGATGCCCCGGGCGGCGAAGTAGCCCCGGTTCACCTCAAGCGCCCCGTGGTACGCGACGCCGGGCGGGTAGGTCGGACAGCCACGCGGGTCGGCGTGCGGGCACGGCTCCATCTGCAGGATCGTGAGGATGGTGCCCTCCTCGTCGAAGAACGCGATATCCAGGGCGATCCGGGTACGCCACATCCAGAAGCCCGCGTCCGCCGGCTGTTCGTGGGGATAGAGAAACACCATCCCGGTGTCGTCGGGCAGGGCCGTCCTCTCCATGAGCCCGTAGGCGCGCTGGTCCTCGCGTTCGGCCACATCGATGTTCAGGGCGAACGTATCCGCGCCCGTGGTGATCACGGCGCGGGCGGTGTCGAATACGACTACCGGACGGTAGTCCGGCTCCCCGGCAGGCTCTCCCCTTTCGCAGGCGGCGACCAGCGTGGCCAGCACGAGTACCGCCGCGACCATGGACTGGAGGCGGCTGTGCGCCACCGGAATCCGTCCTGCCGCCCGGCCCTGCCGTTCCGCCCGCGGATCCTCGCGTCCGTCTCTCACCATCCCTCCCGGCGCCATGGCGCGACTGTCCTCCTGTGGTTCCCCGCCGCGGAAGGTACCCGTTTGTCGCGCCACATCAAGCCTCCGGCAGGTCCCGGAGCGAAACGCCGGGGATATCTTCGAGCAGCCCGTGGCCGTAGGCGCCGGACGGTGTCCGGAAGCCCGGCGGTGCGTCGCCGCCGAGGACACGCCGCAGGATGACGAGGGTGGCGTGGGCCGTGAGCAGGTACCCGTTGGGGCCGTGGACCACCGCGGCGGCTGACCCGCCGGCGTCATCCTCGACCCGTCCCCAGACGGCACTCGACCCAGTGGCGAGCTCGTCGGGCCCGGGCCCGGGTGCGCGC
Organism: Longimicrobiales bacterium; assembly: GCA_035461265.1. Classification (GTDB taxonomy): domain Bacteria; phylum Gemmatimonadota; class Gemmatimonadetes; order Longimicrobiales; family RSA9; genus SH-MAG3. The sequence continues at coordinate 26,043 of DATHVO010000097.1, forward strand.
GCCCGGATGAGGCGCCGCTGCAGCGCCTGCACGGGCTTCAGTCCCGGCAGCGGTCCAAGCCAGCGCGTGAGGCGGATGAACCGGACGAGCGCAGGCGGGACGGCCGCGTACACCTCGATGTCCCCGATGCCGGTGCTGTGGTATGCCGTGGCGACATCGCCCCAGGGGATGGTCACGGTTGTGACCGGCCGGCCGTCGCCGAAATCGACCAGGCGGGTCCGCCATGCCGGTGGCACGGCCGTGAGCGCGCCGCCGCGGCGGACCATGCCACCCCGGTGCTGATTCTCCATGGCCGTCGTGGCCGTGCCGCGGGACAGGGGTCCGGAGCCGCGAATGGCGAGGACCAGACGCCGGGCGCCGGGGAGCCGGCCGGCGAGGTGGGCCGCCAGGCAGTCCGACGGAACCACGTCGAATCCCGCGCCCGGCAGGAGCATCACTCCCGCGTCGCTGGCCTCCCGGCTCCGGGCGGCCAGCGATTCGAAGACGTCGATCTCGCCCGTGATGTCGATGTAGTGAACCCCGGCACGGACACATGCGCTGGCCATGGGCCGGGCCGTGCGGCTGAACGGTCCGGCACAGTGGAGCACCGCCGCGACCCCGGAAATGCCGGCCGCCAGTGCCGCGCCGTCATCCAGCGGGAAGATCCGGTGCTCCAGGCCCAGCTCGCGTCCCATCGCCGCGACCGCGTCCGCGTCCCGCCCCGCCAGGATGGGACGAATGCCGTAGTCCCCGGAAAGGCCGGCGATGAGGCGCCCGGAGTATCCGTTCGCGCCGTAGAGGAGAACCGCCATCCGGCATGGTAGTCCCGGGTCCGCTCGCCATGCAACCGCACGCCTGCCGCGTCGCCCGACGGCGGCGGGGACACGCCGTCCGGCGCCGTCGGGACGATGGCGCCGCGCCGTCATGCTTGACCCGCCCCCGCTCCGGGATCAGCTTTCGGGGGCGCCACGTGTTACGGCAGAGCGACGGCAATCGTCTCTGAAGTAACCAGAACTGTGTCGCCATACGTGTGCGTGGAGAGGTGGAGCCGTGGAATCCCGAGTGAACGCGTGTCTGGATGGTGATCTGCCCCCGTCGGCGCTCGAGCCGTCGGAGAGGGCGGCCGTGGAGGCCATCCGTGCAGTCGCCGCTGCCGCGCGCGCGGAGGCGCCCGCCCCGGCTGTGGACCTCGGACCGCTGGTCCTCCGTCGGATCCGGGACCTGGGCCTCGATGCCCGTCCGACGCCGGCTCCTGCTCCTGTGCCGGCGCCCGCGACCGGACTGCGTTCGGTGCTGGACAGCCTGTGGCGGCCGCGCCGGGTTGCGTTCGGACTCCGGCCGGCCTGGGGCCTGGGCGCGGCAGCCCTCGTGGCCGGCATCCTCCTGGCGACGGGCTCCGGCTCGACGAACCTGGAGCGGGGTCCGGAACTCGCCCAGGCGCCCCCCGTATACGTACAGTTCCGCATCGAGGCGGTGGGTGCCGGCAACGTCTCACTCGCCGGCAGCTTCTCCGAGTGGGAGCCGCGGCACGAGATGGTCGAGACACAGCCGGGCGTCTGGACGCTCATCATACCCCTCGAGCCGGGCGTCCACGACTACGCCTTCCTGGTGGATGGCGAGCGCTGGATGGCCGACCCCGCCGCGCCCATGATCGACGACGGTTTTGGTGGCACGAACAGCCGGCTGTCCCTCCTGCCGGCGAGCGAGGGGACTATTTGAGCCCAGCAGTACGCGTCGGTGGTGTCCTTACAGCCCTGTCCCTTCTGGCGTCGGCCGCGCAGGCTCAGGGTCTCGCGGCCGACCTCTACGTGGGGCGTGCGCAGTATGACGTGCTGGCGGCCAACCTCGGCACCTCCAACCTCATCGCAGGACTCCGGTACTCCCCGTCGCCCACCCGTCTGCTGTACATCACAGCCGGTGCGCCGCTGGATTCGGCTGCGCCGTGGTGGGGCGCACTGGGTGCATCCGCCCGGCTGCCCGTGCTGACCTTCGTGTCCCGGGAAGGCCTGCGGACTGCGCTGGGGGCTTCGGTCGGCGGCCACGGCTACGCCTTCCGCGACGCGCTGTCTTCGGAAACGGGGCGGGGTGGCACCCTGGAAGGCGGCGTGTACGCTGCGCGCTCCGTCCGTGGCGGCCGCATCGAAGTACGAGCCGGCTGGCAGCAGTACGAAAGCAGCATGATGGACGAGACCACGTCCCGCGGCGCCCTGGACATCGGCCTGCGGGCCGAACGTTCCGGCCCGTTCAGCATCGGCACCGACGCCCGCTTCGTACGCACCGACGAGGGCGGTTTCCCCGCCCTGGGCATCGACGTTTCCGGCGGGACCGGATCGCTGCGCGGCTGGGCGTCCGTGGAGAGGTGGGTGGCGTCCGACCTCGATGACTTCGGCTGGGGAGCAGGCGTGGCCTACCGCACGGCGGTGGCCGACATCTGGGCGTCGTACCGGGAGGACACCCGGCACCCGCTCTACTGGAACTCATCCCGGAAGAGCCTGACCGTCGGGCTCAGCCGCCAGCTCGGCAAGAAGCCGCCTGCCCGGGTCGTGATGCCGACCGTGGCCGTGGGTGGGCACACCGTGATCCGTCTCGGAGTCGAGGACGCGCCTGGCCAGATCTTCGTGGCCGGCGAGTTCAACGACTGGCAGCCTGCGGCCATGCGGCGGGACGGCGCGTTCTGGGAGCTGGAGCTCGAGCTCCGGACCGGCGTCTACCGCTATGCGTTCATCGACGACGAGGGCCGCTGGTTCGTGCCCGATACGGTTGCCGGACGCATGGACGACGGCATGGGCGGACACGTGGCACTGCTCGTCGTGCCATGACGGCCCGGGGAGCCGGTGACGCCGGTGACGGGAGCCCACCGCCCCACGCGGTGGCCGACCTCCCCGACGCTGAGCTGGTGGCAATGGTCCTCGGCGGCGGCACGGACTCCTATGGGCACCTCGTGCGGCGGTACCAGGACACGATGTATCGCGTGGCGTGGGGCATGGTGCGGGACCCCGACGCGGCCCTCGACCTCGTACAGGACGCCTTCATCCGGGCGTTCGCGAACCTCGTCCACTGCCGCGAGCCCGCCCACTTCAGGGTCTGGGCCATGACGATGCTGAGGAACCGCTGCCTGGACTACCTGAAGGAGCGCCGCCGGCGGGATGTGCCCCTCGACACCATGGCGGATTTCTACCTGGGCCATGACGGCGACGTCCTCGAGACCCTGGCGGAACGGAACGAGCTGCAACTCGCCCTGGACAGCCTGCCGGCCACGCTGCGGGAGGCATTCCTGCTGCGGCACGTCGAGGACCTGACGTACGAGGAAATGGCCAGCGTGCTGCAGACCACCGTCGCCGGCGTGAAGATGCGTGTTTCCCGCGCCCGGGAGGTGCTCAGGACAAGTCTCTCGGGCAGTGACGGAACCAGTGCCCGGGACGATGTTACCGCCGGCGAGAGTCGGTCGTCTCATAGACGAGCGCTTGACGCTACGGAGTAAGGAACTGGAGGAAGAATGTCCATGAGGCCGATGGTTGGCGCGCTGCTGATGGCGCTTCTGCCGTCACTCGCCCTGGCCCAGACGCCCGACGAACGGATCGAGGCGGCACGGCAGCGCGCCATGAGCGCTGGCCTGCCCGTGGCCCTGCTGGAAAGCAAGGTCGCCGAGGGCCGTGCGAAGGGCGTGGCGCTGGACCGGATCGCGGCAGCCGTCGAGGCCCGCGAAGCCGTGCTCCTCCGCTCCCGTGACGCGATGCGTGTCCGCGGCGACGTCAGCCCGGCCGAGCTCGGCCTCGGCGCCGACGCCATCCAGTCCGGTGTCAGTGCCGCCGTCCTCTCCGCCATCACCGAGCGGGCCCCGGGCGAGCACCGCGCCGTCGCCATCGCGGCGCTGACTCAGCTCGTGCTCCTGGGCAACGTGCCCGAAGAGGCCCTGGCCCGCGTCACTGCGGCCCTGGCCAGCGGACCCGAGGCGCTCCTCAACCTGCCCGCACAGGCCCAGGCCGCGCAGCGGCGCGGGCCGCCGGGCAGCCCGCCGGGACAGGGAGTCGGCCGCACGAACAATCCCGGCGGCGGACCACCCCCCGGTGTGCCCGGACCCGGTCAGCGCGGCCAGTCCGGCAAGCCACCCAAGGTCGATCCGCCGGGACGTCCGCCCGGCGCCTGACGTCCGACTGCCTCACCCGTCCGCCCGTCCCACGTGGACGCGGCGGACGACGCCATCCCCCATCATGAACTCGATGACGTACGGTTCCGTATCGGTGCCGGGCTCCGCGTATGTCCAGATGTCGTCATACCGGAAGAGCGGTTCGCCGTAGCGTGACAGGACGAGGTCTGCGGGGTCGCCCACGCGGAGGCCCCGGGCCGTGGCTTCGTCGCCGCCGTCGATGACGAAGCTCGACGGTATGGCTTCGCCCGCGTACCGGACGACGATGCCGGGATAGTACCAGGCCTCGATGGTCGAGGCCGCGTCGTAGGGGTGCGGTGACGAGACGATGGAGTCGGGCTCGCCGAAGGACAGCCGGATCTCGGCGGAGTCGGCGTCCGGCGGCACGCCAGCCAGGACGAAGTCGGCGGGCTCGAGGGGAGGCGGAGGCGGCGCGGCCGGGGCGCAGGCCGTGGCGGCGGCGAGGGTTGCGGCGAGGGCCGCGAACCGGGCGGCCGGCGCCTGGAAGTGACGGGATTCCGGGATCTTCACGACGGACCTCCTGGGGTGCTGTACCGGCGTCCCCGGGCCGGGGGTGGCACGGCCGTTGCCTCCCGTCCCTGCGGGCAAGGAGGTGGAGCATGAAACGTGAGTACGATCGTCCGGGATCGGATGACGTCGCGTCGCGCGCGGACAGGGCTGCGGACCCGGCGGTTGACCGGCGCACCGGACCGGATCCGCGCGCGGCGGACGAGCCCGTCGCCGTGGATCGCCGGGTGGAAGAGCGGCGAGTGATCGTGGACGGCCCGGCCGGAGTCCGGGTTGCCGACCGCCGCGCCTATGCGGTGGGTCGGGCGACGCAGGCAGTGGACTATCTCTTCTACCTCCTGTACGGACTTCTCGGCATCCGCTTCGTCCTCGCGCTGCTCGGCGCGAGCGAACAGGCCGGCTTCGTCCAGTTCATCCATGGCCTGACGAACCCGTTCTACGCCCCGTTCGCGAACATCGTGGCCCGGCCCGCCGTGAACGGGGGCGTCCTGGACTTCCCGCTGCTCATCGCCGTCCTCGCGTACGCGCTGCTTCACGCCGCCGTGCGGGGGCTGCTCCGCCTGATGGTGGGTTCGCGGACGGTGGCCTGAACGCCGATCGCTCACATGGCGTCGCGGCCGCGCAGGTCGCAGCGGTGGCGGAGGAAACTGGACACGTCCCGCGAGAACGAGAGGAGGAGGCCCCCGGCGAGGTAGCCGGCGGCGCCGCCGGCGTGCACTGCGCCTGCAGTGAATCCCGCCTGGAACGCGTCCGCCAAGGCCCACGGCGCGAAGGCGATCGCGGCTCCCACCAGGGCGACCAGCACCCACCGCGAAAACTGGAATCCCTGCCAGGTCATGTACGAGAGGCCGGAGAGGAGTGCGAAGCGGCCGGCCCCGCGGACGAGTTGCCCGCCCTGGACGAGGTCGAGGAGGAGGAAAGTGCCCTCGACGGCCAGCACGAGCGTCAGGGCCAGCAGGGTCAGGTCCCGTCCCCTTTCCGGGAAGCCGCCTGGCGTGGGACTGTCTTTCGTGGTCATATCCGGCGAACGGGCTGGAGGCGTTGAACGGCCGGAAGCTATGGCGCGTTGACGTCGCGTGCAAAGCCGGCCGGCCACGTGCGCGTATGGGCTCAGCGGTGTCGCGCGGCCCGGCGCTGGAGGATGTTGCCGGCCACGACGAGCACGGCGCCGCTGACCACCGCCCGCTGGGCATCCTCCCCCGCGAACAGAAGGGCGGCGGCGGCCAGGACGATGAAGCCCAGGCCGGCCATGAAGAGGCCGGCGGCGTCATTGACGCCGAGGCGCCCCTGGGCGATGCGCCAGAGGGGCAGGGCGAGGAGGAGAACGCCGAAGAACGCGGCGGCGGTACCGGCTGCCGGCCGCAGCACGTGCCAGTCCATGTCGCCTCCATCGGGTGGGGCAGCGGCGGCGCGATCCTTCGGCCGCCAGGGGTGTACGGCCTCGAGGCCGGGCACCCATCAACACCGAGGAAAGATGATGCAGGCTCGTACCCCGCTCGCACCAGCTTCACCCGTCATCGCGTTCCTGCGGCGCATGCCGTTCGCCGCTCTTACCGCCGTGGCCCTCGTGGGGTGCACGTCGGATTCGCTGCCCGCGCAGATCCAGCAGTCGCGCCATCACGATTTCCGGGTTGCCCGGGTGGTCACGGGTCTGGAGCATCCGTGGAGCCTGGCGTTCCTGCCGGACGGCTCGCTTCTGGTGACGGAGCGTCCGGGCCGCCTCCGCCTCGTTCGCGATGGCGTCCTGGTGCCGACGCCGGTGGCGGGCGTGCCGGAGGTGTGGTCCCGCGGGCAGGGTGGGCTGATGGACGTCGTCCTGCACCCCGCCTTCGCGGACAACCGGCTGGTGTATCTCAGCTATTCGAAACCTGGCACGCGCGGCGCGACGACGGCAGTGGTGCGCGGGCGCCTGGAGGGTGATCGCCTGGCGGATGTGGAGGAGGTCATCGAGGCGGATGCGTGGTCGAGGCGGGGCCAGCACTTCGGTTCACGCCTGGCGTTCGATCCGGCGGGGTACCTCTACGTCACGACGGGCGACCGCGGCGACATGGGGCGGGCGCAGGATCCGACGGATCATGCGGGCGTCACGCTGCGGGTACACGATGATGGCCGGGTCCCTGCCGACAACCCCTTCAGCGGGCGCACCGACGCACGTCCGGAGATCTTCACGTATGGCAACAGGAACGGGCAGGGTCTCGCGGTCCACCCCGTCACGGGCCAGGTCTGGCAGAACGAGCACGGGCCGAGGGGTGGCGACGAGATCAACCTCCTCCTCCCGGGCCGCAACTACGGCTGGCCGGTGGTCTCGCACGGCGTGCACTACGACGGCCGACGCGTCAGCGACCGGACGGAGCGGGCGGGGATGGAGTCGCCACTCCACCACTGGACGCCCTCCATCGCCACTTCGGGCATGGCCTTCTACGAGGGCGACCTGTTCCCCGACTGGCGCGGCGACCTTTTCGTGGGCGGCCTGGCGGGGCAGGTTCTCGTCCGTGTCCGTTTCGACGGGACGCGTATGGTGGAGGAGGAGCGGCTCCTCGAGCGTATCGGGCGGGTCCGTGACGTCCGGGTCTCGCCGGACGGAGCGGTGTATGTGGTCCTCGACGCGTCGGACGCGTCGATACTCAGAATCGAGCCTGCGCGCTGACGGCTGCTACTCGTCGGCGGCGGGGAGGAGCGCGGCGTCGCGCAGGGTCTCCCTCGCGGCGTCGAGGTCCTCCGCCCGGACGATGACGCGGGCGGGGTTGGCGAAGGTCATGCCGGCGTAGAGCCCGCCCGCGTCGTCGCTGCGGGGGAATGCGGGGATGCCGGCGCCGCGGAGGATGTTCGCGGCAAACTCGGCCTGGTGCCGATAGGCGAAGCGAGCGACGACGGCTGTCTCCATGGTCGTCCTCCGACACGCCTCAGTCCACGCGCCGGCCGCCGCGGTACCGGTGCAGGGAGCCCGCGCCGCCGTGGAGGAGGAGCAGGGCGTCCGGACTGCCGTGGGCGCGCATGAGGTCCGTCATCACGTCCTCCTCACCGCCCCACGGATAGCCGTAGACGATGTCGAAGTCCTCGAGGGGCCGGCCCAGGGCGAGGTAGCCGGACGTCGCGGTGCCGATGGTCCCCATGCGGGTATCGCCGCCGGCGGCCTGCCACTCGTAGCCCATGGGCAGGAAGCTTCCCGCGGCGAAGCGGGCGCCCGACGAGAACCGGGTGGCCAGGTCCCGCGCCGTGTCGACCAGACCCGCGTCGATCTCGATGCCGCATGCGTCGTAGCCGAGGATGTCGGCCATGATGGTGATGACGCCGGTGGCCGAGCCCCACTCGAGAAAGCTCAGGCCGGGCGCCCGCAGTGCGACGAGCTCACGGAGGACCATCTCGTAATCCGCGGGGATGAACGGGTGGAACTCGCGCTGGCGGACGTCGCTCTCGAACCGGTCGAAGATGCGCATCCCCTCGTCGGCGAGCTCGGCGATCCGGGCACGCGTGAGCGGATCGAGGTCGGACGGAATCGTGTCTCGTGTAGCCTTCATCCCGTAGTATAACACCGGGCGCCGCACCGGCGGACGGCCTGGCGCGCCGGACCCGCACCTGACATGCACCGGGACAGGGGAGAGGAGGGACGTTTGCTGAGCACACCGCAGCTCCGCACGGCGTGGTCGCCCGGGTGCGACGTGCCGCTGTGCACGGTGGAACTGGTGCAGGGTGTACCGGTTCGGTGCCACGAGTCCGTCGCCACTGCCGTGAAGGCTCTCGGCAGAGTCCTCGAGGCGCACGGGTATGCGGTGCGCCGGGGCGACACCGGCGCGTACAGCTGCCGCCCCATCACCGGCGGGAGCGGGTACAGCCTCCACGCCTACGGCATCGCCCTCGACATCAACTGGAACACGAACCCGTACCGCGCCGACAACGTGCTCGTGACGGACATGCCGGGTGCCATGGTCCGCAACATCCTCCGCGTGCGGACGGGCGGCGGCGTCAAGGTATGGCGCTGGGGCGGGCACTTCCGGAGCGTGAAGGACGCGATGCACTTCGAGGTGGCATGTGCACCGGCGGACCTGGCGGAGGGCATCGACTGGGATACCGTGCATCAGCCGGCTCTCCGCGAGGCATCACCACACCGCTGGCCGCTGGTGCAGCGGGGCGACCGGGGCCCGGCCGTGGAGGAACTACATCGCCTCCTCGAGGTCGCGGCGCCGGGCGAGCCTGGTTTCGGGCACTTCGGGCCCCGCACCGATGCTGCCGTCCGCGCCTACCAGGAAAGCCGCGGCCTCGCGGTGGACGGGCGCGTGGGGCGGCAGACCTGGACCGCCCTCCTCACCGGGCAGCCGGCGGTGGCGGCGGGCGAGCCCGGTCCCGTGAAGCGGCAGGGCGCCGCCCCGGCGGACACGACCTGACGCCGCCGCGCGCCGCCTCTGCTTGACTCGCCGACACGCTCCAGCATTATCACGATGATGCCGTGCCGGGCATGGCGCGCCGTGGAGGACAGCCGTTACGGATCACGTTACCGGCTGGAGCCGAGGGCGCCCACCGCGGCGCGGTAGCAGGATTCGATGTCGTCCGGACTGCGCACGCATGTGGCGAGGTCCCGGAGCAGGCCGTCGCCGACGCCGTAGATCCAGCCGTGCACGGCCACGTTCTGGCCGCGCGCCCACGCGTCCTGCAGGATCGTGCTCCGGGCGACGTGGCGGACCTGCTCGATGACGTTGAGCTCGCACAGGCGAGCCAGCCGTTCCGCGTCGCCGTCCAGGCTGGCGAGGAGCGCCTCATGCCGCTCGGCCACCTCCCGCACATGGCGGAGCCAGAGGTCGACGAGGCCGAGGCGGGCGTTGGAGAGGACGGCCTGCACGCCGCCGCAGCCGTAGTGGCCGCAGACGATTACGTGGCGTACGCGGAGGATATCCACCGCGAACTGGATCACGGACGCGCTGTTCAGGTCCGCATGCGGCACCACGTTCGCCACGTTCCGGTGGACAAAGAGCTCGCCGGGCATGAGGCCCACGATCTCGTTGGCCGGGACCCGGCTGTCCGCGCAGCCGATCCATAGGAACTCCGGAGCCTGCTGGCTGGAGAGGCGGGCGAAGAAGTCCGGTTCGCGGCGAAGCATGCCCGACGCCCATGCGCGGTTGCGGGCGAAGAGATCCTCAGGTTCGGGCATGTCGCTCCTGTCCGTTCCGGAGATGTCGCGTCGATGTCGCAGGACGAGGGATAGCGGGCGGCGGACGTCGCCGCAAGCCTGGGGGCACGCCGGGCCGGTGATCACGCGGGAGCCCACGGAGGGTGCATGGCCATCTCGACATTCGACGAACTGCGCGACCGCGCCGTGGCGGCCGGTCCGCGATCCCTCGTCCTGGCGGGCGCCACGAGCAGGAGCGCCCTCGCCGCGTGTGCGGCAGCCGCCGGTGCGGGTCTCGCACGCGTCCATCTCGTGGGGCCTGCCGACGAGGTGCGGGCGCGCATCGACGAGGACGTTCTCGATGCCCTGTCGGATGCATCCATCCATAATGTCGCGGACGACGAGACGGCCGCGCGCGTGGCCGTGGGCCTCGTGGCGGAGGGGGCCGGCGACGTTCTGCTCAAGGGGGCGCTGCGCACCGACCAGCTCCTGCGGGCGGTGCTCGACCGCACGGCGGGGCTCCGTCAGGGACTCCTCAGCGATGTTCTCCTGTACGAAGACCGTTTCGCGGGTGCGTGCCGTCTCGTGGGCATCACCGACGGCGGCATCAACGTACAGCCCTCCCTGGCCGAGCTCCGGGACATCCTGTGCAACGGCGTCTCCGTGATGCAGGCCCTGGGCGTGGCCAGACCGCACGTCGCGCTCCTGAGCGCCACCGAGGCGGTGACCGAGGCCGTGCCATCCAGCGTCACGGCGCGGGAGCTCGCGAAGGCGGCGCAGCGGGGCGAGCTGGGTGAGTGCGAGGTCGCAGGTCCGCTGGCCCTGGACAACGCCCTCCTCGAGTCGGCCGCCCGCGCGAAGGGGATCACCACGCCGGTGGCAGGCTACGCAGACCTGATGGTCGTCCCGAACATCGAGGCGGGCAACATCCTGGGCAAGGCGGTCAAGTACTTCTACGGCTCCGTCACCGCCCACGTCGTGGTGGGCGCCCGTGCGCCCGTCCTCATCCCGTCCCGCGTGGAGAGCGCGGAGGACAAGCTCGCGTCCATCGCCCTCGGCGTCCTCGCCTGCACTGCCACGGTGCCCGGGTGATCCGCATTCTCGCCGTCAATCCCGGTTCGACCTCCACGAAGATGGGCGTCTTCGAGGACGACCGCATGGTCCGGGAGGTGACGGTCGCACATGCCGACGCAGAGCTGCGTCCCTTCTCCGGCCGCCCGATCCTGGATCAGCTCGACATGCGCCTGGCCGCAGTGGCGCGGGAGCTCGACGACGGGACGCATGACGGCGTCGTCGGCAGGGGTGGTCTGCTGGGGCCGCTGCCTGGCGGGACCTACCGCGTCGACGATGTCATGCTGGAGGACCTGGCGGCGGCGCAGCGGGGCGAGCACGCATCGAACCTGGGCCCGTTCCTGGCCCGTCGGCTGGCCGAGTCCAGCGGCTGCGATGCCTACACGGTGGACCCCGTGAGCGTGGACGAGTGGACGGCGGTGGCGCGGTACTCCGGGGTGAAGGGTCTCGACCGCGTGTCCCTGTCCCACGCCCTCAATACCCGCGCCGTGGCCCGCCGTCACGCCACGGATGTTGGCACTGCGTACGAGGACATGCGCCTGGTCGTCCTCCATCTCGGCAGCGGCATCACCGTCTCTGCTCACCGCGACGGACGCATGGTCGACGCGTGCAACTCCATGGACGAGGGCCCGTTCGCAATGGACAGGGCGGGCGGCGTGCCGGTCTCGGGGCTGCTCGATGCAGCCTTTGCGGCCGCCACGCCGGCCGACCGGTCCGCGCTTCGCCGCCGGCTCTTCGGCGAGGGAGGCGTTCACTCGTACCTGGGCACACGGGACCTGCGCGACGTGCTGGCGCGCGTGGATGCCGGCGACGACGAAGCGGCGGAGGTGGTTGCGGCGATGCTCTACCAGGTGTCGAAGGAGGCCGGCGCCATGGCCGCGGTGCTCGAGGGAAACGTGGACGGCGTGCTCGTCACCGGCGGGATGGCGCACGCGGAACGAATCCGCGATGCCTTGCGGCACTCGCTGGGCTGGATCGCCCCGGTGCACGTCTACCCGGGCGAGGACGAGCTGAGGGCGCTCGCCGAAGGCGTCCTGCGGGTGCTCCGGGGGGAGGCGGTCGCCCTCCGCTACGGCGACGTCGTCAGAAGGCCGTGATGGCCTTCTCGCGCATCACGCGCCATTCGCCACCGCGACGGAACGCCTCGAGGTTCGCCTCGACGGTTTTCCCCGGCACCGACTCCGCGATGGCGGTGAGCCACGCGTCCTCCGGAATATCCAGGTAGACGGCGAGCACGCCCAGCATGACCGTCCCGGCGAGCCTCGGGTTCCCGAGGTCGCGGGCGATGCCCGCTGCGGGCACCATGAGGGCCGTGTGGCCCGCCTGCGCCGCCAGTGTGCCGACGTCCCGCGGATAGTCGGCCTCGCGAAGGGCCTCGATGACCGGCAGGACCGGGTCCTCCGAGAGGATGGCGGTGCCGCCGGGTTTCAGCATGCTCATCTGCCTGACGCCCTCGAGCGGCTCGAACCCGACCAGGAAGTCGGCGGCCCCGGCCGGTACCGCGGGCGCCGCATCGACGCGCCCGAGTCGGACGGCGGTGACCACCGTCCCGCCCCGCTGCGACATGCCGTGGACCTCCGATGTGACCACGGGCAGTTCGGCCAGGATCGCGGCGCGTCCCAGGATCTGGGTCGCCAGCACGGAACCCTGACCGCCCACGCCGGCCAGTACGATGTCGAGGGCCTGCGGATTCATGCGCGTACTCCCTGTCGGTTCAGGTAGCGGCTGACCGCGTCCGCGGTCCTCCGCCCGGTGCTGATGGCCTGGGTTACGGTGCCGTGGCCGAACGCGACGTCGCCGCAGGCGAAGACGTCAGCCTGGCGCGTCGCGCCGGTGAATGAGACATCCACGCCGTCGGTCCCTGCCACATCCTCCATGCCGGTCCCATCGACGAACGAGAGGTCGGCCGTCTCGCCGAGGGCCATGATCACCGTGTCGGCCTCCACGACCCGCTCCGTGCCGGGCACGGCGTGGGGACTGCGGCGGCCGGATGCGTCGACCTCACCCAGCTCCATGCCCACGATCTCGAGGGCGACCACCCGCCCGTCGTGGCCTGCGACTACGCGCCGCGGCAGGACCATCGTCTCGATGCGCACGCCGTCGGCGCGGGCATCCTCGACCTCGTCCGGGATGGCCGGCATCTCGGCCTCGCCGCGCCGGTAGTAGACGGTGACGTCGGCGCCGCTGCGGCGGGCTGCCCGGGCGCAGTCCATGGCCGTGTTGCCGCCGCCAACCACGGCGACCGTACCCAGACGTCCCATGTCCGCACCGGCGTTGTACCGGCGCAGGAAGGACGTCCCGGCATGGATGCCAGCCACGCCGGCCGCACCCTCCAGCGGCATGCTGCGGGAGCGGCCGAAGCCCACTGCGACGACGACGGCGTCGTGGATCTCCCGCAGCTCATCGACGGTGACGTCGCGGCCGACCCTGACACCGCCGCGGAACTCCACCGCGCCGGCGACGACGCGGCCGATCTCCGCGTCGAGGATCGCACGCGGCAGCCGGAACTCGGGGATTCCCTGGCGCAGGACGCCGCCGGGCTCCCGGGCCTCGTCGTACAGCGTCACTGCCACGCCGCGGCGCCTGAGCTGCCACGCGGCGGACAGGGCGGACGGCCCGCTGCCGATGATGCCGACGCTGCCCCTGAGGACAGGCGCCTCCTCGATGGGGACGAGTCCCGGCTCGGCGATTGCCCGGTCCCCCAGGTATCGCTCGACGCTGCGCATGGCGATGCGGTCCGGTCGGTCCGGTGCGGCGAACCGCTCGAGCAGGCCGGCGAAGCGGTGGGCGTACGCGGCGCGGTTCGCAGCGCCGATGGCGTTCACGTCGTGGTCGCAGGGGTGCGGGCAGACCCGCGCCGCCACGGCCGGCAGCGGGTTGACGTCCAGGAGCAGTGCGATGGCATCGGCGTCGCGGCCGTCGGCCACCAGCTCCAGGACGCGGCCGATGT
>DATHVO010000098.1:0-17191 GCA_035461265.1 Longimicrobiales bacterium
ACCCACGACCGCTACTTCCTGGACAACGTCGCGAAGTGGATCCTTGAGCTGGATCGCGGCGCCGGCATCCCGTGGGAGGGCAACTACTCGTCGTGGCTGGAGCAGAAGCTCGCGCGCCTGCAGCAGGAGGAGAAGCAGGAAACGTCCCGCCAGCGGACCCTCGATCGCGAGCTGGAGTGGATCCGCATGGCACCCCGTGCCCGCCATGCGAAGGGGAAGGCCCGGATCACCGCATACGAGGACCTCCTCGGGCAGGACACACGGGAGGCTCTGACGAAGTCCGAGATCGTGATTCCGTCTCCGCAGCGCCTCGGCGATGAGGTCGTCGTGGCCGACGGTCTGGCGAAGGGATACGGCGACGTCGTCCTGTTCGAGAACCTGACGTTCCGCCTGCCCCGCGGCGGCATCGTCGGCGTCATTGGGCCGAACGGGGCGGGGAAGACCACGCTGTTCCGGCTCATCACGGCCCAGGAGGCCGCGGATTCCGGCACGCTTCGCATCGGCTCGACGGTGGAGCTGGCGTACGTCGACCAGTCCCGGGATGCGCTCAACCCGGAGAACAGCGTATGGACGGAGATCGCCGGCGGCGAGGACGAGATCGAACTGGGCCGCGGCACACGAGTCAGCTCCCGGGCCTACTGCTCATGGTTCGGCTTCAAGGGCGGCGACCAGCAGAAGAAGGTCGGCGTGCTGTCGGGCGGCGAGCGGAACCGCGTGCACCTGGCCAGGCTGCTCCGGCGCGGCGGCAACCTCATCCTGCTGGATGAACCGACGAACGATCTCGATGTGGACACACTCCGTGCCCTGGAGGAAGCGCTGCTGAACTTCGCGGGCTGTGCCGTGGTCATTTCCCACGACCGCTGGTTCCTCGACCGCATCGCGACCCATATGCTGGCCTTCGAGGGGAACAGCGAGGCGGTCTGGTTCGAGGGCAACTACCAGGAGTACGAGGCAGACCGGCGGCGACGGCTCGGGGCCGAGGCCGACCAGCCCCACCGGATTCGCTACCGCAAGCTCATCCACGACTGACCGGGCATCTCCCCCGTGGAGCTCAGGCAGTCGGCGGCGCGGGCAGCTCCACCGTGAACGTCGCGCCCCGGCCGTATTCGCTCGCCACGCTCACCGTGCCGTCCAGCAGCCGGGCCAGCTCCCGCGTGATGGTCAGGCCGAGGCCCGTCCCGCTCTTGGTGCGCGTCTCCGATGCATCGACCTGGATGAACGGGTCGAAGATGCGGTCCAGGTAGTCGGGCGGGATGCCCGGGCCCGTATCCCGTACGGTCACGCGCAGATCCCCATTGCCCAGTTCCACAGTCAGATGGACCTCCCCCTGATCCGTGAACTTCACCGCGTTCCCGAGGAGGTTCAGGATGATGCGGCGGAGCTTGCCGGCGTCCATGTGGACGGCGTGGGACGGCTCCGGAATCGACGCAGTCAGCCGCAGCCCCTTCCGGTCGGCTTCCGGCTGGACGAGCGTGAGCGCCTCCCACGCTATGCGGGCGGGATGCATGCGTTCCACGCGCACCCGCTCCTGGCGCGCCTGCGTCCGGGCGAACGTGAGAATGTCGTCGATGACGCTCGCCAGGCTCCACGCGCTCTCGCGTATGCGGCCCACGAACTTCCTGTGTGTCGCGCTGAGGCTGCCATCCACATCGGCTTCGAGGAGGTCGGTGTAGCCGACGACTGCCGTAAGCGGCGTTCGCAGCTCGTGGCTAACCACGGCGAGGAACTGGTCCTTCGCCCGGCTCGCCTCCTCCGCGGTCCTGCGGGCAGCGCGCTCGCGCTCGTAGGACCGGCCCCGCTCGAGCGCCAGGGCGATCTGGTCGGCGACCGCCTGCAGCAGGGCCAGCTCGTCGCCGGGGAACGCCGGCCGCCGGAACGTGCCGAAGGAGATGGTGCCTACCAGCTCTTCGCGCGCGATGAGCGGATAGCACACGTAGGCGGAAACCCCGAGACCGCGTACCAGGCCCGCCATGGGATCGTCGCCATCCTGCACGTGCTCCACTACGACCCTGCGTCGCTCCTGCGCCGCCGTGCCGCACACGCCCTGCCCGAAGTCCAGCCAGCGCACGCCCGCCACCGCCTCCGTTTCGACCCCGGACCATGACGCGAGGCGCAGGCGCTGCCGGCCGTCCTCCACCTCCGCGGTGTAGTTGAAGTACGTGTCCAGGTCCATCAGTACGGCCAGCTCGGAGTAGACGGCCTCCACGAGCTGCTGCGGGTCCGCGCTGGCCAGGAGGCGGCTCGTGGCGTCGAACAGGAATCCCAGCCGCTCGTTCGTCCGCCGAAGCTCCAGTTCCGAGCGCGTCCGATCCGTGACGTCCACCGCGGCGCTGATGACCAGCCGCCGCCCATCGCCCAGACGGCCGAGCGGTCCGGAGCTGAAGCTCCATATGCGGGTCTCGCCGGACTTCGTCCGGATGACGTGCTCGGCATCGTCCGTCACCCTCCCACCGAGCTCGTAGAGCGACCGGAGCTGGTCGCGGGCGGCCGCCGCGCGCGACTCATACGCCCGCCGCGTCCATTCCTGGAGATCGGGGATGTCCGTCAGGTCGTAGCCGGACAGCTCCGTCCAGGCACGACTCAGCTGGAGGATCGACCCGTCCTCCGCGTGGACCATGACCGGGAAGGGCGACATCTCGAGCGCCTTGCTCAGTCGGGCGACGTTCTCGCGCAGCGTGCTGTCCGCTGCCCGCCGCCGGCGGTCCATGCTCGACAGGGCACGGGTGCTCGCCCAGACGGCTGCCGCCACGCTCACCATGGCGGCCACGACGATGAGCGTGATGCCCAGCTCCACGCTGGACGCACCCCGTTCCACCGCCTTCAGGCCGAGCCAGCCGAAGAGGACGGGCACGAGGAGGGTCACGGGCAGCAGCCGACGAGCCACGAAGCCGCCGGCGTCGTCCGCCGTGAGCTGACCCACGAGCCCCCGGTGCGGCCGGACGCACAGCAGCGCCGTCGACATGAGCAGCAGGCCCGCCGCCGTGTGCAGGGCGATGGGCGAGTAGGGTGCGACGCGATACAGCGCCTCGGCGCCGTAGGCATACCCGATGAGCGCCTGCAGGCTGATGAATCCCGTGGCCAGCGCGAGCCACTGGCTGAAGCGGATGCCCGGACCCTCCCGCGCAAAGAAGAGGAGCGACATCCCCACGAGGAGGAAGCCCGCCGCCGTGTTGAGTGCCGGTCGGCCTGGGTTGACCCGGCCTGTTGCTTCGAGGGCCCGGCCGAACATCAGTGCGTCGATGCCGAGATCGGTACCGACGATATACTCCGCCAGGACGGTGAGGCCGACCGTCGCCGTGATGGCCGCCAGCACCTCGCCAGTCAGCCGGCTTGGCGTGTCCCGACGCGAGGCCAGGAGCAGCAGCGACGCGCCGGCAGCGACGAACGCCGCCGCCGTGATGGGCGCCATGTGGACGAGTCCGGGAATCACGCTCCGCGCCACCGCGCTCCCGAGGATCCAGCCTGCGACCAGGACCACGGCACCGAGAATCGCGGACGCCGCCGCGCACAGGAGTGCAACGCGCTGCAGCATCCGCCTGCGGCGCGACGCGCCACCCGCCGGGGCTTCCACAGCGCGCGGCGACTGCACGGACTCGAGCTGCATCACGGCAGCACCGTCCCCCCGCCGCCCACCCACGCCGGCAGCCGTCCGACCTCGACGCCGAACGCCGCCGCCACCGTCGTATGGACCAGCAGCGTGATGAGCAGGATGAACATCATGTTCAGCAGCACGCCGGCCCGTGCCATCTGCGGAACCGTCACGTAGCCGCTGGCATAGAGCACCGCGTTGGGTGGCGTGGCGACGGGCAGCATGAATGCGCAGCTGGCGGCTATCGCGGCCGGCACGACCAGCAGGAACGGATTCTCGCCCAGCCCAATGGAAAGGGACGCGATGAGAGGCAGGAAGGTCGCCGCCGTCGCGGTATTGCTCGTCAGCTCGGTCAGGAAGATGATCACCGTGGTCACGAGGGCGATGACGATGATCAGGGGCCATGCCTGCATTCCCGACAGCGCGGTTCCGATCCACGCGGCCAGCCCCGAACGACTCACGGCGTCGGCCAGCGAAAGCCCGCCGCCGAAGAGAAGCAGCACGCCCCAGGGCAGGCGCTCCGCAGTCTGCCAGTCCATGAGGAACTCACCCCGCCGCAGATCCACCGGCACGATGAATGTGGCCGCCGCCGCGGCGACGGCGATGCCGGCATCCGTCAGCCCCGGGATGGCGTCCGCCAGGAGCGGGCGCACGATCCAGAGCAGCGCGGTCGCGAGGAATATGGCGGCGACCCGGCGCTCACCCGCGCTGGTGGCGCCCAGACGCCGATACTCCTCCCGCAGCAGGTCGCTGCCACCGGCGATGACGCCCGTCCCGACGGGAAACGCCACGCGCGTCAGGACCAGCCACGTGAGCGGCAGCGCCACCAGCACCAGGGGCAGGGCTGCCGCCATCCACTGGGCAAAGCCCACTTCCACGCCGTACGTCTCCAGCATGAACCCGGCGAGGAGTGCGTTCGGCGGCGTGCCAATGAGCGTCGCCAGCCCGCCGATGCTCGCGCCGTACGCGATTCCCAGCACGAGGGCGACGCCGAAATTGCCGGCCGCGGAGTCCGAGCCCGCCCCCGACGCGCCTCCGCCCCGGAGCTGCAGGATCGATACACCGATGGGCAGCATCATCACCGCAGTCGCGGTGTTGCTCACCCACATGCTGACAAACGCGGTGACGGCCATGAATCCCAGGACTACACGATCCCGCCGCACCCCCAGTGCCCGGACCACACCCAGCGCTACGCGCCGGTGCAGGCCGTGCCGCTGCATCGCCAGCGCCAGCACGAACCCGCCCAGGAACAGGAATATCACCGGGTTGGCGTACGGCGCCGCTGCCTCGCCGGGCGTCGTGACGCCCAGCAGGGGAAACAGCACCAGGGGGGCGAGGGCCGTTACGGGAATGGGTACCGCTTCCGTCATCCACCAGATCGCCATGAAGCAGCCTGCCGCCGCCGTGCGCCATGCCTCCGCGTCCATGGCTGCCGGCGGCGGCTGGGTCAGCATGAACGCCAGCACGAGCGGGCCCGCGACAAGGCCGATGAGCCGCCGCGCGCCGATCCTCGCGTCACTGGACGTGCCGATGTCCGGCCCGCCCGGTTCCGCAGGAAGCAGGGAACCGGGTTTCACGCGCATGTGCCCTCTCCGCGGTGGATGGGATGCCCGTCAGCTTGACGCGGCCGTGCCAATCCCACAAGGGCCGCCCCTTTCCGGACGTTGACCTGCCTCACCATGCCGGCGATCTTTTCCATCCGGTGGCACGGGGAGGCCCGTGTCGTCTGGTGACGGCCCCGCTCTTCAAAAGCGGCGCGCGTGGCTAAAACCCGCGTGGGTGGGTTCGATTCCCACTGGCCTCCGCCACTGCCGCCGGCTCCCGTACCAACGCGCCGTCATGCGCACGCCCCGCCTGTCACACGCGCCCGCACCGCCGTAACTTCCCGGTCGTCGCAGCTGCGGCGCTGGATGGGTAGGCGGGGACGCCTGACGAATAGAGGAGTGCGACATGAACGTCCTGGTTCTGAACGCCGGGAGCTCGACGCTCAAGTTCCAGATGATCCGTACGGATGCGGACCGCATCGCCGCCGACCAGGACGAGCGCCTCGCGGACGGGGTCATCGAGCGGATCGGCGGCGAGTCCGTCATCGCCACCCGCGTCGGCGACGGCGTCCGGAAACGCGCCACCGCCAGGCTGAAGGACATGCGCGCCGCAGTGGACTGGGTCTGCAAGTGGCTCGTCGCAACCGACGGCACGAGCGTCCGGACCCTCTCCGACATCGACGCCGTCGGCCACCGCGTCGTACACGGCGGCGAACGCTTTCGCCGATCCGTCCGCATCGACGCCAACGTCCTCGCCGAGATCGAGGACATGATAGACCTGGCGCCTCTCCACAACCCGGCCAACATCAAGGCCATCGAGGCCGTAAGCGAAATCCTGGGCGATGTCCCGCAGACCGGCGTATTCGACACCGCCTTCCACCATACCCTCCCGGACAAGGCATACCTGTACGCACTCCCGTACTGGGTGTACCGCCGCTACAAGATCCGCCGCTACGGGTTCCACGGCACGTCCCACCGGTACGTGGCCCACCGGTACCGCCAGCTCGCCGACAAGACCAAGGCCGAGACCAACGTCATCACCCTCCACCTCGGCAACGGCGCCAGCGCCTGCGCCATCAGCGGCGGCCGGTCCGTCGACACGTCCATGGGGTTCACGCCCCTGGAAGGCCTCATCATGGGCACCCGCGCCGGCGACATGGACCCCGCCATCCTCGACTTCCTCGCCGCCAAGGAGGGCCTCTCCGATTCGGCGATGCAGACCATGCTGAACAAGCAGTCCGGCCTGCAGGGCATCAGCGGCATCACCAACGACATGAGGGAACTCCTCGCCGAGGCCGAGGAGAATGACGATCGACGTGCCTGGCTCGCCATCGAGATGTTCGCCTACCGCATCCGCAAGTACATCGGCGCCTACCTCGCCGCCATGGGCGGCGCCGACGCCGTCATCTTCACCGGCGGCATCGGTGAAAACGCCGCAGAGATCAGAAACCTCGTCCTCCAGGACATGGAGTGGGCCGGCATCCACCTGGACCCCGCAGCCAACGTCGCCCTCCAACGGGGGGACAGCGGCCGGATCACGCGCCCCGACAGCCCCCTGGAGGCATGGGTCATCCCCACCAACGAGGAGCTCCTCATCGCCCGCGACACCGTCCGCCTGGTCTCCGGACTGCCCGTGCCGTTCTGACCTGCCGGGCGACCACCGCACGGGCTCCATGAAACGGTTCGCACGCACGGTCGCCGTGCTCGCCGCCGTTGCCGCCGCCGCTCCGGCCTGCAGCGGCCGGGCCGACCCGCGGACACCCACCGCCGGCGCTCCACCCGCAGTCGTGACGACCATCCCCGCCCGGGACACCGTGCCCATCGTCCGCGGACCCATCGGCGCTCGCCTCCGCGACGCCACCCCCCTCGCCTCCTATTCCGGCGAGGCGACCTACTATGCAGACAGGTTTCACGGACGACGGACCGCCAGCGGCGTCGTCTTCAGCAACGACGAGTACTTCGCCGCCCACCGCACTCTGCCCTTCGGTACCGTCGTCCGCGTCACCAACACCGCCAACGGCCGCCACGTCCACGTCCTCGTCGTCGACCGCGGACCCCACGGCGAGTCCGACCGGCAGCGCCGTACCATCATCGACCTCTCCCGCCGCGCCGCCAGCGAGCTCGACTTCATCCGCCAGGGGCGCGCGCCCGTTCGCGTCGACGTCCTCCAGTGGGGCTCGTGAACCTCCCCATCCAGCCACTGTAGGGAACCCCCCTACGCCACTTTCCGGACCCTCCCCACACCCCCCGGCTGGACATTTCGCACCTTTAGGTGAAGATTACTGCAGGCAGCGGAGATATCATGGGAGGGGACATGGAGCTGACGGGGACGGACGTGATGGGACTGACGGTGAACGAGGTCGTGGCCCGGTATCCGGGGACGGTGACGGTGTTCAACGAGTTCATGATCGACGCTTGCTGCGGGGGCGCGGCCCCCGTGCGGGCGGCGGCGGAGCGTGACGGGGCGGACCCGGCCGCGCTGGAGCGTGCGCTCCTGCGCGCCATCTGGAGTGCGCCGTGAAGGTCATGGCGGGCTTTCCCGAGCCTCGCGCGGACCGCCACGCCTCGGCAGTGCTGCACGACGAGGCGAACGTGCGGTTGATCGCCTTCAGCCTCGGTCCGGGTCAGGTGATCGGCACGCATCGCAGTGCGTCCACGGTGCTGGTCCATGTCGTCCGCGGCTCCGGCCGGTTCGAGGGCGAGGCGGGGGCGGCGGAGCTGGAGGCGGGCGGCACGGCCGTCTACGCGCCGGATGAAGCCCACGGGATGACGGCCGGGGCGGATGGCCTGGAGTTCCTGGCGGTGCTGAGTCCCGGCCCCTCGATGGGACGTCAGGGCCGTCTCGCCGGTGATGCGGCGGACGGCGGCACGTGAGAGCGCGCGGTTCGTGATGGGAGTTCGGGGTGGGCCTCCGGCGGTGGCGTCCAGCGGTCTGGCTTCGCCTGCCGTGCCCGCAATCGGGGCCGGGACGCCTGCGCCCTTCGGTCTCACGGCGGCCCACTTCGCCGCCGCCCTGGCCTTTCTCGTGGTGGGCGCGGCGGGGGTGGTGTGGGTGGCGCCGGATCTGGCTGCGGGGCACTACCTCATGCCCCGCGTGGCGGCCGTGACGCACCTGTTCACGCTGGGTTGGATCACGACGTCCATCATGGGAGCCCTGTACCAGCTCTTCCCGGTGGTCCTGGGCACGGGGATTCCGTCGTTCCGGGCGGGCTACGCGGCACTCGCGCTTTACGCCCCGGGGCTCGTGCTCCTCGCAGCCGGGCTCGCCGCCGGTGTCGCGGCGCTGCTGCTGACCGGGGCCGTGCTTCTGGCGGCGGGACTGCTCGTCTTCCTTGCGAATGCAGGGACGGGCCTGGTCCGGGCGCTGAACCGCGACGCGACGTGGTGGACGCTGGCGGCCGCATTCGTCTTCCTCTTCGTGACGGTGGCGCTGGGTGCATCACTGGCGGGGAATCTCCGCTGGTCGTTTCTGGGCGCGAACCGGCTGGTGGCGGTGGCCGTTCACATGCACGTGGCCCTCGGGGGGTGGGTGCTCCTGGTCATCGTGGGTGTGGCCCGGCGGCTGCTGCCGATGTTCCTTCTCAGCCACGGCGCGGACAGCCGTCCGGGTCGCGCTGCGGCCCTGCTCATCGGCGCCGGGGCGGGGACACTCACGCTGTTCCATCACGGGCCGGATCGGATGATCTCCGTGGTCGCTCCCGTACTCCTGGCGGCCGGCACGGCCGCCTTCGTCGTGCAGGCCGCACTCTACGTGCGGCACGCGAACCGGCCCCGTCTGGACCCGGGACTGCGCCTGGCCATGGGCGGGATTGGTCTGCTCGTCGCCGCGCTGGTCCTGGGCTGTGCGGGTGCAGCGACGCGCTTCGGCAGCACGCGCCTGACGGCGGCCTACGGAGTGGCCCTCGTCGTGGGCGCATTCACCGCCTTCGTCGCCGGACACTACTACAAGATTCTGCCGTTTCTCGTGTGGAACCATCGCTTCGCTGGACTGGTGGGCGGCGGTCGACGGCTGCCCCGCGTCGCCGATCTCTTTTCAGCTCGGACGGCGGATATCGCTGGCATCCTCATCCTCGCGGGCGCAGCCGGCCTCGCGGCGGCTGTCGCCGCAGGCCATGCACCGGGAGCGCGGGCCGCTGCCGCGGTCTTCTGTACGGGCGCGGCGGTGCTTGCAACCCAGATGTCCGGCCTGATCCGGAAAGGACCCGACACATGAATGGAGCCGTCCCGCCTGTGGCCCGCGTTTCCGGCGCGGTGTCCGACACGCCCCTCACCGCCGACAGCGTGAGGCACGCGCTGAGGGGCGTCATCGATCCCGAGGTCGGCCTCGACGTGGTCACGCTGGGCCTGATCTACGACGTCGGCGTTAGTGACGACACGGTGATCATTACCTATACGCTCACCACACCCGGCTGCCCGCTGGCTGCCTACATCGCCAACGCAATGCGCCACGCCGCCGAACCCCTGCTGGGCGGCAGGGCGCTCGACCTGCGGCTGGTCTATCAGCCGCCCTGGACACCCGACCTGATGGAGGACGGAGCATGGTAGCATCGGACGGCGGCACTGCCCGTGCCGACGGTGGACGGCCCGCCGGCCTCGACCGGCTGGCCGCGGGGCACATCACCGACCTGGACGTGCGTGAGGACCTCCGGAACGGGAAGGAGCCTTTCAGCCGCATCCTGGCTGCCCGAAGGAGCCTTCCACCCGGCGGGGCGCTGCGCCTGCGGGCCATATTCGAGCCCGTGCCGCTCTACGCGGTCATGGCCGCCCAGGGCCTCGCCCACTGGACGGAGCAACTCGCGGCGGACGACTGGGTCGTGTGGTTCTACCCGGCCGACGCCGCCCGCGCGGCCGATGGATCCGACCCGGTGGATCGGGCTCCGGCCGGACCGGCGTCCACACCGGCTGCCGAGGTGCACGCGGAGCCGGTGACCCTCGACGTGCGTGGACTCGAACCGCCGGAGCCGCTCGTGAGGACGCTGGAGGCCCTCGAGGCCCTGCCGCCGGGAGGGATGCTCATCCAGATCAACAACCGCGTGCCGCAGTTTCTTCTGCCGCAGCTCAAGTCGCGGGGTTACGCCTATGAAGTCCACGAGGAGGCCGGCGACCGTGTCCGCCTCCTCATTCGGGTCCCCGACCCGGGAAACCCGCAGCGCGAGGAGCCGCAGACATGACCACGGGCACGCCGGGCCGGCGGGAACTCGACGTGAGGGTGATCCCTCCGAGGGAGAAGCACCCGGCCATCTTCACCACCTTCGACGCACTGGCCGCCGGCGAGAGCTTCGTGCTGGTGAACGATCACGATCCCTTCCCGCTGCGCTACCAGTTCGAGGCGGAGCACCCGGACGGTTTCGAGTGGCAGTACCTCGAGCGCGGCCCCGTCGTCTGGCGCGTGCTCATCGGTCGGCGCTGAGCATGCGCCTGGGTCTCAGCACCGAGGCGGCGCCGGACGTGTCACTCGATGAGCTCGCCGCGGCCTGCGTCCGCCGCGGCATCGCCGCCGTCGAGGTCGTGGAAGGCCACGGCCACGGCCTGTCGGTACGGTCGACCGACGCGGCCATCGACGCCGCCGCCCGAACCCTCTCGGAGGCCGGTCTCGCCGAACGGGTCTTTCGACCGGCGCTGGTCGCCGTCCCCGAATGGGAACCCGTTGCGGCGCTTTCGGCCCGCCTCGGGGCACGGGTGCTGATCCCGTTGGCATGGGCGGCGGTCTCAGGTCGCATGGACGCGGCCGCGGCCGCCTTCGACCGTGCCGGCGGCCGGCTGCTCATTGCCCACCCGTCCGATCCCGCCCACGCCACGGCGGCCCGCCTGCTGGTGGAACGCTGCGCGCCGGACCTGGCCGCCCTGTCCTGGGACGCCGACCCCGACGGCGCACCCCTCACCCTGCTCACGGCTCCCGTCCTGGAGGCCGCAGGCCCGCAACTCTCGAGCATACGGCTCCGGGGCAGCGGGCCCGAGGCGGCGGCGAACGAAGGCAAGGGGATCGGCGCCCTCATCGCCAGCCTGACGCTCCGGGCGTGGGACGGCGTGCTCCTCCTCGCACCGACGGACCCCGCGCGGGTCCCCGTGTGGCGCATCTGGCTCGGGCGCGGTACTGGTTGGGGGTGCGGGAGCAGGACCGGAAACGAGGACCTCGTGCGGCTCGGTACGAGCGCCGGCTGATGAACACCGGCGACGCACTCCTCGACGTGACGGGCGTCCCGCCCCGGGACCGCTTCGAGACGATCATGTCCGCGTACGACGCGCTGCCGGTGACGGGAAGCCTCGAGCTCGTGGTGGACCACGATCCCCGCTGCATGTACTACACGCTCCGCGCGACGCGTGGCGAGGCGGCCTTCAGTTTCGAGTACCTCGAGGACGGTCCGCTGACGTGGCGTGTTCGCGTCGGGAAGCACTCGGAACGTCGCCAGCCGGACGCCGCTCCGCCGCCCTGATCCCGCCACCTGCGCATTGCCGAGCCGGCACGGCCGGCACTAGCATTGTCGGCAATGCGGATCATCCTGAACCCGATGGCGCGGCACGGGGCCGGCCGGCGGATCCGGCACGCCATCGAGCGGGAACTCGATCGCCGCCGCGTCCAATACGACATCGTCCAGACCGAGAGACCCGGGCACGCCAGGGAGCTCGCCAGCGATGCCGCACGGGCCGGTGTCCGCCTCATCGTGGCCGCCGGCGGGGACGGGACGGTTCACGAGGTCGCCAACGGCATCCTCACGGCAGCGGTCAACGGCACCTCGCTGGGCGTGCTCCCCATCGGGACGGGCAACGACTTCGTCAAGATGGTGCCCGGCGCGGCCAGCCGCACCGCGGCCCTCGATGCCCTCGCGGCCGGCAGTACGGTCCGGGTCGATGTCGGCCGTGCGAGCTGGGACGATCGGGTCGAATACTTCACGAACGCCATGGGCACCGGGATCGACGTCGAGGTGGTACGCCAGCTGCGAAGGTCCCGATACCTTCCCGGCGGCGCGACGTACGTCGCCGCCCTCGTCCGTGCGCTGGTGCGGTACCGCCCCATGGACGTCGCGATGGAGATCGATGGACGCACCGTCCGGCGGCGGATCATGAACCTGGCCGTCTGCAACGGCACGTCCATCGGCGGGGCGTTCCGGATCTGCCCCGAGGCACGGGCCGACGACGGGCTGTTCGACGTGTGCCTCGTCGACGAGATGCCGGTGCTGCGAAACGCACTCATGGTCCCGCGGGTACTCAGGGGAACGCATACCCGGCGGCACGGGGTGACCATGGACAGGGGCGCCGCCGTCCACCTCACGCTGGTCGAGGGCGGACCGCTCCTGTTCCAGCTCGACGGAGAGCTGCGTGAGGCGCCGGATGGCGCGGCCGGAATACGCATCGACCTCCTGCCGCTCCGCCTCAACGTGATCAGCGGCGCGTTGCCGGGCGACGCAGACGCACAACATGGGTGATATGAACCGAGTCCTGCCGTTCGCACTGAGCGCTGCGGCCATTGCGCTGGCCGCAGCGGTGGCGCCGGTGTCCGCTCAGGACCCCCGCCCGCCGGCGGATACGCTGCCGGCTCTGGACACCGTGATCGTCGCCGCGACCCCGGTCACGGACACGCTCCCCGTCGCGGATACGATCCCGCGGGAGGGCAGGCGGCCCCTCGGCGCCTTCTTCCGCGCCATGGCCGTGCCCGGGTGGGGGCACGTGAGCATAGGTGAGTACCGCCGGGGCGCCGTGTACTTCGCGCTGCAGGCGTCGAGCTGGGCGATGCTGGGCAAGACGATCCACAAGCTCAACGACGTCAAGGACCGCGAGCGCCGCCTGGCCGCCCTCGGCCGGGACTCGCTCGACGCCCTCATGGCCGCCGACACCGCCATCGCCCGCGAGCTCGAGGACCCGGCCGCCTATGAGGCTGCGCTACTCGAATACCCCGGTGTCTCCGGCGCCCGCGCACTCATCGTTTCCCGGCAACGTCATCGCCAGGACTGGATCGTCTACACCGTCGTCTTCACCTTCGCCGCCGCCATCGACGCCTACGTCACGGCGCACCTGTCCGACTTCCCCGCGGAAGTCACTGCGGTGCAGGCTTCGGACGGCGGCGTCGCCGTCGGCCTCCGCGTTCCCGTGGGGGCGAAACGCTGATGCCGGACAACCGACCCATCGGCGTCTTCGACTCCGGCATCGGCGGGCTCACCGTGGTCCGGGAGCTGGTGCGGCTGCTTCCGCGGGAGTCCCTCGTGTACTTCGGCGACACTGCGCGCGTACCCTACGGGCCGAAGTCGCCGGAAACGGTGCAGCGGTATTCGCGGGAGGCTGCGGCGTTCCTGCTTACGCGGGATGTGAAGGCCATCGTCATCGCGTGCAACACTGCCACCGCCCATGCCGGCTCACTGCTCGAGGATTCGCTGCCCATACCCGTCATCGGTGTCATCGAATCCGGCGCGCGGGCTGCCGTGGAGGCCACGCGGACCGGTCGCGTCGGCGTCATCGGCACCGCCGGCACCATCCGGTCCGGTGCCTACGACCTCGCCGTGCGGCGCCGCCTGCAGGACGCCCGCGTGTACGCCCAGCCCTGTCCGCTCTTCGTCCCGCTCGTCGAGGAAGGGCTGGCCGGTCACGCGGCCGCCCGCCTCGTCGCGCAGGACTACCTCGCCCCGCTGAAGGAGATGGACGTGGACGTCCTCATCCTCGGCTGCACCCACTACCCGCTCATGCGCGACCTCATCGCAGATGTCATGGGCGAGGGCGTGCGTCTCGTGGACTCGGCGACGGAGACGGCACGTGAGGTCGCCGACGTCCTGGACGAAGCAAACCTGCGAACGGATTCGATGGACCCTCCTGCCTACAGGTTCGCCGCCAGCGATGCGCCGCTACGCTTCCGGGATGTCGGCCGCCGCTTCGTGGGTGACGTGTTGCGGGAGGTGGAGCAGGTGGATGTTGAGGGCGTGGAGCACGCCGCCTGAGAAGTCAGTGTCAGGCGTCCCCGTACGGCCAGCGATGCAGGACCGCGCCCTCGTCCGTCACGGTGAAGTAGGTGTAGTGCGTGATCCAGTCGCCGGCGTTGAGGTAGTGGCGCCCCGGGGAGTGCTCCACCACGGCCGGCCGGTGGGAGTGACCGCAGACCACCCAGCGCAGCGTCGGGTCTTCCTCCAGTCGTGCCATCGCCCAGGATTCGAGGAACGCTGCCCGGCCCTCGGCGGCCGGGTCCGCTGTCGTCTTCTCCTCCGTGGACGACACCGCCCGGGCCAGCCGGATACCCAGCTCGGGATGGAGGACGCGGAACGCCCCAACCGCGGCGCGGCTGCGGATGACGGCCTTCAGGGCGCGATACTTCAGGTCGCCCTTGCCGAGGCCGTCGCCATGAGCCACGAGAGCGGGCGCGCCGCCCAGCACGGAGCGGAAGGGCGTCGTGTGGAACGCCATGCCCACGTGCTCACGCAGGAACCGCCCGCCCCACGCATCGTGGTTGCCGGCGGCCATGCTCACCGGGATTCCCGCGTCCACCAGGCGGGCCAGGGCGGCGAGGGTCCGGAAGTGCCGACCCGGAATGACCTCCCCGTACTCGAACCAGAAGTCGAAGAGATCGCCCACCAGCAGGAGCGACCCGGCCTCCCGGCCCACCCGGTCGAGGAAACGGACGAACTCCCGCTCCGTCGCGTCCGGGACGGCGCCGAGGTGGATGTCCGACACGATGTAGTCCGGTTTGTCCATGGCGCCCGCGAAGCTAGACGCCGCTCCCGGTGCCAGCAAGGGCGTCTGGCTCGCCCCGCCGTCCTGCTCTATCTTCACAGCCGAACCCATACCCTGTGGTCCAATGGCAATCGCTGAGCGTCACCGCGGCGCGGACATCACGCCGCGGGATGTCCGGGCGCCGCACCGCAACCCCGGCTTCCCGCTGGAGCTCGACTGGGTCCGTGAGATCCGCGTGAACCGGAGCGCGGTCGAGCGGCGCGCTGCCACCATCGGCACACGCCGAACCGTCAAGAAGGAATGGCAGGCGGCGTGGCTGCTGCGCGCCATCACGCTCATGGACCTCACTACCCTGGCCGGCGACGATACCCCCGGCTACGTCCGCCGCCTCTGCGCCAAGGCGCTGCAGCCCGTCCGCAGGGACCTGCTCGACGCCATGGACGCCGGCGGCCTGCCGGTCCACACCGCGGCCGTGTGCGTCTACCACCAGCTCGTCGCTACCGCCGTCGAGGCCCTGCGCGGATCGCCCGTCGCAGTCGCGGCGGTATCCACCGGATTCCCCGCCGGCCTCACGCCCCTGCCGCTCCGCGTCGAGGAAATACGCGCGTCCGTTGCCGCCGGCGCCCGGGAGATCGATGTCGTCATCACCCGCGCCCACGTCCTCACGGGAGAGTGGGAGGCCCTCTACGACGAGGTCAGGACGTTCAGGGAGGCCTGCGGGGACGCCCACATCAAGGTCATCCTCGGCACGGGTGAACTCGGCACGCTGCGCCATGTGGCGCAGGCCAGCATGGTCGCCATGATGGCGGGGGCCGACTTCGTGAAGACCTCCACGGGCAAGGAGTCAGTGAACGCCATCCTCCCCACGGGGCTCGTCATGGCACGGACCATCCGGGACTACCACGAGCGGACGGGACACATGGTGGGGTTCAAGCCCGCCGGCGGCATCAGGACGGCGAAACAGGCCCTCGAGTGGATGCTGCTCATGAAGGAGGAGCTGGGCACGACGTGGCTCACGCCGGGGATGTTCCGGTTCGGCGCCAGCTCGCTGCTCGCGGACATCGAGCGGCAGCTGGAGCATTACGTCACGGGCCGCTACTCCGCGGCGTACCGCCACCCGACAGCGTAGGAGATACGGTGAAGGTCGCCGGGATATTCGAGACCCTGGAGTACGGACCCGCGCCGGAGAGCGCGACGACCGTGGATCAGTGGCTGGATGCGCGGGAGCGCCGCTTCGGCCTCTTCATCGGCGGCCGATGGCAGGACCCGGCCGACGGGGCCTGGTTCGACACGGTGAACCCCGCTACCGCCCGTACCATCGCCCGCGTCGCCCAGGCGTCTGCACCGGACGTGGCTGCCGCGGTGCAGGCCGCCCGTACCGCCCTGCCGGCGTGGCGCAGGCTCGGGCCCCACGGCCGTGCACGGTTCATCTACGCCATCGCGCGACACGTCCAGAAGCACTCGAGGGAGCTCGCAGTCCTCGAATCCATGGACAACGGCAAGCCCATCCGTGAGTCCCGCGACATCGATGTCCCGCTGGTCGCCCGCCACTTCTACCACCACGCCGGGTGGGCTGCCCTGATGGACAGCGAGCTGCCGGAATACGAGGGCGTGGGCGTCGTCGGCCAGATCATACCCTGGAACTTCCCCCTCCTCATGCTGGCCTGGAAGGTGGCGCCCGCCCTCGCGACCGGGAATACCGTCGTCCTCAAGCCGGCCGAGTTCACGCCGCTCACGGCCCTCCGGTTCGCCGAGCTGTGCCAGGACGTCGGGCTGCCGCCGGGCGTCGTGAACATCATCACGGGTGATGGGACGACGGGTGAGCTGCTCGTTGCCCACGACGACGTCGACAAGATCGCATTCACTGGATCCACCGAAGTCGGGCGCCTAATCCGCTCGGCCACGGCAGGCACCGGCCGGAAGCTGTCCCTCGAGCTCGGGGGCAAGTCGCCGTTCATTGTCTTCGACGATGCCGACCTCGACAGCGTGGTGGAGGGCGTCGTGGATGCCATCTGGTTCAACCAGGGGCAGGTCTGCTGCGCCGGATCCCGCATCCTCGTCCACGAAGGCACGGCCGCACGTCTCGCGCGGCGCCTGCAGGACCGTATGGAGCGCCTGCGCGTTGGCGACCCGCTGGACAAGGGCGTGGACATCGGCGCAATCGTGGCGCCCGTGCAGCTCGAACGCATCCAGCGCCTGGTGCAGCAGGGTGTGGCGGAGGGCTCCACGCTGTGGCAGCCTTCATGGAGCTGCCCGCAGGATGGCTACTTCTACCCGCCCACGCTGTTCACGGACGTCGCACCGGCCGCCACCATCGCGCAGGTCGAGATCTTCGGGCCCGTCGTCGTCATGATGTCGTTCCGTACCCCCGCCGAAGCCGTCGAACTCGCCAACAACACCCGCTACG
>DATHVO010000099.1:0-4827 GCA_035461265.1 Longimicrobiales bacterium
TATTCGGCAGAGGGCGGCCGGGGATTCGGCGGCGGCCCCGCTTCAGGGAATGCATGGAGGATGAGATGAGGGTGAGAGCGTTGGCGGGCGTCCTGCTGGCGTCTGCGGGGCTTGGCCTCGCGGCGTGCGGCAGCGACTCGACGCCACTCGAGACGGGCCCGATCGTGGGATCATGGACGCTGGTGGAGATCGACGGCCAGGCGCTCCCCATCACGGAGACGGCGATCTTCCAGGAGTGGGTGTGCGAGCTGACGCTGACGGAGTTGAACATCACGTTCCGCAGTGATCGCACGTACGTCGGCAACGACATGGTCACCCGTGCCTGCATCGAGGGTCCGACGAACGACGTGCCGGGCGAGTACGAGGGCACCTGGCGGATCACCGCGAATGTCCTGTTCATGCGGGAGCGCACAGGCCCCGAGGCCGCGCTCGTCCACCACATCGAGGGTTCCGTGCTCACCATCGTGGGGGAGGATGAGGACGGCACCCCCATAATCCAGGTCCTGCACCGCAACTAGCGGCTCGCGCTCGGCCGGCCCCGCTCCCGCCGGGGCCGGCTCTATCCCTCCCCTGCGATCCCCGGCTACACCATGAATGCGAGCAGCGTGGACACGGCGGCGCCGGCCGCCGCGGCGGCGAGGGCCAGTGGAATCTGCGTGGTCACGTGGTCCATGAGGTCGCCGCCGCAGGCGAGGGACGACAGGATGGTGGTGTCGCTGATGGGCGAGCACTGGTCGCCGAAGACGGCCCCGCCGATGACGGCCCCGAAGCAGATGGACACGTACTGCGGGTCGGGATTGATGGCGTAGGCGAGGGGCATGGCGATGGGGAAGACCACGGCATACGTGCCCCATGACGATCCGATGGAGAAGGCGACGGCCATGCAGATGGCCATGAGCAGGGCCGGAAGGAAGTGCGGTGCGATGATGTGGCTGGAGATGTCAACGATGTAGCTGGCCGTGCCGAGGGTCCTGGAGACGAGCCCGAGGGTGACGGCGAGGCCGAGGATGATGGCGCCGACGGTGACGCCCTTGCAGCCGTCGATGAACCCGGCCATGGCCTCCCGCAGGGACATCCCCTTGGCGAGTGCGAGGATGAAGGCCACGAGGACGGCGAGGCCGAAGGCTTCGGCGATGCGGACGGTCCCGGTCAGGAAGAACGGGATGATGGCGACGCCGAGGAGGGTGCCCATGGGGACGAGGAAATCGAGGGCGGTGCCGTTGTAGTCGTCGGGGATGCGGAGGGTGGTGAGCTCCTCGGCGGCTATGGGCTGTGCGCCCGGCGCATTGAGCTGTCCGGTCTCACGCGCCCGTTCGATGGCGCGGCCCATCTTCCTGCCGACCCACGGCAGCACCCCGACGGCGAAGAGCAGCGTCGAGGTCACTGCGAAGATTCCGTAGAAGTTGTACGGGAGCGACCTGAAGAAGAAGGAGACGGCGGCAGCCTCGTCGGGGAAGAGCGGTATGGTGCCGACGACGAGCCCGCCCACGTAGAGGGGCCACGCATTGAAGGGGATGACGGTGGCGGCGGGCGACGCCGTCGAGTCGACGAGGTAGGTCAGCTCCTCGTGGGAGATGCGGTGGGCGTCGGTCACCGGGCGGACCGTGGTTCCGGCCAGGATCGTGGAGATCGTGCCGCCCTGGTGGAAGACCATCCCCATGAGCCAGGCGAAGAACCGCGCCGAGCGGGGGCCGCGCACGATGGTGCGGCCGGCGCCCTCCGCAAAGGCCCGCGCGCCGCCGGTCCGGGTCCAGAGGCCGATGAGGCCGCCGAGCGCCCAGAGGTAGACGAGGAGGATGGTGGCGTACGAGGCGCTCCCGATGGCAGGGATGAGGAACGTCCCGATGAGGTTGAACTGCCCGCTGACGATGCCGCCCACCGCGATGCCGAGGAAGAGGGAGGAGATGACCTCCCGCGTGAGGAAGACGAGGACGAGGGTCGTCAGCGCGGGGAGCACGCTCCAGGCCCCGATGTGGCTGCCCTCGTCGGGTGCCTCGCCGGCGGCGAAGAGTACCATGAGCAGAACGGCCGCGACGAATCCCGCCGCGGTGATCCAGCGCCGGATGGAGCGGGGCCGGCTGGTCAGCCGCTCCGCGTCACGGCGGACGCGCTTCTCGTCCAGGGAACCGGCGTGGGCGGGCGTCGGCTCGTCGTGACCGTTCCTGCTCTTCTCGTCCATGTCGTTTCCCGGGACAGGGTAGTGTCCGGCGCTCGGTCGTGCGGGTCCGCCGATCGACGCCGGGCCGGTGTGCGCCCGGCGGTCGCGGCTTGCGCGGGCGGAGCGGGCACCTCAGATTCGCGGGACCGCAGACCCGATCTGCTTGCGCGACAGGGGCTTGTCGCGAACGCGCCCCGGCCGTTCGGAAGCCAGAGCCCCGTCGCCGCCACGTCGACCCGCTGGTCCGGCCCACGCTGCACGGCCCGGGAGGATACATGATTACCACGTTCAGAGCCACCACCCGCCACCTCCTCGTCGCGGTCGCGGCTGCACACGCATTCTCCGCGGCCGTCGTCAGCGCCCAGGAGCAGGGACTGACGCCGCTCCAGATTGCGCAGATCGAGACCGTCGGCGCGGTGGCCATCTCGCCGGACGGCCGTTACATCGCCTTCACCCGGGCGGTCCCGGCGGACCCGCTCCAGGCCAACGCGACGAATGCCATGCACCTGTATGTCCACGACCGGCAGAGCGGCGACACGCGCGCGCTGGTGACCGGCGGGAGTGTCGCGGCGGTGGCGTTCAGGCCGGCGAGGGGGACGGTCACGTTCCTGGCCACGGCGGAGGAGGGCGTGCCCCGGTCGCTCTACGAAGTGCCCGTCGCGGGCGGGACGCCGGCCCGTGTCTGGGGCTTCGAAAGGCCGATCCTCGCCTATGCCTGGGCGCCCGACGGTGCTCGCCTCGCGGTCATGGCGAACGAGGCCGTGCAGCAGCCGGCCACGCCGCTGCCGTACCGCCCCGAATTCTACGAGGAGAACCTGCCCCAGCGCGGCGGCTACGTGGTGGACGTCACGTCCGGCGAGGCGCCGCGGCCGGTCCGCCACACCGGTTCGTACCACATGATGGTGTGGAGTCCGCGGGGCGACCGGATCGCGGTGTCCGTGGCGCCCACGCCGATGATCGATGACTTCTACATGGCGCAGTCCGTGAAGGTAGTGGACGCGGCCACGCTGGAGGTGGTGGCGGACATCGACAACGCGGGCAAGGTCGGCGAGATCGAGTGGAGCCCGGACGGCCAGCGGCTGGCGCTGCGGGCGGGCCACGACATCCACGATCCCATCGACGGCCGCATCATGGTCGTCGCCGCCACAGGCGGCACGCCGCGCAACATCCTGCCGGACTTCGAGGGCAAGTTCGAGGACATCGCGTGGACCGGCGCGAACGAGATTCACTTCATCGCCAGTGAAGGCGTCCGCAGCGTGTACGGCCGGATCCGTCCCGACGGCACGCGCCTCGAGCGGCTGGTCGCGGCCGACGAGATGGCGCTCACGTCGTTCGACCGTGCGTCGGGCGGCCGCGCGGCCTTCGTCGCCAGCACGCCCCGCCACCCCCCGGAGCTGTACGTACTGGAATCCGGCCAGCGCTCTCCGGTGCGCGTGACGGAGAGCAACGCGTGGCTCGCGAACATCGCCATGGGCGAGCAGCGCGTCGTGCGGTATCAGCCACGGGACGGCCGCTACGAGCTCGAGGGCATGCTCATCCTGCCGGTGGGACACACCGAGGGCGCGCGGGTGCCACTCATCACTGTCGTTCACGGCGGTCCCGAGGCCCACTACCTCAACGGCTGGCTCACGAACTACTCCATGCCAGGCCAGCTCGCCGCGGGCCGGGGCTACGCCGTGTTCTACCCGAACTACCGCGGGAGCACCGGCAGGGGCATCGAGTTCGCCATGAGCAGCCAGGGCGATGCCGCCGGCGCCGAGTTCGACGACATCGTGGACGGGGTCGATCACCTCATCCGCACGGGCGTCGCGGACTCCGCGCGCGTCGGTGTGACGGGGGGCTCCTACGGCGGCTTCGCCACGGCGTGGATGAGCACGTACTACTCCGAGCGCTTCGCGGCCGGCGTGATGTTCGTGGGGATCAGCAACAACCTCTCGAAGTGGGGCACGAGCGACATCCCCAACGAGCTGTACCTCGTGCATTCCCGCCAGTGGTACCACGACAACTGGCAGAAGTACCTGGAGCGGAGCCCCATCTACCACGTGGACCGGGCGCGCACGCCGCTGCTCATCATGCACGGCGCAAACGACACCCGGGTACATCCCGCGCAGTCGCTGGAGCTGTACCGGCACCTCGTCGTGCGGCGACCGGACGTGCCGGTCCGCCTCATCCTCTATCCCGGCGAGGGCCACGGCAACACGCGCTCGGCGTCGCGCTTCGACTACACGCTGCGGATGATCGGCTGGTTCGACGCGTACCTGCAGGGTGACGGACAGAAGCCGGAGCTGGACCTGCGCCTGCCGGCCATGCCGGTGTCGGAGGAGCTGGACACCGGACCGTAGGCGGGGCGGACGGCCAGTGGACGGAGGGCGCGGGACCGGATCCCGCGCCCTCCGTTCGTTCGGGAGCCGGTGCCGCCGGACGGTGTTGCAGGGCCCGGGGGTCAGGCGTCGGCGCCTGGTCGGTCAGGCGCGCGCCGCGCGCTCCGCAGAAAAAGCCCACTCTCGCCGTCGGACCGAGGCGCCGTGCCGGATCCACCTCGCCTGGTGATGTCAATCCAGCACGCCGGCGGACGGGCCCGGCCGCGTGCTGGATTCTCATCGCTATCAGCAGTCGAACCAGCACGCGGCGCCGGCGGCGGTGCGAGTATGGCGATTTGCCGCGGGCCC
>DATHVO010000100.1:0-6163 GCA_035461265.1 Longimicrobiales bacterium
GGTGTCCGTGTGGCCCATGCGCGCAGCCCATACTATGGCCTGGAGCGAACGCGCCATGGGGCGGCCCTCACCCTCGTACTCGCAGTATCGCAGCTTCGTGTAGTGCCACGCGGCGCCGTTACCCCACGCGCGGACCGCGAACCGGTGCACGCCCTCCCGGCTCACCGGGTCGCCGGTAAGCCAGTAGTGGAGCGCCATGCTTTCCGTGTGCCACATGCGAGGCTGGGCGATACCCCAGTTATTCCGCTCGTAATAGTAGAAGCGGTTCCCGAATGTGTATGCCGCACCCCGGCGGAAGACTTCCGCCGGCGCGCCACGCAGCCACCACGCCATGTGGTGCATCCCGCGGTCATAATAGTTCCGGCCCGCATAGGCATCCCAGTTATTCGGGGCCCCGGACAGGTAGTCCTGCCACTTCTGCTCCTGCCACGTCATCCAGTCGGACTCGAAGGCGGCGAACGCACCGCCCCGCGCGGACGCCTCGGCCACGGATGCCGTGGGCCCCATCGTCGCGGACAGCCAGGACACCCGGTGCGTGACCGGCGGTTCCCACACCGCCGCGGGGTACCCGATCCCGCCCGGATTGCCCGGGCTCGCAGCCGGACGGAAATCCACGGGCACGGCCGCGCGCGTCCGAGACTGGGCCGTTCCCAGCTCGAGGTTCAACAGGTCTCCGCCCCGTGCTTCCGCCTGCACCAGCAGGCTCACCACGGAGCCGTCCTGGTGGCGGCCGTGCAGCGGCGTGATGTAGGCCGCGACTTCGCCGTTCTGGTCCGTGAGCCGCGCCGACATGCCCTCGCGGAACTGGCCGGGCAGCATGGGCACGCCCGCGGAGACGAGGACGGTACCGGACCCGCCGTCGAGGCGCTGGACCCGGAGCTGGACCGTGCTGCTGGTCGGGGTCGGCGCCACGGTCGAGCCCGTCACCGTGACCGTCACCGATCCGCTCTGGGACTCACTGGTCGCACGCACGTTCGTCGTGCCCGGGCCGACGGCGGCGATGACGCCGGCCGGCGACACGGTGACCACGTTAACGTTGTCCGAGGACCACGTGAAGCCGGCACCCTCGACCAGCGACCCGCCGCGATCCAGCGCCCGGGGCGTAAGCTGGGTCGTCGCGCCGGGTGCCAGGGATACGGCGACCGGCTGGAGGGCAATCGAATCGACGAGTTGGTTCACCCGCGCGTGCGTCGTGTCCGCCTGCCCGCAGCATGCGGCGCTCGCCACGATGAGGGCGACACCACCCCGCCTGGCCGTGAGTACTCCCATGTCGTTTACCTGTACGATGTCTCCACTCAGACTCTTCCACGTCAAACCCGGAGTGGAGTTTATCGTTCCGTCCGTGTTGTGGACGGCTGCCGACAGACTGGCCGTCGCTCCGAGCCACGTGAGTACTACCGTATCCGGCGAGACCACCACGCCGACGCGGGAGACCACCATGTCGAGAACGCGAACGGTGGTCGTGTCCGCCACGGAGCCGCTGCGGGCCACGATCCTGGCATCGCCTGCCGCGAGGCCGGTCACCTTGCCGTCACGGTCTACACCGGCCACGGTGGCGTTCGTGCTTTCCCATTTCAGGGAACGCGGGTTCGCAGGGCGCCCGTTGGAGTTGTTGATCGTGGGCGAGATCACCGCCGTTTCGCCGACCTTCAGCGTGATCTGGGCAGGGGACAGGGAGAACTGGACGAGGTCGGAAGTCTCCGCCGGCCCGATTGCGTCGCCGGGATTGTCGCAGGCGACGGGAATCAGGCAGGCTGCGAGGGCCAGGGAGACCAGGTAGCGCTTCGTCGCGCGGCTCATGCTCTTCACTCTCGACGTCGAGAATTGGAGAGGTAGCCGGAGCTGCGGCCCATCCGCGATCTCCGGCCGGGCGGCGCGACGCGGCGGTCACGTCACCCTGCGGGTCTCGCTGGCGGCCAGGCGGGCGTGGCGGCGTACCGCGTTAGCTCCTTGACTCTGCGTCCCCGTCTTTCGGCGGGTTTGCTCTGAGCAGCGACACGTTGGGGAGGGGCAACCGCCGTGCCCTGTGCGAAGCATGGCGGCTCACGGAGCGCAACTGCTACCGCAGCCGGATGTTACGCGCCGGGCGGTCCGCTCGTCGGGCGGCGGGATGTGGCGAATAGGTGCGCGGGAAGTGGAAAAAAATTTCCGAACGGAGGCACGCTCAGGGGGTGGTCACCCGCTCCACCACGGGCCTGGATCCCGCCGGCCAGAGGCTCTCCGCGGCGGCGACCTTGATGCGGCCCCAGTCGTACCGATGCTCCACCATCCGGCGGGCTGCGGCGCCGAGGCGTCGGCGCAGGTCCGGATCGGCGAGCACCGTGCCGACGGCCCGGGCAAACTCCCCGGGTGAGTCTGCAATCAGGATCTCTTCCGCATCGCTGACGTCGAGCCCCTCGGCACCGATGGTCGTGGACACGATGGCCTTTCCTGCCGCCATTGCCTCGAGGATCTTCAGCCGCGTCCCCCCGCCCATTCGGAGCGGGACGATGACGGCGGTCGCCGCTGCGAGCTCCGGCCGGAGGTCGTCGACCCGACCCACCAGGCGAATCTCCGGTGCGTCCGCTGCCAGCT
The DNA here is from genome assembly GCA_035461265.1 of Longimicrobiales bacterium. Taxonomy (GTDB): domain Bacteria; phylum Gemmatimonadota; class Gemmatimonadetes; order Longimicrobiales; family RSA9; genus SH-MAG3. The sequence continues at coordinate 2,575 of DATHVO010000100.1, forward strand.
CCCGGAGTTCCGGGCCGATGCCCGGCCCCACCACCCGCAGCTCCACATTGTCGGCGATCGATCTGAGAGTCGGCAGAATCGAGCGGGCGAAGTAGCGGACGGCGTCCCGGTTCGGCTCGTAATCCATGCGGCCGAAAAACAGCAGGCGGCCCGGTTCGACCTCCCCATCGGCTGCGGGCCGGATGTACTCCGTGTCCACGCCGTTTGGTATGGTCCGGATGCCAGCGCGCGGCGCGATGTCCGCGGCGAGTCCCGCGTCTTCGTCAGAGCAAACCCACACCTGCTCCACCCCGGTGTAGGCCCGGTTCTCGAACCGGCGGAGCTTGCGCGCCGTGAGGGCGGCGTACCGCCGGACGAGGATGCCCCGATGTCCGGAGGCGTATCGGCCGAGCAGCACCGAGTCGACGTTGTGCGTGTCGATGACGCGACGGACCGTCGGGGGCAGCGCGTGCAGGTACGGGTACATGTACGTCAGCTCGGCCACCGCCACGCCAGGACGGATGCTGGCCACCAGATCCCTGAGCACACTGGAAAAGCGGCGGGAGCGCAGGTTCCACACGTACACGGGCGTGGGTGTGACCAGCCCGAGGAGCAGCCGGTCCGGCGTATGGGGGCGCGGCGCGGGTACCGTGACCACGTCGATGCCGCCACCTGCAGCGTGCCGGAAGGCATCGACATCGGCAGCGGCGCCATCATGAAACGTGAGAAGTGTGAGCGGGGCATGCCGGGAGAGTCCCTGGATGATGTGGAAGGTCCGGGTCTTCCACCCGTCATCCACGGGATACGGCAGCCGGTTGGCGAGAACCAGTACCGGCTGCCGGCCATCAGTCATCTCGGGCGTACGTACCGGTTCCGCCCGCCTACCAGGCGCCCTTGCCCGTGAACACCACGGGCAGAGTGCGACACATGATCTTCAGGTCCTCCATGGCCGACACGCGGCTGGCGTACTCGAGGTCGTAATGGACCTTGCGCCGAACGTCGTCGATGTCACGGTCGTACGGCTGGCTCACCTGGGCGAGACCCGTGATCCCGGGCAGGACGCGCTGCCGGCGCGGATACATGTCGATCGTCTCACGGAGGGACATGAAGATCTTCGGCTGCTCCGGCCGGGGACCGACGATGTTCATGTCGCCGCGCAGGACATTGACGAGCTGCGGCAGCTCGTCCAGACGGTACTTCCGCAGGAACCGGCCGATGGGCGTCACGCGCGGATCGTCCGGGCGGGCCCATACCTGGGCGCGGCCGTCATCCACGTACATCGTCCTGAACTTGTATATCCTGAAGAGCCGGCCACCGTAGTCGACCCGGCGGCGCCAGTTGCCGCCGTCGTTCTTGCGCCGGTCGATCCCCACCCTGAGCTGGGTGTAGAGGATCGGCCCCGGCGACGTCAGGCGGACGGCCAGCGCGACGATGAACATCAGCGGCAGCACCAGCAGAAGCGCTGCTGCAGCCACGACCACGTTCAGCATGCGCCGGGCACGGTCGGCCTGGGTCCTGCGCGCGGTGAACGGTCTTATGACCTTGATATCGGGGAACTGCGACCACTCTTCACCAGTTTGCGGCGTAGTCTCCCGAGACAGTACGCCTTCGGCGTGGCTCTGCATCACACAACTCCAACTCCGTAATATTGTTGCGGACTCCCGTTGGGCGGAGCATGTAGCATTTTCCGGACCAGCCTGCCGAGCGTGACGTTGCGGATCGCCAGTCGAACCGCCCCGCGCTCCTGCACCCTCCTGTTACCGATCGCGAACTTCGGCACGGGTTCCTCCAGAGGACGACTGACCGTGTGATTTCGTAACATCGTCAGCGCGAGGATTCACGGAGGATTTGCGGCAGGCACCGCGGCCCCGTCCGGGGGGGCGACCAGCCACCCGTAACGCGACACGCCATTGTCACGAACCGCAGCACGGAACAATTCCGGGACGGCCGGTGTGCGTGTATGGTCGGGAGCGAGGAGCCGTGACATGCCGTCCGGCCTCGACCTTGCATAGTGAGCCTGTCTCGGGCGAGCTTTCCCCGGAGCTGTTGCCGACTACGCCCCGGGAGCGGCCGGACCGCGCGGAGGCGGGCTGCCGACGGGCGCGTGACTGGAGGGGTTCGGGACGCATGACCAACAACGAGAATCTTCCGGCGCCGGTCGAGCCGGGTGCCGGGCTTCCGGCGCGACCGGTGCCCGGTACGTATTTCGACCAGGGTGATGCCGGCGGCTCGTCGGCGTTCTCCTTCCGCCGCATCCTGCGCGGCATCGGGCGCTACAAGTGGCTGGTGGCGGGGCTGACGGTGGTGGGCACCATCGCCGCCGTCTTCGCCACGCGGTACGTGAACCTCACCTACCGGGCCGAGTCGCGGCTGTGGATCGAGATCTCCCAGCGCACCGACGGCCTGCGAGGGCCCATCCAGTCGCCCGAGCTGCTGCGCAACGATGCCTGGGTGGAGCTGCTGCGCTCCTTCGCGGTGTACGATCCGGTCGTACGTAGCAAGCGCCTTTTCGTAAGCCACGCCCGCGCGGATGCCGACCTCTTCGCCGGCATGGACGCCAATCCCGACGCCCTCGTTCCGGGCTCCTACACGGTTACCGTCAACGGCGGGACCGGCGAGATGGAGCTGCGGGCGGCGGACGGCCGCGTCATCGACCGCGCGCGGAGCGGCGGCGTGCTGGGGTCGCCCATCGGGCTCGTGTGGCGGCCTGCAATCGGTCAGGTCACGGGCGTCCGCACGGCGCCGTTCGATCTGATGAACCTACGCCAGGCGGCGGCACGTCTGGACGGCCGGATCGATGCCAGGCTGGATCGCGGCGGCAACTTCATGTGGGTGACCTACACGTCGGATGACCCGGCGGAGGCGGCCGACGTCGCGAATGCCGTCACGGAGCGCTACGTGGAGCTGGCCGCCGAGCTGAAGCGGGCCAAGCTGGACGAGCTGCGGGAAATCCTCAACCGGCAGATGCAGTTTGCGGAGGGGAATCTCAGGCAGGCGGAGCTCTCCCTCGAGAGGTTCCGCGTGGCCACGATCACACTGCCGTCCGACGCGGTGCCGATGGCGGCGGGTCTGGAGGCGACGCGGGCGCCGGTGATGTCCGCGTTCTTCGATCTCAAGATTGAGCGGGAGACCCGCCAGCGCGACCGTACGAACATCGAGCGGGCGATCTCGGCGTCCGACGGCCGCGTCTCCGTGGATGCCCTGAGTGCGGTGCCGGCGGTACGCGAATCTCCGGAACTGATGCAGGCGCTCAACGCGCTGGCGAGCCGCCGCGCCGAGCACCGCGCTCTCCTGCTCCAGTACACGCCCGAACACCCCCTCGTCGTGCGGGCGGCAGCTGACGTGGAGGAGATGGAGCGCGGCAGCGTGCCCGCCCTCGCCCGCCGCCTGCTGGCCCAGCTCGATCAGGAGCTCGCACAGTTCGACGCGCGGGTGGACGATGCATCCACCGAATTGCGGCAGATCCCGTCACGGGCCATCGACGAGGCGCGTTACCGCCGGGAGGTGGCCACGTCGGAGAACCTGTTCAACGACCTGCGCCAGCGGTACGAGGCGGCGCGACTCGCAGCCGAGACGACGGTGCCCGACGTGCGCATCCTCGACCCTGCGA
>DATHVO010000101.1:0-1676 GCA_035461265.1 Longimicrobiales bacterium
CGCGCGAGCTCGTCGACGAGCTTGTCGAGGTAGCGGATCTCCCGCATGGTCGGCTCTTCGATGTCCTCCACCCGGACGCCGCAGATGACGCCCTTGATGGCGGCACGCGACGGGTTCATCCTGGGGGCATGGGCGAAGAACGTCTCGAAGTCCGTCCGCTCCTCCAGGCGCGCCTCCAGCTCTTCCTGGGAGTAGCCGGTCAGCCAGCGGATGATCTCATCCACTTCCGACCGGGAGCGGCCCTTCCGCTCCGCCTTGGCAACGTAATGGGGGTAGACGCTCGCCACGCTCGTCGTATAGATCCGGTGCTTCGCCATGATGTCTCCGCTCGTGAGGCTCCCGGGTGAATTCGCGAATATGCGTTCTCCCGGGTGACTGTCAACGACGGGCCGCGGCGCGGCAGGCGGAACCCTGCGCCATGGCACCGCTGAGCGCCCGGATCGTGCTCCTCGTGCTGACGTGCGCCCTCGGCATGCTGCCCGGGCCGGTGCTCGCCCAGACCCCGTCACGGCCGCCGGCCGCGGTCCAGCTCGACACCGCGGTGACGTCTCCGCTGATCCGGAAAATCTTCGCCACCGTGGCACCGTACATGGCACGGGCCGCGCAGGATACCCTGAGCACGGCGTGGAGAATCGAGCTGCCCGGCTCGGTCCCACCGTGGCCTGCCGTCCGCGCTCACCTCCACCTTGCCCTGCGTGCGCGCCCGGTCACGCCGGCGGATTCGCAGTTCCATCACCTCGCGGTCGGGCCCGTGAGTGTCTCGGGCGACACCGCGCGGAGCCGCCTCACGTGGGGCGTGACGCGGCTCTGTCCCGACCCGGCGGCGGGTTCGGGCGGGAGCCGAAGCGGGTACACGAACGTGGAGGACGTGTACATGGTCCGATCCACGCACTTCGGTCTCTCCATATGGGGTGCGGCCCGCTCGGACCACGTGATCCACGGCGATCTGTTCGGCTGCCGCGTCGTGCCGGACCACTGACGCCCTGGTGACTTCCGGTCCCCGGGTGCACGGACAACCATCGGCGCAGGTGGTGGAATGACGACGAGGACGGAACGCGCCGAGCTGCTCCAGACACTGAAGGCCCGCTTCGAGGCGAACATGCATCGCCACGAAGCGATCGCGTGGGCCGACGTCGAGGCGCGGCTCGAGGGAAATCCGGACGCACTGCGATCACTGAGGGAGATGGAGGCGACGGGCGGCGAGCCCGACGTGGTGGGCCGGGACGGGGCCACGGGGCACCTCCTGTTCTGCGACTGCTCGAAGCAGAGTCCGGCCGGCCGCCGGAGCGTATGCTACGACCGCGAAGCGCTGGAGTCGCGCAGGAAGCACAAGCCGCGGGACAGCGCCGTGGCGATGGCAGCCGGGATCGGCATCGAGTTGTTGACGGAGGAGCAGTACCGGCGCCTGCAGGAGCTGGACGAGTTCGATACGACGACGTCCAGCTGGATCCGCACGCCGCCGGACGTCCGTGCGCTGGGCGGTGCTCTCTTCTGCGACCGCCGGTACGGCAAGGTGTTCGTGTACCACAACGGTGCCGAGTCCTACTATGCCGCGAGGGGGTTCAGGGGACTGCTGCGCGTCTGAGCAACCTGCCCGGTTTCATGAGCCGCTCTGCTGCCGACACTGCGGTTGTGGCCACAACGCAAAGACCCCGAATTCGCCAACTGCCAGTGGG
>DATHVO010000102.1:0-4852 GCA_035461265.1 Longimicrobiales bacterium
CGCCGTACCCACCACCATCATGGGGCGGACGCCCCGGGCGACGTCGGCTTCAATGGACCGGCGCAGCGCCGCCACGTCCATCCGCAGGTCGTCGTCCGTCGGCACCCAGCGGATGGCATCCGTCCCCAGGCCGAACAGGTCCGCGGCCTTCTGGATCCACGTGTGGGTCTCCGCGGACGCATACACGGCCAGGCGCCGGCCGCCGTCGCTCGCCAGGCCCTCCTCCCGCACATTCCAGCCGGCCAGCGCCGTGCGCGCGGCGAGGAAGCAGGTGAAGTTCGCCACGTTCCCGCCGCTGACCAGCAGACCGCCGGTGCCTGCAGGGCAGCCGATGAGGTCCGCGATCCAGCGGACCGTCTGCGCCTCGATCTCCGTCGCCAGCGGCGAGAGGGTCCACGCCCCGCAGTTCGGGTTCACCGCGGAAGCCAGCAGATCGCCCAGCACGCCGATGGGGGCCGGGCCCGCGGTGATGTAGCCGAAGAAGCGCGGGTGTGCATTGAACGTGGACCAGTCGAAGAGCAGGCGTGCCGTGTCCCGGAGGAGCAGACCCGCGTCGGTGCCGGCCACGGGCAGCCCGCCATCCGGCAGGAAGCCGCGGACATCGGCGGGCCCGGCATTGCGGGTGACGGGACGGTCGGGCAGCGCGGCGAGGAAGCCGGCGATGTCGTCCACCAGGTCGTGGCCCAGCCGGCGGAACTCCTCGGGGTCCATGGCCAGCGGCGTGCGGGCGGACAGCCGTGCGTCGCGCATCCCGGTCTCCCTCATGCTTGGGTGGAGGGGCGCGTCGCGGTGGCCCGCCCCCGCGCTGAAGGTATCGCGGCGATGTCCGAGGTCAATGTGGCATGGCCCGCGTCGGCCGCTACCCGCGCTCCGCCTCCACCACGGAACGGAGCCGCGTCAGCTCCATGCTCCACGCCGTGTCCCCGTGCGCGTCATCGCTGATGCGTCCTTCCACGGGGTACGGGTGGCCCGTGCGGCGCTGGTAATTCGCGTACATGCAGCCGGTCTGGTACTGGCGCGCAGCCTCGAACGCCGCAGACACGAACGCGCGGCTGGCGCGGGGACCGAGTCCGATGAGGTGGGCGATCTGCTGGAACTGCTCGCCCGCCCGGGCGATCACCTCGGTCGTCGACGCGTGCCAGGCCTCCTCCCGCCTGCGCTCTTCCTCCGTCGTGAGGGTGCGGGGACGCTCGAACATGGCGGCCTCCTGCCGGGTGGCTGGCGTGCCAGGCGGGAGCGGCCGCGGCGTCGGCCGCGCGCCACGTGGCACTGTTCAATTATAGCATGGCGCACGACCCCGTGCAGCGGTGACGACGCCGCGCACCTGCCCGGCCCGCCGGTGTGAACCTTGCGCCCTCATGATCGGATCGTGAACGAAGGCAGGAGGAAGTGGAAAATGCGTGTGCGGGATCTGCTCAGGCACAAGGACTCCGGCGTGGTCACCGTGACAGCGGGCGCCGACGTCGCCGCGGCTGTGCGCCTGATGATGGCCCACGGCGTCGGCGGCCTGCCGGTGGTGGCGGCGGATGGGACGGTCACGGGATTCGTGGCCGAACGTGACATCGTCCGCGCCCTCGACGAGCACGAGCACGGCGCGGCCGGCGTCACCCTCGAGCGGATCATGCAGAAGCCGGCCACATGCTCCCTCGACGACCCGCTGCAGGACGTCATGGCGCGGATGACCCTGCACCGGCTTCGCCACCTCGTGGTCGCCGAGGGTGGAAAGCCTACCGCCGTGATCTCCGTGGGCGACCTCGTGAAGCACCGCCTCAGGCAGCTCGAGACAGAGACCGGAGTGCTTCGGGACTACGTCGCGGCCCAACGGGCCTCGACATGAACCGGCCCGGGTGCGGGGGCATGCTGCGCCCCGCACCCGGGCCGAACGGAGCGACCGGCGCGGCGCGTGTCCGGTGCCGGACCCCGGACCGCCGCGCCGGCGCCCCGACCTACGCCTCCGCCGGGAGGTGGTTCCGGATCATCTGCTCCAGCTGCCCCTTCGGCACCGCGCCCAGGACCCCCTCCACCGGCACGCCGTCCTTGAACAGCGCCAGCGTCGGAATGGACCGGATGCCGTAGGCCGCCGCCGTCTCCGGGTTCTCGTCCACGTTCAGCTTGCCCACCTTCAGCCGCCCCGTGTAGTCCGACGCCAGCTGCTCCACCACCGGCGCCACCGCCCGGCAGGGCATGCACCACGGCGCCCAGAAGTCCACCAGCACCAGTCCCTCACCGCCCTCCACCTCACTCCCGAAGCTCTGGTCCGTCAACTGCACGACGTTCTTCCCGGCCATCCGTCCCTCCGTCCGTCCTCGATGCGTGTGCCGCCCCGGCCCACCCGAGTCGGCGCCCTTGCATTAATATATACTGATATTATTATACAAGGGCCCCAAACGGACGTCAAGGACACGGGAGGCAGGCATGGAAGAGGACAGGCAGTTCGACGTGACGCTGAAGCTGGAGGACGGCTACCGGTTCTCCGTTGAGTTCGAGGACCCGGCGGTGGCGCCGCTGGTGGTGGACGAGCCTGTGCCGCTGGGCGCCGGTGAGGGTCCGAATGCGGTGCGGCTGCTGGGGGCGGCGGTGGGCAACTGCCTGGCTGCGAGCCTGCTCTTCTGCCTGAAGCGGTCGCGGGTGGAGGTATCGGAGCTGCGCGTGGGCGTGACCGGCACGGTAGAGCGGAACGAGGCGGGGCGGTTCCGTGTGGCGGGGATCCGGGTGCGGCTGCACCCCGGCGTAGCGGAGGGAGACCGGGAGCGGCTGGCGCGGTGCACGGGGCTGTTCGAGGACTTCTGCATCGTGACGCAGAGCGTCCGGGACGGCCTGGAGGTGGAGGTGGAGGTGGAACCGGTTGAGGCGGCGGCGGGAGCGGGCTCCACGCGGGCGTAGGCCCCGCGGTCGGGCGAACGCGGTCACCGGACGCGGCGTTTCCCCCACAGACCCGGGGCGTGCGGGGTGGTATGGTGGGCGGAGCGGGCGCCCCCGGCCGTGGGGCCGGGGTGCGCGGCCGCCGGACCCGGAGCGACGTCATGCAAGCCCTGCCTCCCCTTCCCCGTTCGATGTGGCTGGAGACGTACGGCGACTACACGCCCGGTCCGGCTCTGGAGGGTGACATCGGTGTGGACGTTGCCATCATTGGCGGCGGCTACACGGGCCTCACGACGGCGTACGAGCTGAAGCGGGCGGAGCCGGGGCTGCGGGTGGCGGTGCTGGAAGCCCGTGAGGTGGGCTACGGCGCCAGCGGACGGAACGGCTCCTTCGCCATGACGGTGGTGGGACTGGGGTTCGGCGCGGTGGCGCTGCTCCGGGGGAAGGACTTCCTTGCCCGAGCGCACCGGTACATGATGCGGGCGGTGGACGAGCTCGACGCCCTCATCGAGCGCGAGGCGCTGGACTGCGACCGCACCCGGCCCGGCTTCCTCCGGGTGGCGACGACGCCCGGCTACGCGAAGCGCCTGCAGTCCGAGGTCCGCCTCATGAACGGCCTGGGCTTCGACGACATCCACTGGATGGACGGCGCGGAGGTCCGCCGCCGCGTGGACTCGCCTCTCCATCTCGGCGCCATCTGGGAGCCTCGCCTCGTGCTGGTGCATCCGCTGAAGCTGGTGCGGGAGGAGCGGCGCATGGCGGTGCGGCAGGGCGCGGACGTGTACGAGAACACGCCGGTGACGCGGGTCCTGGCAGGGCGCACGTTCCGCCTGGAGACGCCGGGCGGGACGGTGACGGCGGAGCGTGTGGTGTTCGCGACGAACGCGTACTCCCACCTCTTCCCGCAGCTTCGCCGCAAACAGGTCCCGGCCTTCACGCACATGATGTCCACGGAGCCGCTCACGGCGGAGCAGCTCGGACGCGTGGGATGGGCGGGGCGGGAGGGCCTCGAGGACAGCCGCAACCTCATCCATCACTACCGCCTCACTGCCGATGACCGCATCACCATGGGCGGCGGGCCTGTCGGCTTCACCTGGGGCAACAGCCTGTACGGCGACGACAGCCCAGCGGCGTGGCGGCAGGTGGAGGAGCGCTTCCGCCTCACGTTCCCCATGCTGGACGACGTCCGCTTCAGCCACCGCTGGGGCGGCCCCTTCTCCGTCACCACGGACCTCACGCCCATCATGGGCCGGCTGGGGGACGGTCGCGCCGTGTACAGTCTGGGCTGCATCGGCCACGGCGTGTCCATGACGCACCTCAACGCCCAGACGCTGCGGGACATGGTCCTCGACCGGAAGACGGAACTGGCGGAGGGGCCGTTCGTGCGCCGGCGTGTCCTGCCCTGGCCGCCGGAGCCGATCCGCAGCGCCGCCGGCTACGGCATGCGGGCGGTGCTGCAGGCGGAGGATGCCGCCCGTGAGCGGGCGATGTCCCGGGGCGCGGCCACGTCGCCGCGGCCGGCGGAGGTGACGGGGCGGTAGGTCGCCGCGGCCGTTCCAGGCGCCGCGGCATCAGTAGGCGTCGGCGAGGAAAACCGCCGCACTCGCCGCGGTTTCGGCGGCGCGTGCTGGTTTGACGTCGGATAGCGATGTGATTCCAGCACGCTACTCGCTCCTCTCGGCGGTTTGCCGGATTCACATCGCCAGGCGAGGTGTTTCCAGCACACGACGCGGATTCGCCGACGAGTGTGGGCTTTCCCCCCGCCACGGCACTCCCCGGCGCCGCGGCGGTCCCCCCGGCGCCAGGGCATTTCCCGGCGCCGCGGCGGTCCCCCCGGCCACGGCATTCCCCGGCGCCGCGGCACTCCCCGGCTCCGCGGCATTTCCCGGCGCCGCGGCGGTCCCCGGCGCCGTGGCGTTCCCCGGCGCCACGGCATTCCCCGGCGCCGTGGCGGTTCCCGGCGCCGCCCTGCACGCCGTGTCCGGTCCCG
>DATHVO010000103.1:0-3251 GCA_035461265.1 Longimicrobiales bacterium
CGGCATCCGTCACCACGTGCCGGATGTTCCACGCGCGGGCGAACTCCAGGACGCCCATGATGAGCAGGAGCAGGACGGGGAGAAGAAGCGCGAACTCCACGAGCCCCTGGCCCGGCCTGCTCCGCATGGAGCGCCCGCGCCTCAATGGAAACGTTGGGGTCATGGAATCCATCCTCCCGCAGAACCGAACCACGCCACGAGGGTTCCCGCGGCAATGGCAATCCCGTAGGGCGCCGCGAGCGCGCCCTCGTCATCCAGGGTCATCCGGCTGCCGGACCGCCCGAGGGTCAGGGCGGACACGAGCAGTTCCCGGGTCCGCACCCAGGCTGCCAGCGGGACGCGCCGGCGGAAGATGACCCAGAGGGCCAGCAGACCGCCTGCGACGCCGGCCCAGAGGGCCGCGCGCCCCACCAGTGGCAGGCCCACGAACGCGCCGCAGACCGCCAGAAACTTCACGTCACCGCCGCCGAACGCCCTCAGGAGAAAGAGCGGCAGCCCGAACGCCAGGGCGATGGCGCCGCCTGCCGCGCCGTGCCAGAGGGGCGTCCAGCCCCAGATGGCCCGGAGCAGCAGTGCGGCGGCGAGCCCGGCCAGCACGAGGCGGTTCGGGATCCGGTGCGTACGTGCGTCACTCAACGCCCCCGTCACCGCGAAGACCGCCAGCGCCAGGCTCATCGCCGTCCACATTCCTACCTTCCCGGTCCCGGGAGGAGGGACGGCCACCGGCAGGTGCCCGTCGCTCCTCCCCGAGTCCACCCCCGGCTACTGGTACTGGGCGCCGGGCGCGTTGTTGAGCGTGTTCGCAGACGTCTTGAAGATGTTGCCGATGGAATTCCGGAAGACGTACATGATGGTCACCAGGCCGATGGCCACGATGGCGACGATCAGCACATACTCCACGAGACCCTGACCGGATTCATCCTCTGCGAAACGCGTCCACAGCTCCTTCATGCGTCCTCCCTGGCCATCCCGGCCGGTTCGTTTGTTGGGGCGCCCGGGGAGACCGGGCAATCGGGCGGCGGCGCCAGGCCGTCAGCCCCTGCACGGTACGGGTTGCACTCCGTCCGCGCGTGATTCCCCATTCAATAGCCGCGCCGCGTTTGCCAGGATTCTTAACTGCTTTGTTTCCAACAGCTTAGCTAATTTACTGCCCTTCCCGGCGCGTTCATCTGTAGCGCCGCACGACAGGGGGCCTGTCGCACTACGGAACAATCCAGCCCGGGACCCTTCAGGAAAACTCGGCCGTTAGGCCGTGTTTGTCGATGATCCTGTCCAGGCGACCGCGGGAAACCCGGAGGATCTCGGCGGTGCGGGACTTGTGTCCTCCCGTATGGGCCAGGACGTACTGCACGTAGGCCCGTTCCATGTCCGCGAGGGTGCCGAGGCCCACTTCCATGTCCGGCGGCAGCGGCGAGCCGACCATGGCGGGGTTCTCGAAATCGAAGTCGTCCTCCCTGAGGACGCCGTCCTGGGAGAGGACCACCGCCCTCATGATGGCGTTCTCGAGTTCCCGCACGTTGCCGGGCCAGTCGTAGCCGAGGAGCGCCGCCATGGCCGAGTCCGTGAGATTCGGGACGGGCCGGCTCACCGTGAGGGCGGCCTTCACGGTCAGGTGCCGGGCGAGGCGCGGGATGTCACCGCGCCGCTGGCGGAGGGGCGGTACGTGCAGCTCGACGACCCTCAGCCGGTAGTACAGGTCCTGCCGGAAGGCCCCCGTCCGTGTGAGCTCCTCGATGTTCCTGTGGGTCGCCGCGATGACGCGTGCGTTCGTGAGCCGCGGCGTTTCGCCGCCCACGGGATAGAACTCCTTCTCCTGCAGCACACGCAGCAGCTTGGTCTGGAAGGCGGGCGCCGTGTCCCCGATCTCGTCCAGGAGGATTGTGCCGCTGCTCGCCAGCTCGAACCTGCCGCGCCGGTCCGACGTCGCCCCGGTGAAGGACCCCTTGAGGTGCCCGAACAGCTCCGACTCCAGCAGGGTCTCCGGGAGGGCAGCACAGTTGACGGAGATGAACGGCTCGTTCTTGCGGAGCGAGTTGTCGTGGATGGTCCGCGCAACGAGCTCCTTGCCGGTGCCGGTCTCCCCGCGGATCAGGATGGGCGCGTCGGTGGCGGCCACCTTCCCGATCATCTTGTAGATGGAGACCATCTGCGGATCGCGTCCCACGATGCGTCCGCTGCCTCCGTCCGCCTCGGGCGCCGCCGACGGCGGCGCCGCGCCGTTCCGGTCGGGCAGGACCTGCTCGAGAACCTCGTCGAACTCGTCCAGGTCGAGGGGCTTCATGAGAAAGTCCACGGCCCCGAACCGCATCGCGTCCACAGCGACCTGCATGTCGTCGAAAGCCGTGGTCAGGATGATGCGGGTTCCGGGAGCCCGCTCCATGAGCGTCCCCAGGAGGTCCATGCCACTCATCCCGCCCATGCGGATGTCCGATATGACCAGGTCCGGCACAAAGCCGCTGAACCGGCTCAGCGCCTCCTCTGCGGACTCGCATGCCAGCACGTCGAACCCGCTCCGGGCGAGGTGTCTCTCCAGCGCGCTGCGATGCGCCGCGTCGTCCTCCACCACCATGATCCTGTGCTTCGTCGCCACGCGGATCTCCTCGATGATTCCTGTCATGACGCCGCCACGAGGCGAGCGTCGTCGGCGTCGGCCCCTGGCTGGCCGGCCATCGTCGCGGCCGCTGCCACCAGGGGCAGCTCCAGTACGAACTCCGCACCCCCGCTCTCCGAGCACTGGGCGTAGCGCAGGGTACCGCCACACTCCTGCGCGGCGCGCAGGGCCGTCGCCAGGCCGATCCCGTTCCCCGTGGGCTTCGTGGTGAAGAAGGGGTCGAAGATGCGTTCGCGCAGGTGAGGCGGCACGCCCGGGCCGTTGTCCCGGACGGAAACGGCGAAGTGCCCGCCCGCCCTGTCCGGGCCCACGGTGGCCTCGGTGGCGATGCCGATCCGCCGGGTCGCCTGTCCGTTCATGGCGTCCATGCTGTTGAGCATCAGGTTCATCAGCACGCCGCGGAAGGCCGCCCCGTCCATCGCCACGTGGCAGGCCGGCGCCTCGAGGTCCACGTTCAGCAGCACGCTCTTCGCGTCGAACTTGCGCTGCATGACGCGCACGGTCTCGGCGATGACGGCGTGGGCGTCGCAGGTGCCTGCGACCTTCACGCCGCCGTTCCGTCCGACCTCCAGTACGGTCTTCACGACATCATCGAGACGCTGCAGCTCGGTGAGGCAGAGCCCGACAAGCTGCTGGCCGT
>DATHVO010000104.1:0-9134 GCA_035461265.1 Longimicrobiales bacterium
CGTCGGCCCGGGCCGACGCGTGGCCGCCGGCCATCGTGCTGGCCTGGGACCTGGGCCGGGCGCGGCAGGCCCTGGCCATGGCGGGCGGCACCCGGGAGGCAGGACCGGTGTAGAGTCGCTGTCGCCAATCCGCCGCCCGACGATGCAGAGAATGTCGAAACCTGGGAAAACCCTTCTCCTGGCGCTGTTCGCCGCGCTGTCCGCGCCTGACGGGCCGGTCGCAGCCCAGCAGCTGGAGCACCCGCAGGCGCGGCTGCTCCGACAGGCCGCTGAGAGCCGGTCGAAGGGCGCCGCCGGAGCCCCCGTCCTCGTTTACGAGATCTCCGACTTCCAGTGCCCCTACTGCCGGAAATTCGCCGTGGAGGTCTTCCCGCAGATCGACAGCGCCTACATCCGGACGAACCGTGTGCAGTGGGTGTTCGTGAGCCTGCCCATGCCTTCGCACATGAACGCGTGGGTCGCCGCGGAAGCAGCCCTCTGCGCCGGCGCAGTGGCCAACAGGTTCTGGTGGATGCACGACCGCATCTTCGCGTCGCACGCGGAGTGGTCGGTGGCAGCCGATCCCGGCCCCATCATGGCCCGCCATGCCCGGGACGCGGGCGTACCCATGGAGGCCTGGGAAGCGTGCGTCGCCGAGGACCGCGTGGCGCCGCTCATCCTGCAGGATGTGATCTTCGGATCGCGTGTGTCAGGGACGCCAACCTACATCGTCAACAACCAGCAGACGGTTGTGGGCGTGAAGACCTTCGCCGAATGGCGGGAAATCCTGGACGGACTGCTGCGCAAGCGCTGACGCCGACGGCCGCCTAAGCGTCCGCCCGGTAGGCGGCCACCAGGCGACGCGAATCGACGAACAGCTCCGCTGTTATGATCGGGTCCGCCCGGATGGCGTCGATGATCCGTTCGTAGCGGTTCAGCACGTCGGCCGGGAGCGCGATCTCCACGTCGTGGAAGGAGCCGCGATCTGCGAAAACCAGCCGCACCTTCACCCTGGCTTCATTCACTGGACACCCGCCTCAGGTTGCGGAATTCGGGAATCGCGGCGAGAACGATGCCCCCCACGATGACGGCGGAGACGACGCACCACCGGCACCACGCGTGGATGACATAGGCCTCGAGATAGGTCAGGTAGGCCGAGAAGGCGGCGCCCCCGACCGCGCCTGCCACAAGTATGGCGGACACGGCCCGGCTCCCCGCGAACGCCGCCTGCAGCCCCATGAGCGCCGTCACGAACAGCATGCCGTAGCCGGCCAGGCCGATGAGCGCCACGGGCACGCCCATGAAACGCGCCCACGGCGAGTTCTGCACGACCTGGCAGCCGCCCGAACCGCAGGCGATCTCGCCCACCAGGCCGAACGCGTAGAGCGTGAGGTACGCCGAGACGAGCGTGCCCGCCAGCGCGAAGAGCGCGATGAGCATGCGGTTCGTCATGCCGGCCTCACTGCGTTCCGCTGCCGGCGCGACGGCCGCCTGGACGCTCATCAGACGCCGCCGGCCGCCTGGATGGCGGAGCGGAGCGCCGCGTAGTCGTTCCACTGCCGGACCTGACGGCCGTTCAGGAAGATGGTCGGCGTGCCGCCGACCCCCAGCGTCTCGCCCAGGACCCGGTTCGCCGTCACCGCCTCGGCGTGGGTATCACTGCGGAGGCACGACTCGAAGCTCCGCGGCTCCGCGCCGACCGTACGGGCCAGATCGATGAAGTACGCCGCCGGCGTGGACTGGCTGTAGGCCCACTGCTGCTGGCCCGACATCAGCCGGTCGTGATACTCCCAGAAACGGTCCTGGTCGCCGGCGCACCGTGCGGCGCGGGCCGCCACGAAGGAGTGCTTGAAGTTGCCGCCCAGGGGGAAATCGTAGTAGGTCAGGCGGACCTTCCCCGTGGCGACGAACTCCGCCTTCAGCATGGGCTCGATCTGGCCGGCCCACATGGCGCACGCCGGACACATGTAATCGCTGAAGACCAGGATCTGGACGGGCGCCGCCTCCTCGCCCACCGTAACGCCCTCGGCGCGCTCCAGCAGCGCCGTGGCATCGCCGAGCTGGCGGAGGTCGATGGGCTCCGTGGCCATGGCCCCGTCGCCGCGGCGCACGGCCAGCACGATGGCCGCAACTCCGACCACTGCAACCAGTGCGAGGATGCCGTAGAAGGTCTTCATGTTACGGGCGCCGGCGGGCGTCTTCTTCCTGGCCACTGCTACCTCCGTCTCGCTGTTCGGCTGCGTCGCGTCCTCACGGGTCCAGCACCGCCGGGCGCCGCAGCACGCCATCGGCTCGGTTTTCAGTCCACAACTGTAGCACGCGGTGATACCCCGCGAAAGTTCGGGTCGCCGCGCTACGACAGGATGGCGTCGACGACCGCCGCCATGTCCTGCAGGTCGTCGAAGACGACGTCGGCACCGGCATCGGCCAGTTCCGGCGCGGAGTGACTGCCCGTGGCGACGGCGAGGGCGCGGACGCCCAGGGCCTGTCCGCACGTCACGTCGGCGGGCGTGTCACCGATGATCACGATCTCCCTCTTCTCGAAGCGCACGCCCACGCATTCCTCCGCCCGGGCGACCGCCAGGGGCGGGAGGCCGTCACGTCGTTCGCAGTCGGAGCCGAACGCGCCGACCCGGAACTGAGTGCGGATGCCCGCAGACTCCAGCTTGAGCGCGGCGCCGCCGGCGATGTTCCCCGTCAGCAGTCCGAGGAGCACCTCGTCGGTCCGGCGTTCCAGGTCCTCGAGGAGAGGATGGATGCCGGGGAACACCACGGTCCTGTGCGCCGGCCGGGAGAACTCATGGCGCAGCTCGTCCAGGTAGCGGGCCCACAGTGACGGCAGGCCCGCCGTGATAAGGTCATCCGGCACGCCGTCGGCCAGGAGCAACTCCCGGGCGATCTGCGGATCCGTCTTCCCGTCGAACCGGTGCGTGGCGACGGGGCCCGTGGTGCCGTACACTTCGCGCATGGCGCGCTCGAATGCGCGGCGTGGAGCGCCCCTTGCCGTGAGCAGCGTGCCGTCGATATCGAACAGGACGAGTCGCTTCATATGACCTGCGAATGTGGAAACGGCTGATCGTCGCGGCGCCGCTGGCACTGGCGGGCGCGGCGTGGTTCTACTGGATCTCGCTCCCGTGGCCCATCCGGCTCGGCACGCATGATCCCCAGTCCACGGCGGTCATGCGCCAGCGCATCGGCGAGGCCCGCGCCCGCGGCGAGGAACTCGAGATCCGCCGCGACTGGGTGCCCCTCGCCCGAATCTCGCCCCGCCTGCAGCGGGCCGTCATCGTGGCGGAGGATGGCCGATTCCGGGAGCACGGCGGCATCGAATGGGCGGCCCTGCGCGAGGAGTTCCGCTACACGGGCGACGACGAATTCTCCGTGTTCGACGCCGGCGACCTCCGCGCCCTCGTCGAATCGCTTCGGTACTACCGCGCCAACCGTCACCGGATCCGTGGCCGGAGCACCATCACCCAGCAGGTCGCCAAAAACCTCTACCTGTCCACCGACCGGTCCGCCGTTCGCAAGCTGGAGGAGTTCGTGCTCGCCCGGCGCCTGGAGCGGTTCCTCACGAAGGACCGCATCCTGGAGATATACCTGAACGTCGTGGAGTGGGGTCCCGGCGTCTTCGGGGCCGAGGCTGCTGCCCGCCACTACTTCTCCCGTTCCGCCGCCGACCTGACGACGGACCAGGCCGCCGCCCTCGCCGCCACGCTGCCCCACCCCCTCACGTCCAACCCGCGAACGCGGCCGGGCCGGATGGAATGGCGAAAGCAGATGATCCTCTCCCGGATGGGCGGAACCGGCACGGTCACGACGGTTCCGCTGGAGCCCGAAGGAGCGGTGGACCGGCCCATGGGCGAGGCGGTGGAGCTGCCACCCCCCGACCTGCCTGACGCCGATACGTCGGGCCAGACCGCGCCGGACCCGGGGGAGGTGCCGCCGGCCCTCCCCGACACTACCCCGCCACATCAGGCGCCCGACGCCGACGCCGGCGCGCCGCCGGCGTCCGCACCGGCGTAGCGGTGGACCGCCTCCCGGAATGCCAGGAAGAGGAGGCGGTCCGGATCCGTCGATGGCGCCGCGGCCTCGTTCCGCTCGGGGTGCCACTGTACACCCAGCAGCCACGGGTACGATGGGCACTCGATGGCTTCCGCCAGGCCGTCGTCGGCAAGGGCCGTGATTGCGAGACCGCGGCCGGGCCGCTTCACCGCCTGGTGATGGAACGAATTGATGCGGAGGCGTTCTGCGCCGACGATGTCATGGAGCAGCGTGTTGGTGGACACGGTGACGCCGTGGGATCGCTTGTCCCAGCCCTCCGCCTGCTCGTGCAACAGGTCGCTGGGCCGCTCCGTCGCGAGGTCCTGGTACAGCGTGCCGCCGAAATGGACGTTGAGGACCTGCAGCCCGCGGCAGATCCCGAAGATGGGCATTCGCTGCTCCAGTGCGCATGCGATGGCCCGGAGCTCCATCTCGTCGCGGGTGGGCTCCACGGCGCCAAGCGCCGGGCTCGGATCCTCGCCGTACCGTGACGGGTCGACATCCTCGCCGCCGCTGAGGACCAGGCCGCAGCACGAGTCGAGGAGCGCGCCGATGGCGGCCGGCGAGTGGGACGGCGTCACGAGCACCGGTGTCAGGCCGACCTGCTCGAGGGCGTGGATGTAGCTGGTGTAGAGGAAGACGGCGGGGCGGGCATGGGAGCCTGCCGCGCGATCGACGGTGGTCGTGAGCGCGACCCGGAGCGGACGGTACAGCGGCGGTTCCACCGTCACGCCGTCAGCCGTCCTCCGCCAGCAGGCGCAGCGCGCGGCCGGCGTCGAGGTTGCCACCCGACAGCACTGCGGCCGTCCGGCCACGACCGCCAGCCGCACCGGAGATGAGCGCCGCCACTGTGGCGGCGCCGGAGAACTCCACTACCAGGCGGCTGTCGGCCATGAGCCGGCGCGTGGCGGTGAGGATGGCGTCGTCGTCCACGAGAACGACGTCGTCCACGAGCTCGCGCACATGGGCGAAGGTGAGGTCGCCTGGGCGGACCGGCATGAGACCGTCGGCAATCGTGCGCGCCGGCTCGATGGTGACGGGCGCGCCGGCAGCGAGGGAGCGACGCATGGCGTCGGCCGTGCGGGGCTCCACACCCACGACTCGCACGCCCGGGCTGTGCCGCCGGACCCACGCGGCGACGCCCGCGATGAGGCCACCGCCTCCGATGGGGACGAGGATGGTCTCGACGTCGGGCCAGTCCTCCATGATCTCCAGGCCCACCGTGCCCTGCCCCGCGATGATGTCCGGATGATCGAACGCGGGGATGATGTTCAGCCCTTCCTGACGCGCGATCGCCTCGGCCCTCTGCTGGCGTTCCAGCGATGTGGTGCCTTCCAGCACGACCTCCGCGCCGAGGCGCGCAGCGCCCTCCCGCTTCACGGCCGGCGCCGTGGTCGGCATGACGACCACGGCCCGCACGCCGAATATGCGCGCGGCCAGCGCCACTCCCTGCGCGTGGTTGCCCGACGAGTACGCGATGACGCCGGCAGCCCGGAGGTCGGGCGCCAGCCGCGACACGGCCGTGTACGCACCTCGGATCTTGAATGCGCCGGCGAGCTGGAGGTTCTCGCACTTCAGGCGGACATCCCCGTCGCCGGCCCCGGCCAGCCATGGCGCCGGCAGCAGCGGCGTACGAATGATGATGCCCGCCAGGTCCGCGGCCGCCCGCGCGATGTCCGCCGGCGACACCAGCTCACGCGCCAGTACAGCCGTCTCACTCATCGGCCGGCCCGTCGGCTTCCGTCACCGCGTCGCCGTCCGCCATCCCGCCGGCAGCTGCCAGTTCCCCGTCCGGTGCCGCAATGTCGTCGCCGGCCTCGTCCTCGCCGTGCCCGTTCACGTCTTCCGGCACGACGCACGCCAGGTCCATGAGCGTGTCGCCCTCATCCAGTGCCATGACCCGCACGCCCTGCGTGGCGCGGCCGATCACGCGGATCTCGCTCACGCGCTGGCGGTTCACCACGCCGTTGCGGGTGATGAGCATCAGTTCGTCCGCATCCCGGACACCCTTGATGGCGACCACGTTGCCCGTCTGGTCCGTGATCCGGAAGTTGATGACGCCCATCCCGCCGCGGGACTGGAACCGGTAGGCGTCAATGGCCGTGCGCTTGCCGCGCCCGTTCTCCGTCACGACCAGCAGCGTCGCCGTCTCCTGCGCCTCCTGGTCCACCACCACCATGCCCACGACGGTGTCCTGCGGCCGGAGGCGGATGCCGCGTACGCCCGTGGCGACACGGCCCATCTCCCTGACGTCGGTCTCATGGAAGCGGATCGCCATCCCCTTCCGCGTCGCCAGGATGACCTCGTGCCTGCCGCCGGTGATCTGGACGTCGATGAGCTCGTCGTCCTCGGTGATGTTGATGGCGTTCACGCCGGTCACCCGCACGTGGCGGTACGCACTCAGCGCCGTCTTCTTCACCACGCCGCGACGCGACGCGAACACGAGATAGCGGTCATCGCGGAACTCCCTCACCGGCACAATGGAGGCGATGCGTTCATCCTCCGACAGGGCCAGCAGATTCACGATGGGCTTCCCCCGCGATGCCGGGCCGGCCACCGGCACCTCGTGCACCTTGAGCCAGTAGCAGTGCCCGCGGGCCGTGAAGATCATGAGGTAGTCGTGCGTCTGGGCGGTATAGAGGTGCTCCACCCAGTCCTCCTCCTTCGGCACCATCCCCTGCCGGCCCCGGCCGCCCCGCCGCTGAGCGCGGTACGTGTCCAGCGGCAGACGCTTGACGTAGCCGGAGTGGGAGATGGTGATGACCATCTCCTCGTCCGCCAGCAGGTCCTCCAGGGACATGTTCACCATGTCCGTGAGCTCCGTGCGGCGATCGTCGCCGTACGCCGAGGCCACCTCACGCAGCTCGTCCTTGATGATGCCTTCGCGCCGCTCGCGGTTGCCCAGGATCTCGCGCAGGTCGGCGATGGCCGCGCGCACCTCCGCGAGCTCCGCCTCCAGCTTCTCGATCTCGAGGCCGGTCAGGCGGCCAAGCCGCATGTCCAGGATGGCCTTCGCCTGGATCTCCGACAGCTCGAACCGCTCCTGCAGGCGCGCATTCGCCGTCTCCGTGTCCGGCGACGCGCGGATGATCTCCACGACCTCGTCTATGTTGTCGACGGCGATCTTGAGGCCTTCGAGGATGTGCTCCCGGGCCAGCGCCTGCCGCAGGTCGTACTCCGAGCGCCGGATCACGACCTCGTGGCGATGATCCAGGAAGTGCTGGATCATCTCCCGCAGGTCCATGATCTTCGGGACACCGTTCACCAGCGCCAGCATGATCACGCCGAAGGTGGACTGGAGCTGCGTGTGCTTGTAGAGCTGATTCAGCACGATCTGCGGAATCGCGTCCCGCTTCAGCTCGATGACCACGCGTATCCCGTCGCGGTCCGACTCATCCCGCAGGTCCGTGATCTCGGTGAGCTTCTTCTCCCGGACGAGGCCGGCGATCTGCTCGATCATCCGCGACTTGTTCACCATGAAGGGGATCTCCGTCACGATGATGCGCGGCCTGCCCTGGTCCGGCTCCTCGATGAGCGCCTTGGCCCGCATCACCACGCGGCCCCGGCCCGTCAGGTACGCCTCGCGGATGCCTTCCCGGCCGCAGATGTAGCCGCCGGTGGGGAAGTCCGGGCCGTGCACCAGCCCCATGAGGTCGGCGACCGTGGCGTCGGGGTTGTCCACCAGGTGGACGCAGGCGTTCACCACTTCCCGCAGGTTGTGCGGCGGGATGTTCGTGGCCATGCCGACGGCGATGCCGCTGCTCCCGTTCACCAGCAGGTTCGGGAACCGCGCCGGCAGCACGGTCGGCTCCTGCAGGCGGTCATCGAAGTTCGGTGCGAATGCGACCGTCTCCTTGTCGATGTCCGCCAGCAGCTCCGCGGCCAGCCGGGTCAGGCGGGCCTCGGTGTACCGGTATGCCGCCGCGTTGTCGCCGTCGATGGAGCCGAAGTTGCCCTGCCCGTCCACGAGCGGGTAGCGGAGCGAGAAGTCCTGCACCATCCGGACGAGGGCCTCGTAGACCGCGGAGTCGCCGTGCGGGTGGTACTTGCCGAGCACATCACCCACCACGGTCGCGCTCTTCTTGTACGGCCGGCCGGCGGAGAGCCCGGCTTCCTGCATGGCGTACAGGATGCGGCGATGCACCGGCTTCAGCCCGTCGCGGACGTCCGGCAGCGCCCGCTGCACGATGACGCTCATCGAGTAGTCGAGGAACGAATCGCGCATTTCCTGTTCGATCAGGCGCGGCAGGACCTTTTCCGTCTTTTCCGGCGGCGTGCTCGACATGATTCAGCTGTCCGTGGAGAGTGCGTTCCGCACCGGCGCGTCATCGCACCGGCACGGCACCATGCCCGTCGGGAGCGGCGGGCGCGGGACCTCGCATTGGATACCCTCTCGCGCGCGCAGTGTGCCCGTGCGCACACGCGTGAGAAGCCGGCGGAATGTACACGGAGAGAGGCCCGCCCGCCAGAGCGGGGCGGGCCGGCGATCGGTGCTGAGAGCGCGGGTGTCCGGCGCCGGCGGGCGCCGGACCGGCTCAGGCCACGGCCACGAAGTCCGAGCCCTCGACCCACCCCTGTCCGACCAGCGTGGCGCGGATGTCGTCCCGGGCATTGGGCAGGCCGACGGCGGCGACGGCGAATGCGTCCCGGAAGGCCTCCAGTCCCTCTGGCGCGATGACCGGCGCGTCGTGGATGGTCTGGCCGATCTTGCGCGGGTCCAGTTCGACGAAGGCGCGTACGGCCACCCCCTGGGCCTTGAACTCGAGTGCGAACGCCTTGCCCACGGGGCCCGCCCCCCAGACGACGACGCCGTCGTGCCCGTTGAGGAGGGTGTCGCGCAGGTAGTGCACCTTGATCCGGCGGAATGCGTCGTCGTCGTAGCGCGGGTCCGTGCGGGAGGCACGGTCCTCGCGCTCGCGCCACCGCAGCAGCACTTCCGGCACCTTGGCCATGACGACGCCGGCCTTCCAGAGGCGGAAGACGAGGTCGTAGTCTTCCGGCCAGCCGTTGTCCTGGTAGCCGCCGACGCGGTCGAGCACGTCCCGCCGGACGGCCATGGTGGGGTGCGCGATGGGGCACTCGACGAAGATGTCGCGGACGATGTCGGCGTGGTC
>DATHVO010000105.1:0-2078 GCA_035461265.1 Longimicrobiales bacterium
CGCGTCGAGGTCACGGAGCTCCAGCCTACGTCCCCCGTCCGCGTCACCACGCCCGTCAAGGCGCACCTCGCCGACGGGTCCATCATCGTCTACTGGACGGGTGTGGATGTCACGGACAGCGTTCTCGACGGCGCCGGCTGGCGCTACACGCCCACGCTGCAGGACTCCGTGCGCATCCGGTCGGTGCTGCTGGACAGCGTCGTCGGGCTGGAGAGCTTCGAGACGGGCAAGGACTCGGGGCGTACGCTGGCCGCGTCCATCCCCGCCAGCATCGCCGGCGGCGCCGCGGCCGCCTTCGGTGCGGCGCTCCTCATGGTGGCCATCTTCGGGTCATGCCCCACCATCTACTCGGACAGCGCGGGTGTCGCTGTCCTGGAGTCCGAGGCCTTTCCCTACAGCATCAGCCGCTACTTCGAGGCGCGGGACGTGGATGCGCTGCGGGTCATGCCGGGGGCCGATGGCGCCGTGGTGCTGGAGGTGCGGAACGAGGCGATGGAAACGCACTACGTCGATCACATGGAGCTGCTTGAAGTCCGTCACGCGCCGGGGGAGGCGGCGGTCCCGGACCCGCGGGGGATGCCGCTGGCAGTGGCCGGCCTGCGGGCGCCGGCACGGGCCGCGGGCCGGGACGGACGCGATATCGCTGGTGTGCTGGCCGACGTGGACGGCCGCAGCCACCGGCTTTCAGACGACGTGCTCGCGCAGGCCGCACGCGACGATTCCCGGGACGCTCTGGAGCTGGTCATCCCGCGGCCGGCGGGCCGCGACACGGTGGCGCTGGTGCTGCGCATGCGCAACAGCCTCCTGACGACGGTGCTGCTCTACGACATGATGCTCGCAGACGCCGGCGCCGCCGCCGTGGACTGGATCGGAAGTGACCTGGCGCAGGTGGGACCGGCCGTCGAGCTGTGGGCGTGGTACGCCGGTAACATGGGCATGACGGTGGAAGTGCACGACGGCACCGCGTGGGAGCGCGTGGATCGAATCCCCGACGCCGGCCCCGTGGGCTGGACGGACGTGGCCGTGCGCATCCCCGTCCCGCCGTCCGGCGACTCGCTCCGCGTGCGACTCGGGTCAGTGGCCGACGCGTGGAGAATAGACGCGGCGCGTTTCGCCCTGGATGTGCGGGCCGCCGAGTCGGTGGTCGTGCCGGCCGCGGCCGTCATCGGTCCGGACCGGCGGGAGGACCCGGCCGCGCTCCGCTGGATCAGTGCGTCCGACAACGAGCGCCTGGTCACCCGCCCCGGAGACCGATACTGGGTCCGCTTCGAGCCGCCACCAACTCGAAGCGAGCGCACCTACTTTCTCGCCACAGAGGGCTACTACGTGGAGTGGGTGCGAGGAAGCTGGGCCCGCGGGTCGGCCCGGGACACCTTCCAGCCCGGGCGGAGCGACATCCTGCCCGAGTTGCTCGCACGATGGGCGGCGCGGCGCAATGCATTCGAGCGGGACTTCGAGAACTACCGCGTCCCGGTGAGGTGAAGCATGCGCTTCCTCGCGATTCTGATGCTCTGCTGCATGCTGGCCGCCGGGTGCCGCATCGCCAGCTTCGGCCCCCGCGTCGCCACCTTCGAGCCCGCCCACTCGCCCCGCGGAGTGGCCGCCCGCTTGGAGGCCGGCGGCGAACGCCTGGACGGCGAGCTGCTCCACGTCGGACCGGAGGACATCCTCCTCCTCGCCGACGACCGGATCGTTCGCGTCGCGTACGCGGCGATCACCCGGGCCACGTTCCACCAGATGCCCGATGCCGGCTTCGGAGGCGGTCGGACTCCACAGGACGACACGCTCCGACAGCTCCGCCTCGTGAGCCGGTTCCCCTTCGGCCTCGCCGACGACGTACTCGCCCGGCTGCTCGAGTTCCACGGGCAGGACTCACCGCGATCGGTCGTCCCGTGAGTACGCGACGAGCCGCTGCCGCCGGGCTAGCGGCAGCCATCATGGCCGCACCAGCGACGGGCGCCGCCCAGAGCTGCGCCGAGGTCCCTGCACTGGCCGGCCGGATCAGTGTGGACGGCGGCTACTTCGCCGGCTTTGTCGATGCGGAGGAGGGCGGCAACACGGCGCACGGCGTGGATCTC
>DATHVO010000106.1:0-7408 GCA_035461265.1 Longimicrobiales bacterium
CGCTGAAGGGCGACGCCCTCGTCGCCGAGTTCCTGCAGATTCTGGACGACTACGTCGCCCGCACCTACGCAGCCGCCCCCATCACCGCGGACTAGCCCGGGCCGGCACACCCACGCCGCTAGAACGTGTGGGCCAGCAGCGACACCATGAACATGGTCTCCGACGCGGGCCCGGCCCGGCGCCGCGCGCCGCTGGCGGAGATGGTGAAGCTGCCGAGCTGGATGCCGGCGCCGCCGGCGAACTGCATCCCATCCCGCTCGTCCGCCGTCCTCACCCACGCCGTACCCGCCTGGAGGGGCAGCCACCGGACGGGGCGGTACTCCATGCCGATCCCCGCGTGGACGGGCGGGCGGGTGGCCATTCCGTCGCCGCTCCCGAGCCGGGCATCGGCGGCGACGAGGAGGGCGGCGGACTGCCGCCAGGCGACACCCGCCGCGAAGGATGGACGAAACGTCGCGTCCGCGACCAGCGCCCGCGTCTCCGCCGGCGCACCGGTCATGGGCTGCCAGTCGGTATCGGTTTCCGTCTCGTCCTCCCGGAACACGAGTTCGAGTGGGCGGTAGCGCAGGCGGTCGAGGTCCCACTCGAAGGTGCTCACGACATTCTGCACCACGGCGGAGACGGTGAGGTCACCGGCGCGGAGGGCGGCGCCGACATCGACGCCGAAGCCGCCGCCGCTCCGGACCCAGTACCGGTTGCCGTCGTGGACGACGGGCGTGTAGGCCAGCGGGAAGGACAGCTCCATTCCCGCCGGGTCTGCCCCGGCCTGACCCGTGGACCCGCCGGTGCGGGCGAGGGCGTGGCCGATGGTGTACTTCGCGGTCACGCCGATGGCGAGGGCCGTCACGCCGGGCGGACGCGGGAGCGGGACGGCGAAGCTGACGGCGCCGGTGGAGTAGGCCTCCGCATCGACGACGGACCCGCCGAGGTCGATGTCGAGCGGATTGCCTGCGTCGTCCGCATTGCCCACCAGCAGCAGCTGGGCGAAGCCCGGCGAGACGTCGTTCACGGCGCGTCCGGACGTGGAGAGCTGCGCCGCGAAGCGGCCCACCTGGAATGCCGCCCAGCCGACGTCGACTCCCGCGCCGCCGGTCTGGCCGCCGGCCTGACGGATGTCCGCGAGCCAGCGCTCCCGGACATCCAGCGGCACGGTCTCGTCCTGGTAGCGATGCAGGTCCGAAAGCGTCACGGGTCCGAGCCCGCCCGCCAGCCGGGTCGCGCCCAGCATCGCGGAGGCGGACGGCCCGTCCGGCAGGCCCAGGTTGGCGGGGTTCCAGGCGACCGCAGCGTAGCCGCGGGCCGCCGCGGTGTAGTTCTCACCCATGCCCAGGGCGGCCGGCATCGTGTTGGCGAGCTGGGCCCGGGCAGCAGTCGGCGTGCATGTAGCCAGCGTCAGCAGCAGCGCCGCGCGCCGCAGAACCGTCATCGTTTTCATCCCGTCCTCCTCAGCCGCCGATCTCGATGACGAGATCCAGGCGGGGTGTGACCGTTACCTCCTGATCCGGGCGCACGGTGACGGATGGTCCCGTGGCCGTGACCGGACCCGTGAGCGTCGCCTCCACGTCGTACCCGAGGAGCCAGCGCATCTCGTCGCGGGACAGGGCGATGACATGCGTGGTCTGTCCGGCCGACACCTGGACGGCGCGGACGATGTCGGCGCCCGACGCCGGGGCGCGGAGCCGCAGCTCCAGGCTGCCGGACAGCGCGAACGGGTTGTCCAGGGTGAGGCGAAGGGCGCCATTCCGGACACGCTCGCGCAGATCCTCGTCCACGCCGGTGAGGTCGAGGTGCACGGGCTGTGCTTCGATCTCGCGCTGCTGCACGGACACCTCCGCCTCCGTCAGGGTCATGGCTACGGGAACGAGGTGCGCGGTGAGGGCCGCAGCGTTGTCGATGGCGACGGGGTCGCCGGCCGGCGACACGATGGCCACACTCGCCTGCAGTACACCCGACATCACGCCGGGCGCGAGATCGATCGTTCGTGCGATGGGCGCACCGGGCGGGAACGGCTGGTCGATGACGGCGCTACCCACGACCCGCCCGTCATTCCGGATCGTGACGTCCAGGCGCCCATCCTCGATCCGGCCTTCGGGTCGTACGGGATCGAAGCCGAGGTCGTGGGACAGCGACACGGTGACGGACGCGGATTCGACCGTGGCCGCGACGAGGCCGGCAGGCAGCGGGCTGGACACCTGGAACGAGTCGCTGAAGGCCGGCTTCGGGGCGACGACCCCCTGGAACGCCGCGCACGGCATGCCGCACATCTGGCCGAGCGTGCGCTGTCCCGACCCGGGCGGGACGGACACGTGGAACCGGCCGCCGGCCACCGTCACGGCCGCGGGAAGCAGCTCACCGACGCCGACGCGCGTCGTGGACAGAGGCACGACCCAGCGGCTCTCGAACCGCGGCAGACCCGTGGGGATGTCGCACGCCGCGAGGAGCAGCGTGCACGCTGACAGCGCGGCGGCCGGGCGCATGCGTCGCGGGCCATGCGGACGCGGTGGACGCACGTCGCACATCGTCATGATCTCCTCACAGCGGAGCAGCCGGGGACCGGACTCTGGGGTGCGCCGACCGAAACGGCATCGGCGCGCACAACACGGGGGTCGGTAAGGCAAAGCTGCCTGAAGCCGCAGGGCATGTCAAGGAGGTCCTGCCATCGGCCTCCCGCGGCCTGACACGGCGGCGGCGGACGACTATCTTCACCGGCCTGTGCCGGCCGCGGGGCCGGTCGCAAGTGACCAGCGGGAAACGGATCACGCCGGTACTCCGGCGCACCGGGAACGGAAAAGGGCCTTGGTTCTGACGGGATTGCTGCTGATGCTGCAGCAGGCTGCCGCCGGCACGGAGATCGTCGTGCCGCGCTACGACGACGCCATCGTCGTGGACGGCGTCCTCGACGAGGATGTCTGGGCGCGCGCCGCGGTGATCGACGGTTTCTGGCAGTACGACCCCGCCGACGGCAGACCCGCGGTCCAGCGCACCGAGGTCCGCGTCTGGTACGCTCCCGACGCCATCCACTTCGGCATCGTCGCGTACGATTCCGAGCCGCATGCCATCCGTGCCACGCGCGCCGACCGCGACCACATCAGCGGCGATGATCACGTGATCATCTACCTGGACACGTTCCTCGACCGGCGCAGGGCCTTCTTCTTCGGCGTCAATCCCCTCGGCATACAGCAGGATGGCGTCCGGACAGAGGGCGCGGCGACGGCGGGCCGAATGTTCGGTGGCAGCATCGACACGAGCCCGGACTTCCTGTTCGAGTCGCGGGGCATGCTGACGCCGACGGGCTACACCGTCGAAGTGAGGATACCCTTCAAGAGCCTGCGCTACCCGGCCGCCGACGTGCATCGCTGGGGACTGAACATCGAGCGCAAGACGCAGCGCACGGCTTTCGTGGACGCGTGGCCGGAGACGCGTCGCGCGAGCGCGAGTTTTCTCGCGCAGGGTGGCGTGCTGAGCGGCATGCACGACCTCCGCCGTGGCGTCGTCTTCGAGGCACAGCCCTTCGCCACCGTGAACGTCACCGCGCGCCGTGTGGGCGACGAGATCGTGCGGGACAATCCGGACCCGGACGCGGGCGCCAACGTCCGTTTCGGATTCACGAGCATCTCCCTCGACGCGACCGTGAACCCGGACTTCAGCCAGGTCGAGGCGGATGCGGGCCTCATCACCGTGAACGAGCGGTTTGCCCTGTTCGTACCGGAGAAGCGGCCGTTCTTCCTCGAAGGCATCGAGCTGTTTGCGACGCCGAACCAGCTTGTATACACGCGTCAGATCGCCGAGCCGCGGGCGGGCGGCAAGGTCACCGGCAAGGTGGGCGCCGTCGGCATCGCGCACCTCACGGCCCTGAACAGGAACGGGGACGGGGGTGGTGATGCGCTGTTCAATGTCACGCGGCTGCGGCGGGACATCGGCGCGAGCTCGCTCGTCGGGCTGACGTTGACGGACCGCAGCCTGACCCGCGGCTCGCGGTACAACCGTGTCGCGGCGGGCGACACCCGCATTGTCTTCAAACGGCTCTACTACTTCGAGGGCCAGATCGGCGGATCGTGGACGCGGCACGAGGACGGCGCGCGCTCCGCCCCCATCTGGAAGCTGGAGCTGGACCGGACCGGCCGCTCATTCGGGTTCAACTACCAGCTCAACGCCGTAGGGGAGGACTTCGAGAGTCACGCCGGCTTCGTGAACCGGAACGACATCGTGTCGGGCCGGTTGATGAACCGCGTCACGTGGTTCGGTCGCGACGGCGGCACCCTCGAGCGCATCACCGTGTTCTCGGGTCCCACGCGGATCTGGACGTATTCGGGGTTCGGCCGGGAGGCCGCGGTGGAGGGTTCGGAGTTCGTGAATGCGAGCGTCCGGCTGCGGGGCGACTGGGAGCTGACTGCCCGGGTGAGTCGTGACTTCGTGCGGCTCGATGCACAGGATTACGCCCACCTCACGAGCGCCGGCCCGAACGGCCCGCAGCCGTACGAGCCGCTGCCGCGGGTGAGCGGTCCGACCGTCGAGCTGGGCGTCGGCACTCCGGTCTTCCAGCTGCTCGACGCGCGTGCGACGCTGCGGGCGGGCAGGGTCGCCATCTTCGCGGAGGGCGGCGAGGGCACGGTCCGTTCGGCCACGGCGTCGCTGGCCATGCGTCCCGATGTCGCCGTCCGCCTCGCCCTGACCGCGACGTACCAGACCCTGGAGCGGGCGCTGGACGGGTCGGAGTTCGCCCGGACCGTACTCCCGCGGCTGCGCGTCGAGTTCCAGCCCGTGCGGTCGTTCTTCCTCCGTGGCGTCGCCGAGTACCGTTCGGAGCGGCGCTCCGCACTCAGGAACGCCCGGACCGGTGACCCTCTCACGCAGGGTGGCGTCCCGGTGCCGTCCTTCGACGTCAGCACGATGCGCTTCGACCTGCTTGCCTCGTACCAGCCGGTGCCGGGTACCGTGGCCTTCCTGGGGTACGGCGCCTCGCTCGATGCGCCCGACGGCCTTGGCGTGCGGGACCTCAGCCGGTCGGCGGACGGCCTGTTCATCAAGCTGGCGTACCAGATACGGCGGTGATGGTGGGGGTGGAAACGAGACGGGCGGCGCCACCTGGTGACGCCGCCCGTCTACGCATCCCGTTCCGGCCGTTCAGCCGCCGCCCACCGGGGTGCCGAGGGGTGGCTTCGTCGGCGCCGCCCCTGAGGGGCGCCGCGTGCCGGTGGGCGTGCCGAGCACACCGCCTGCCCCGGCGGCTGCGGCATCGAGGGTGTACTCGCCCTGCGCCGTGACGTAGACGCTGGGGACCCTGCGGTGCGTCTCGAAGTAGTCGTAGCCGGGCTTGAGCGTATTCCAGAACCTGCCCAGGTCGGGTTGGTCCGCGAACGTCGTCTGCAGGATCTCCAGGTCCCGGCTGTCGAGGCGGGCCGGGAAGATGTGCACGGGAATGCGCTGCTGGCCCGCCGCCCGCGTCTCCACCGCGAGCCAGTACAACTCCTTGATGCCCTCGTCCGTAACCGCAAGGCAGCCCTCGGAGTTGCAGCCGCCGTGGATGTAGATGTCGCCGCCCAGACCCACGGGCTGCACAGCGGACGCACGGTCCCGCCGGTTCGGATAGTCCAGGTGAAGCGACAGGTAGAATTCGCTGCGCGGATTGAAGAAGCTGATGAAGTAGAAGCCCTCGGGCGTCTGCTGGTCGCCCTGGCGCCGCTTCGGCCCCAGCTCCCCCGCCATGGCGCAGATCGGGTACGTCTTGAGGAGGGCGAACCCGGTGGCGTCGGGCGGACGCACCCAGAGCTCCAGGGAGCGCTCGCGCTTGAAGATGCGCAGGAACACCTCGGCGGCCGGGTAGCGGATTCCCCGCTCGTGGAACAGCCGCTTGACGTTGAACCGCGACGATTCCCGTGCATCACGCACGCGCTCGTAGCGGAGCTGATCGAGGGCGAACTGCGAAGCGGTGGGCAGTGCGGCCGCCAGCGAGGCGGCTGCCGGCTCATCCGCGGGCACCAGTCCCAGCTCGCGAGCGAGCTGCGCCTGTGCCGGCGCGGTTGAGAGCAGAAGTGCGCTGCCGGCCGCGACAGCCAGCGCGCGTAGTGGCCTGCCTGGCGTCATCCGTGCTCCTTTGAGGGACACCGTTATGGCCCTTAAGGATTGCAAAGACGCGGCCATCACGCAACCTCGCCGCGGAATTGCGGATGCGACTGTCAGCCCGAGACCCCGGCGTGCTCCCTGTCGGGGGCGGGTGTCCGGCCGGGCCGGTAGCGGAATCCCAGGTCCTCCTCGGTCTGCCCTGCGAGGCGCAGCATGCGGTCCACGGAGTGATGCATCTCCTCGTGGACCTGGTCCATGTCGTCGCTCGCGGCGGAGGACCCGCGCTGTACCAGCAGTGCCGCACGGTTCAGCCGGCGGACGAGCGTGATGAAGTAGTCGGTCTCGCGCCGGAGCGGCTGATACGCACGCTCGTTCGGGAAGAGCGACTGGGTCACGCGCCAGATGCCCGCCTCGATGAGAACGAGGCCCAGGGCTGCGACCAGCAGACGGTCGTACAGCTCGTCGATGTGCAGCACCGCGTACAGCACGACCACGGTGCCGGCCACGGTGAGGGCCAGATGGAATGAACCACGAATCCTTCGCATGCCGGTCATACGGGCACGGGCAGTGCCACAACGGCGCGCACCCTGTGGATAACTGTGCGGGGGCGCGGGGGGACGCGCCGAACGGCAGAACCCTTGACGCCGGGCCGCCGCGTCACGACCCTCCCGTTTCGCGACCACTGTGACGACTACCGAGAAAACTTGTTCCTATGGTGATCCAGACGGACGCGCACACTCTGCTCCGTGCCCGCGCCTTCGCGACCCGCTTCCCGCGCGCACTCGGCGACGTCGCCGTGCCGGCGGCCGTCGGTGCGCTGCTCTCGACGCAAGCCACTGCACCGATGCAGCGCGATGAGGCGGTCCGGCAGGCGGTGCGCGACATGCTCCGGGTCGGCGGCTACAAGCCGACCGGCAGGGGCAAGCCGGCATCGGAGTACCTGGTCCGGGCCGTGGAGGAGAATGGCCTGGACTCCATCAACCTCGCCGTGGACGTGTGCAACGCCGTCTCGCTCCACAGCGGCTTCCCCATCAGCGTCGTGGACGCCGACCTCGCGGTTCCGCCGTACCGGATCGCCGTGGCCCCTGCCGGCGAGCGGTATGTGTTCAACGTGGCGGGTCACGAGATCGACCTGGCCGGACTCGTCTGCCTGTTCGATGTCGGCGGTCCCCGCGGGAACGCGGTCAAGGATGCGCAGCGAACGAAGACCCGCCCCGCGACGACGGCCACGTTGTCCGTGGTGTGGGGTGTCGCGGGCCACGAGGCGCGTCTCGCGCAGGCGGTGGATTGGTATCGATCGCTGCTGGAGGATGCCGGCGCGACGACGGAGGCGGTGCCGTCCTCG
>DATHVO010000107.1:0-1923 GCA_035461265.1 Longimicrobiales bacterium
CCTGGCGAGCAGCTGGACGACGAACGAGACGGGCAGCTACGAGCTGCAGACGCGCTACGTGGCGGCGGGCTCGCCGGACGCCATGCTGGTGGACGACGCGGCGGAGATGCAGTTCCTGAAGGCGGAACGTCCGCCGGACCGCATCAACGCATCGCTGCGCCCCGGCGCCACGCTGCGCAAGCCGTAACGGCAAACTGACGATGTGGCACTGCAACACGGATGGGAACAAGCGATGAACAGAACTGCTCTTCGGCCGGCGTGGCTCACCGTGGTATTCCTGGCCACCCTGGCCGCCTGTGGCGGCGACAGCACGGGCCCGCGGATCTCAACGGTATCCGTGACCGCGCCGGCAACGCAGGTGCAGGCAGGGCAGACGCTGCAGCTCACGGCCACGGTCCGGGACCAGAACGGCAATCCCATGTCCGGGCAGGCGGTGACCTGGAG
The DNA here is from genome assembly GCA_035461265.1 of Longimicrobiales bacterium. Lineage (GTDB taxonomy): Bacteria > Gemmatimonadota > Gemmatimonadetes > Longimicrobiales > RSA9 > SH-MAG3. The sequence continues at coordinate 445 of DATHVO010000107.1, forward strand.
CAGCTCCGACCAGGCAGTCGCCACGGTGAGCGGCACCGGTCTCGTGACCGCGGTCGCCGCGGGTACGGCCCGGGTGACGGCCTCCTCCGGCGGCGCGTCCGGCTTCCTGGACATCACCGTGACGCCCGCGCCGCCCGTGGCCACCACCATCACCGTGACTGCGGCGGCCACGGAGGTCCAGGTGGGCGCGACGGTACAGCTCACCGCCCAGGTGCGTGACCAGTACGGCGACCCGATGCCCTCGGCGCCGGTGGCATGGAGCACGTCGGAACCGTTCCTCGCCACGGTGAGCGCCACGGGCCTGGTGACGACGGGTGGCGTTGGCATCGTCCGCATCACTGCGACGAGCGGCACTATCTCCGCCTTCGCGGACATCAGCGTCCACGGCCCGCCCTGCACGGGAGCGCACGTGGGTACAATCGCCCCGGGACAGACCGTCGGCGGGGCGCTGTCCATCTCAGACTGCGTCCTCCCCGACGGCACGTTCGCGGACGCGTGGCTCCTCACCCTCGATGACCCGGCCATCGTGGAGATCGAGATGGGGAGTGCGGATTTCGACGCGTATCTCATCCTCACGGACACGGATCTCGACATCATTGCCGAGGACGACGACGGCGGGCAGGGCAACGACGCCCTCATCTGGAGGCCGCTGCCGGCCGGAACCTACCTCGTCTGGGCGAACTCCTGGCAGCCCGGCGAGAAGGGCGCGTACGAGCTAAGCGTCCGTCTGGCGCAGCCTTGCGCCGAGGTGACGGGCACGTTCGACGTGGGCGAGTCGGTAGCCGGAACGCTGGAGGACGGCGGCTGTTCGGCGGGCCCCGACCGCTACGCCGACTGGTGGCAGCTCCGCGAGACGGACAAGCGGACCGTCACCATCGACCTCATGAGCACGTCGTTCGACACGTACATGTATCTGCTCGATGAGAATTTCGCGTACCTCGCCGAGGACGACGACGGCGGCGAGGGGCTGGACGCGCGGATCACGATGGACCTGGGCGCCGGGACGTTCTATGTGCTGGTGACGAGCTATGACGCCCGGGAATCCGGACCGTACACGCTGTCCGCCCAGCCGGCGGTGGCCGGCGCACTCGTCGCGGATGCCGCCGGGGCGGTCCGCGCGCAGGGTTCGCGGCTTTCGGAGATCGGCACGGTGAAGGGCAGGCGCGACGCCCTGCCGTCGAAGTCACCGAAGCGCTGACCCGCCCACCGGGTCCGGGAACACCGACGGGCGGCGGGATCTTTCCCGCCGCCCGTCTTGTGTCTGCGGGCCGTCAGCGGCCCTCGTGGGGGGGACGACGTCGGCCCGGCCGATCCACGTGGCCATTGTCCCCCGGGGACCCGCCGACGTATACAGGAGCCGTTCCGAATCGCCGATGGACACCCCCGACGGGAGGTCTGCGATGGGCGGCATCAACGTTTCGAGGTGGATCATGGCCGGCATCGCCGCCGGCGTCGTCGTGTGGCTGCTCGAGGGCGCCG
>DATHVO010000108.1:0-8200 GCA_035461265.1 Longimicrobiales bacterium
CGGGCGCCAGCCACGGCTGGGGGACCTGCGGCACATCGGCCGGGCGCCTGCGCTCCTCCAGCTGCGTTTCGATGGCGGGTACGTCGACGGCCACAGTCGTGATGTCGAAGGCCCGCATGACCGGCTCCACATTGATGAGCACCGGGGCCGGGCCGCGTGTCACGCGGTGTTCCGCATGCCGGGGAAAGGTGATGAATAGAATGGCGGCAGTGTGGAGGGCGACGGACAGCAGCGCGCCGGCCAGGAGCACCCGGCCCTCGATCCGTCGCTCGGCGCTGCGCCGTGCGGGAATCTCCTTCAAACCGATAACCGGGGCGCCACGCATGAGTCTGATAACCCCACCGTCATGCGTGGTTCCGCCCGGCCAACCCGCCGTGGACGGGTCGCGGGCTGCCGCTGCGTCGTCAGGTCCGGGAGTCGTCGTCGAGCAGCGTTGCGAGCCGCGACGCTGCCACGCGCAGGCGATCCTCCGGCTGGGTGAGCGCCACCCGGAAGAAGCCCTCCCCGCCGCTGCCCAGTGCGGCACCCGGCATGACGACTACGCCCTGCTCCATGAGCGCGCGGCGCGCGAACGGTTCGGACAGGCCGCCCGGTACCGGCACCCACAGGTACATCGTCGCCCTCGGGGACGTCACGGAGAAACCACCTGACGTCAGTGCCGCCACCATGGCGTCGCGCCGTGCCCGGAACGCCTCGATGTTTGCCGGCAGCCACGTCTGCCACGACTCGAGTGCGGCCACGGCCGCGGCCTGGACCACGAGAAACTGCCCGGTGTCCACGAACGATTTCACCCGGGACAGAGCAGCGATGGCGTCGGGACTGCCCGCTGCCCAGCCGATCCGCCAGCCCGTCATGTTGTACGTTTTCGAGAAGGAGTGGAACTCGACAGCCACGTCCATGGCGCCATCAATCTCCAGGATGCTGGGCGGGGCGTAGCCGTCGAATGCGATCTCGCTGTAGGCGTTGTCGTAGGCGAGGATCGCGCCGTGATCGCGGCAGAACCGGACCGCGTCCTCCAGGTACGCCCGGGGCGCGGCTGCAGCAGTCGGGTTGTTCGGGTAGTTCAGATAGAGGATCCGCGTCCTCCGGGCGACCTCCGTGGGAATGGCATCCAGCGGGATCAGGAAGTCGTTCTCGGGCCGGAGCGCCACCGCGTGGGGGTCGCCGCCGGCGAGGAGCGTCCCCCCGAGATAGGGCAGGTACCCCGGATCGGGGAAGACCGTCGCCGTTCCCGGGCCGACGTACGCCAGCGCGAGGTGGGCAATGCCCTCCTTCGAGCCTATGAGGGGCAGGATCTCCCGGAACGGATCGAGCGTGACGCCGAACCGCTTCGACATCCAGTCGGTCACCGCCTCCCGGAAAGCCGGCAGTCCGAGCTGGAACGGATACCTGCTCATTTCCGTGCGCCCCGCCGCATCCACGAGCGCCTGGACTGCCGCGGGCGGCGGCGCGAGATCCGCGTCGCCCGCGCCGAGGTCGAGGACGTCCACGCCGCGGGCCAGCAGCTCGCGCTTGATCTGCGGCACATCGGCCAGCGGGTAGCTTGGGAATCCGGCAAAGCGGGCAGCGAGCTCGATCATTCCGGCACGTCCGTGTTCGTGGTTTCAGCAGACATCTCCGGGCTCCGGACGGGGTTGCGTACCGCGCCGATGCCGGGAATCTCGATTTCGACGGTGTCCCCGGCGAGCAGCGGCCCAACGCCTTCGGGCGTGCCCGTGGCGATGATGTCGCCCGGGAACAGGGTCATGATCCGCGTGATGTACGTGATGAGCTGCGGGATCCCGAAGATCATGTCCGAGGCACGGCCATGCTGGCGCACCGCGCCGTTGACCCGGGCCAGGACTTCGAGGTCACGCCAGTCGGCGCAGGAACGCGCCTCACCCACAGGACAGAACGTGTCGAATGCCTTGCTGCGGGTGAACTGGACGTCCAGACGCTGCAGGTCGCGGGCGGTGACGTCGTTGAGGGGTGCGAACCCCGCCACGCACGACAGCGCTTCGGATACCGAAACGCTTCGTGCGCGCTGCCCGATCACCACACCGATCTCGGCTTCGTGCTCCACGCGCTCCGAATCGGGGGGCAGCCGGATGGCGTCGCCATCCCGTATGACGGCGGATGGCGGTTTCAGGAAGAGGAGCGGCCAGCGCGGCACGTCGTTACCGAGCTCGCGGGCGTGGGCCGCGTAGTTACGCCCGACACAGACGATCTTGGTCGGCAGTGGCGCACCGGTCATGGCGCGAAGGATAGAGGCGCCGGACGCGGCACGCAAAGGCGGGAGCGCGCACGGATGTACGAAGCCCTCAGGAGCCGCACATGGCTGCCTGAGGGCTTGCGTTCCACTGGCGGGATCGAATCAGTCGTTCGGTTGGCACCACGTGCGGTGCCGGATTCCTTCCCTTCCGCCGCATCGCGCGATCTGCGTGCAACGGGTCCCCTGGCTGGGGACTACGGCCGAGGCCAGTGACCTCTCGACCGGCCCGCCGGGGCCGAACTCCCGACAGGCATCCATGCGACCCCGAAGGCCGCATGGCAGACGCTCGAGGAATGACCGCTCACCTCAGACGTCCATTTTCAAGCTAATCGAGCCGCCTGCGAGGGTCAACCCCGATCGCGGCGCCGCCGGACCCGGTGCGGTCCGCTCGTAGAAGGTCCGGAGCTCGTCCCGGAGCGTGTCCCACGGACCGGTCACCACGGGCGCGGGCGGGAGCGTATCGATGAAGTACCGGCCATATCCCCGGGAGAGGATGCGGGGATCAAGGATGACCACGGCGCCGCGGTCGGCCCGGCTGCGCACGAGCCGCCCGAATCCCTGCTTGAGACGGAGCGCGGCGTGGGGCAGCATGAAGTCGCGGAAGCTGTTGCCACCCGCTTCGTCGATGGCCTCGATGCGGGCAGCGGTGAGGGGTTCCGTGGGAACGCGGAACGGCAGTTTCGTGATGATGAGGCCGCGGAGGGGCTCGCCCGGCACATCGACGCCCTCCCAGAACGATGCGACGCCCAGCAGGATGCCGCGGTGCGCATCTGTGAACCGCCGAAGCAGGACGGCCCGGGGCTCGTCGCCCTGGAGGAAGAGCGGCCAGCGGCCGGCTGTCCCGCGTCTCTGAAGCTCCGCGAACGTGGCACGCAGCGCCGCGTACGACGTGAAGAGCACGAACAAACCGCCGTCGGTCAGGCGGGCATGGTCCTCGATCACGTTGGCGACACGTCCGGCGTACGTCCGTGGCTCGGCCCGCGGGTCGGGCATGTCCGAAGGCAGCGCGAGGATGGTCTGCTCTTCGAACGCGAAAGGCGACGGGTGGCAGGATTCCCGGACCCGGACGCCGCTCGCGATCCCCAGTCGTCCGCGCAGGAAGCCGAATCCGTCCCTCGTCGTAAGCGTCGCAGACGTGAGCACCGTGCTGTGCAGGCGGTCGAAGAGCGCCTCGCGCAGGAGGCCGGAAAGCTCCACCGGCGCCGCGCTCGCGGAGATCGAGGCGGGCCGCCCTCCCGCGTTCTCCCTGCCCCGGCGCTCCAGCCAGCGGACGAGAGGTACGGGCTCGTCGCCGGGGATGAAGACCGTGCGGAAGGCCCCGGCCGTCGCGGCCAGCCGGTTCTCCACACCGTTCAACTCGACCAGCTGCTCGGCCAGCGCTTCCACCAGGGCGTTGTCCGACATGACGACGGCGCGAACGCGGGCGAGACCCCTGCAAAGGGAATCGAGGACAATGAGCAGGTCCTCCAGGACGGGTGACACGGCCCGATTCCAGTCCGGGTCCGCCGCGAATCCATCTGCGAGCCTGACCACGCCGTCGTCGGCTCCGGCCAGGATGCCCTCGAGACGCGCGAACAGCTCGCCTGCGAGTTCCCGCCCCCGCTCGACACCGGGCCGCAGCGTGCCGGTCAGGACCCCGAGCGCGTCCTGGAGGAGCAGATCGGTGGCGGCGGACCGGAGCCTCAGGTCGAGATAGGGGAGCAGCCCCTTCCCCCGCCGCTCCATGCGGGCTAGTAGCCGGTGCACGGAGCGCCGCGTGACGCGCACGCCGAGGTGGCTGGTGGCGGCGTCTTCGAGGTTATGGGCCTCATCGAGGACGATCCGCCGGTACGGCGGGAGCACGGCGGTGCTGCCGTAGTTGTCCTGCAGGCGCCGCACGGCGATATCGCTGAACAACAGGTGGTGATTGACGACGAGAACGTCCGCGGCGCTGGCCTCGCGCCGCGCGCGCTGGTAGAAGCAGCTCTCGAAGTGGGGGCAGCGGGCGCGCAGGCAGACATCCGACTCGCTTGCCACCTCGTCCCACACCTCAGGCGCCGGCTCGAATGCGAGATCCTGCAGGGAGCCGTCCGTCGTGCCGTCGAGCCAGGAGACGACAGCATCGAGATCCCGTCGCTGCGCCCCGTCGAAGAGGTTGTCGGCGGCGGCGGCGGCCAGTCTGGCCCTCCGGATGGAGACGTAGTTGCTGCGTCCCTTCACTAGGGCATACCGGAACGGCAGGCCGAGCGCCGCCCGGAGAAAGGGCAGGTCCTTGCCCGTCAGCTGCTCCTGCAGGTTGATGGTGTTCGTGGAGATGACGGTACGCTCGCGGTTCCGTACGGCCCATTCGATGGCAGGCACGAGATAGGCCGCCGACTTGCCCGTCCCTGTACCCGCCTCCGCCATTGTGATGCCGCCCTCGTTGTAGCTGCGGGCGATGGCGCGCGCCATGTCACGCTGGCTGGGGCGGTCCTCGTAGGCCGGGTGGGCGCGGGCGACAGGACCGTCGGGCGCCAGGACCGCGGCGATGGCATCCTCATCCAGCAGATCGAGCCCACGTACGCGGGGCGGCGCCACCACGACATAGAGCGCCGTCGCGTCGTTGTCGATGACGCCGAAACCCAGACCGGCCGCATAGAGATCGGCCGCGATCGCCAGGTCGGCATCGGATGGCGACAGGTCGCCCGATGGGTGGTTGTGCAGGATGAGGGAACCCGGCTCGGCGTCCCTGGCCGCCGCGACCACGGCACTGCGGTTCCCCCGGGCCACGGCCCGGGGACTGCCCACGGCACCGGCGTCGTTCACCGCCGCCACAAAGCAGACTTCATTGCCGCCGGCACGCCTGATCTCCGCCCTGATGCGCGCTGCCGCACGCGGCTCGAGGTGCAGGTCCGCCGTCACGTCCTGAGCGTCTGCTTGCGGGCTGCCGGGAACAGCACGTTGTTCAGGATGAGCCGGTAGCCGGGCGAGTGCGGGTGCATGCTCAGATCCGTGGGAAGGTCGCCGACCTGGTGCTCGGGATCCTCCGGATCGTGCCCGCCGAGGAACGTCCACGTGCCCTCGCCGTACGTGCCGTGCACGTACTTCACCCACGGCGCGCCCTCCTCCTCCGCAAGCACCAGAACCCCCGGCTTGAGCCGGTCTCGCCGGAAGCTGGTGGTGAGACCGTAGAAGTCGGACAGCGTCTGTTCGTGGTTCTGCACCAGCATGGCGGGGACCGGGTCGAACTTCGCGGCGAAATCGAAGAGGGTGAACGTACCGAGCGGCTGGCGCCACGGCGTGTTCACGTGGTGTCCGTCGATATCGCTGAACGCGTTGATGGCCGCGTTCAACTGCAGCTCCGCGTCACGAAATGCGAGGGTCCGCTCCCACTGCAGCTTCCGGTTCGCGTCCGGGTCGATGGGCGTGCCACTGCTGAACGGCGCCGCGATGTCGACGCCCATGGCGGCCAGCGCGAGGTCGAGCGTCTCCGTGGCCGTACACATGGCGAACAGGAAGCCGCCCTGCGCGACATACCGCCGGATTTCGTCGGCGACGGCCTTCTTCAACTCCGGCACGTTCGGGTGGCCGAACCGCCGCGCCATGCCGTCGTTGACGCGCACCGCGTCGCGCATCCACGCAGCGTTCGCATACGTCACGAAGAACTTCGAGTACTGCCCGGTGAAATCCTCATGGTGCAGATGGAGCCAGTCGTACTCCGTGAGACGTCCCTGGAGAACTTCGGCGTCCCACAACTCGTCGTAGGGGATTTCCGCGTACGTGAGCGCGAGCGTCACGGCGTCGTCCCATGGGTTCGTGGATTCCGGCGTATAGACGGCGACCCGCGGTGCCTTCTCCAGGACGATCCGCTCCATGTTCGACTCCGCAATGGTCTGGCCGATGCGGGTGAGTTCGGCGGGCCCGACCGGTTCGGTGGCAACACCGCGGAGCGCTGCCTCCCGCACGACTTCCGGCCGGTCCGGCAGGAGGAAGGACCCGCCGCGGTAGTTGAGCAGCCATTCGGCGACGAGGCGGTTGTCCAGCGCCCAGTACGTGAGACCGTACGCCTTGAGGTGGTCTGTCTGCGTGCCATCCATCGGCACCAGGAGCTGCTGGGCAGTCGCTGGCGCTGCGATTGCGGCGAGCGCGATGACCACGGTCATGATTCGCACCATACTTCTGCATCCTCCGCCGGCACTCATCGGCCGGGCATCCCGCTGCGCAGTCTCTGCAGTTCCTGTCGCGCCTGGGGCGCGAGCACGCTGCGCGGGTAGTCGACGACGATCCTCTCCAGCATGAGACCCGCTGCCTCCTCGGAGTCGCGCCGCTCCAGGGCCCGACGCGCGAGGGCGAGTAGCGCGGCAGGCGCTTCCGCTGTGGCGGGCAGGTCGGCCACGATCGCCTCCCGCAGAGCGTCGGCATGCGTGTCCAGCCCCGACCGGTCGGCTGCAGCGGCTGCGAAATCGAGGACGGCGGCCCGTTCGGGATCCCGGAGCCGCGCAGTGGCCGTGAGTGCGTCCCTGAGCGCTGATTCCCTGTCGATCCCGCTCCCGCCGATCATGCCTGCCACGATCTCGGCGCCGGCGGGTGACAGACGCATGAGCAGCGCGCCAAGTGCGAGGGTCTCCGTGGCTTCCCGCCCACGCAGGCCCGCGGCGGCCGTCAGGAGCTCGTCCCGGCCCCGCCCGAGGTCGCCAGCCCGGATGTGAAGCCGAGCCCTGAGCGCGGCAGAACGTGGCCCCGCAACGCCTGCCAGAAGCTCCGCCGCCCGGGCCTCGCTGCCCTCGTCCATGAGGCGGGCTGCCACGGCCGCTGCCGCATCATCCAGTTCGGGTGCCCGCGGATGATCGGCCCGAAAGGCCTCGAACCCCCGGACGGCGGCTTCGACGTCATCATCCCTCGCCGCGATGCGCAATCTCGCCGCGAGTGCCTGCCGCTGACGGGGGGACCCGGCAACGGCTTCCGCTTCCAGTTGCCGGTACGTTTCCATGGCCAGGGCCGTATCGCCCGCCAGCATGGCCGACTCCGCAACGCGGGTCCGGATCGCGAGGGCGCTCCCGGCATCCGTTTCACCCTGCAGCAGCAGGCCGTAGGCCCACGCGGCGTAGCGGTGCGATCCGTTGCCGTCGGCTCGCCGCGCAAACTCCACGAGGGCCGTACGACGCTGTGTGGTCGGCAGTCCGTGAATCAGCGTCTCCGTCATGTCGACGGCATGCGCCTCGAGGCCTGCATCCAATGCCAGCAGGACCGCTGCACGCTGGCGCGCCGACGATGATGCACCGAGAGTGGCGAGGAGACGCGGCATGACGGCGGCGCCACCATCGGGCTGATTGGCAAGCCGACGCTGGACCGGGAGCAATCCGCGGCCTTCAGGGGAAACGGCTCGCGCCCACTCCTCCGCCGCACGCTGCAGGTCGCCGGCGGCCGCGAAGGCGTCGCCGAGCTCGAGCGCGAGAGCGTCCTCGCCTTCAACGCGCGCCCGGCCCGTCTCGAGGATGGCGATGGCGTGATCCGGGCGACCGCGCTGGCGCCAGAGCGCGGCGACTTCGCGGTAGGGCGTTTCGAGGTGCGGTGTCGCGGCGATCCAGGCAGATGCGGCCTCCACGATGCCGGCCTCGTCGTCCCGCCTCGCGTACACGCGAAGGCGGGCCTGGTGCGCTGTGGTCGACGTCGGGTTGGCCGCGATCACCCGGTCGACCGCGGGCAGAAGCTCGTCGTGGCGTCCCTGCGCGACGAGGATTCGCTCGAGGCCGATCAGTGCGCTGAGGGAGCGCGGGTTGTCCTTCAGCACCGCCCGCACGACGGCCTCGGCACCGGCGACATCGCCGGCAGCTTCCCGCACTCCGGCATCCCGGAGCCGGTCCAGCTCCGTCGCTCCAGGCCGGGCGTCCGCCGGCCGGTCGCCTGCCTGCGCGTAGAGGGGCGCCGCGATCAGCCACGCGCTCAGGAACACCCACGCCCCGGTCCGGCGCCGGCTCATGGCGACCGGGC
>DATHVO010000109.1:0-8686 GCA_035461265.1 Longimicrobiales bacterium
GTCGCGCCCAGCGTCTTGGGGACGATCTCCGAGAAGAGGAGGATGAGGAGCGTCAGGACAGCCGAGAACGCCGCCACCCACTGGCTGCCGAAAACCCGCAGGGCGATGGCGCCGGCGATGGCCGCGCTCACGGTGTGGGCGATGGTGTTCAGCGTCAGGATTGCCGCGATGGGCTCGTCGATCCGCTCCCGCATCCGGGCGAGGAGGACGCCGGCTCGTTCGCCCCGCTCCTCAAGTACGCCCACGTAGGCGTGCGTCAGCGACAGCAGCACCGCCTCCAGCACGGAGCACATGAAGGAGAGCGCCAGGCCGGCGCCCACCACGAGCAGCAGTGTCGTCATCGTCTCCCGTCAGACTGGCCAACCCTCTCGGAGGGCCCAATCATAGCATGCCCCGCGGAGAGAGGACCATGCCGCGGAGGGCGGATGACCGTCTGCCGGGGGCGACGGCGCCCGCAGACGGCCCGTTCCCCGACCTTTCCCCGACCTTTCCCCGGGCCCTTCCCGGACCCGCTGGCCGGGTCCGGCGTCGCCTCGCGCGCGTCCGGCGGTTCCTGTAGATTTGGCAGGTTTCCGGCTCGTCCCGGGCCGGCAGGGGAGGATGTGGTGAGTCACAACCATGCGAAAATGAAGGCCACGACCATCGTCGCTGTGCGGCAGGGCGGGCGGGTCGCCCTGGGCGGCGACGGCCAGGTCACGCTGGGCGAGACGGTGATGAAGGGGTCGGCGACGAAGGTCCGGAAGCTCAAGGACGGCAAGATCCTGGCAGGCTTCGCCGGCTCCGTGGCGGACGCGTTCACGCTCTTCGAGAAGTTCGAGGAGAAGCTGGAGCGCTACCCGGGCAATCTGCCGCGTGCGGCGGTGGAGCTGGCGAAGGACTGGCGCACCGACCGCTTCCTGCGGCGGCTGGAGGCGCTGCTGGCGGTGGCCGACCGGGAGCACCTCTTCGTCATCAGCGGCGACGGCAACGTCATCGAGCCCGACGACGATGTCGTCGCCATAGGCAGCGGGGGCGGCTATGCCCTGGCGGCCGCCAGGGCATACAAGGAATCGTCGGACCTGGGCGCGGCGGACATCGTCCGGCGCTCGCTCCAGATCGCCGGCGAAATCTGCATCTACACGAACCAGCACATCACGGTACTGGAGCTGGATTGACGGCTCCGGGAAGGCAGGATATGGAAGCAGATCGGCAGGACGCGGCCACGGCCAGGGGGCCGGGCGCGCCGACGGACTCCCCCGATGCATGGGTGGACGAACTCACGCCCCGGCAGATCGTCGCGGAGCTGGACAAGTACATCGTAGGCCAGAACGACGCGAAGCGAGCCGTCGCCATCGCTCTCCGGAACCGCTGGCGCCGCCAGCGCGTCGAGGACGAGCTCCGCGACGAGATCATGCCCAACAACATCATCCTCATCGGGCCCACCGGTGTCGGCACGACCGAGATCGCCCGGCGCCTCGCCCGCCTCGCCGGTGCGCCCTTCGTCACGGTCGAGGCGTCCAAGTTCACCGAGGTCGGATACGTCGGCCGGGACGTGGAGTCCATGGTCCGCGACCTCGTTGACGTGGCCGTGAACATGGCCCGCGAGGAGCGCGAGGCGGAAGTGGAGGAGACGGCGCACCAGCACGTGGAGGAGCGCCTCCTCGACCTGCTGCTGCCCGCGCCGTCCGCCGCGCCGTCACACGGCCCGGCCGGCACGGCGTCGGCCCCGGTGGAGACGCGACCTCGCGCCTTCGTGGTCGGCTCCGATGGCTGGGCACGGGAGGACGCCGTGGCGTCCGACGGCGAGGAGGAGCGCATCAAGGAGCGGCGCGAACGGACCCGGGAGAAGCTGCGGACCCTGCTCCGTGACGGGAAGCTCGAGGAACGGAAGGTGGACGTCGAGGTGACGCAGTCGATGCCCCTCGAGAACATGATGCTGCCCATGGGCGGCGAGGGGATGGACAACATCACCGAGATGCTGCAGGAGATGATGCCCAAGCGGAAGAAGCGTCGCACGGTCACCGTCGCCGAGGCCCGTCGCATCCTGCTGCAGGACGAGCTCGACAAGCTCGTGGACATGGATGAGGTGGTGAACGAGGCGCTCGAGCGGACCGAGGAGATGGGGATCATCTTCCTCGACGAGATCGACAAGGTGGCAGGCGAGCGCAGCGGGACCGGCCCTGACGTGAGCCGGGAGGGTGTCCAGCGGGACCTGCTGCCCATCGTCGAAGGGAGCACGGTACAGACGAAGTTCGGCATGATCCGCACGGACCACATCCTGTTCGTCGCTGCGGGGGCATTCCACGTCTCGAAGCCGAGCGACCTCATCCCGGAGCTACAGGGGCGCTTCCCCATACGGGTGGAGCTCAAGCCCCTCACGGAGGAGGACTTCGTCCGCATCCTGACGGAGCCGAGGAACGCCCTCACACGCCAGTACCAGGCCCTCATCGGCACGGAGAACGTCGATCTCCGCTTCACCGAGGACGGGATCAGGGAGATCGCGCGCATCGCCGCCGAGGTCAATCGCAGGATGGAGAACATCGGCGCGCGTCGGCTCCACACGGTCCTCACCACGCTGCTCGACGAGATCCTGTTCGACCTGCCCGAGACGACGCAGCCATCCTTCACCATCGACGCCGAAGGCGTGCGTGACAAGCTGCGCAGCATCGCCGACGACGAGGACCTGCGGAAGTACATCCTGTGAACGCCAACAACGAGCCATCACTGCGGCCATCATGAAACGCGATTTCCTTGCGATACCCGACTTCGAGACGGACGAACTGTACGAGACGCTGGACCTGGCCCACCGGATGAAGGGCGGCGACTACCGGGAGCGGCCGCTGGCGGGCATGACCCTGGGCATGATCTTCGAGAAGAGCTCGACGCGGACCCGCGTCTCCTTCGAGGTCGGCACGTTCCAGCTCGGCGGACACGCCCTCTTCCTCTCCTCCCGCGACATCCAGCTCGGCCGCGGCGAGCCCATCCGCGACACGGCGCGTGTCCTGTCCCGCTACGTGGATGGGATCATGATCCGCACCTTCGCCCACGAGACCCTCGAGGAGCTGGCGCGGTTCGCCACGGTGCCCGTGGTGAACGGGCTGAGCGATCTGCTGCACCCGTGCCAGATCATGGCCGATGTGATGACGATCCAGGAAAACCTCGGGGAGGACCTGCGGCCGCGCACGGTCGCATGGGTGGGGGACGGCAACAACATGGCGAACTCGTGGCTGAACGCTGCCTGGCGTTTCGGCTTCGAGCTTCGTCTCGCCTGCCCCGAGGGATACCGGCCGGACCCGGCCATCCTCGAGCGGGCCCGGGGTGCTGCGGCCATCACGCTCACGTCGGATCCGGCGGAGGCGGTGGAGGGGGCGGATGTCGTGAATACCGATGTGTGGACGTCCATGGGCCAGGAGGAGGAGACCGCCGCCAGGGAGGCAGCCTTCGCCGGCTACCACGTGGACGGGACGCTCATGTCCCGCGCGGCGGACCACGCGATCTTCCTCCACTGCCTGCCGGCGCACCGCGGCGAGGAGGTGGCCGACGAGGTCATCGAGGGCCCGCAGTCCCGCGTCTGGGATGAGGCGGAGAACCGGCTGCATGTACAGAAGGCGCTGCTCGCGCGCCTCATGACGCGGGTCACCGCGGAGGGGAGGACCTGATGTCCGAGGCGCTCAAGCGGACGCCGCTCTTCGATGAGCACAGACGGCTGGGCGGGAAGATCGTGCCGTTCGCCGGTTTCGAGATGCCCGTCCAGTACCCGGGCGGCATCGTCGCCGAGCACCAGGCCGTCCGCCGGTCGGCGGGCGTGTTCGATGTCTCCCACATGGGCGAGCTGGAGGTGCGCGGTCCGCAGGCCCTGGCCTTCGTGCAGCACGTGACGACCAACGACGCGTCGAAGATCACCCCGGGACAGGCGCAGTACTCCGCCATCTGCCGCGACGATGGGGGCATCCTCGATGACTGCATCGTCTACCGCTTCGAGGACCACTACATGCTGGTGGTGAACGCGTCCAACCTGGACAAGGACCGGGACTGGATCGAGTCCCACGCCGGCGGGTTCGACGTGGAGGTCAGCGACGTCTCCAACGAGACGGGCCTCATCGCGCTGCAGGGGCCGGCCTCCCAGGCCATCATGTCCCGCCTCACGGACGCGGACCTCGACGGCATTCGCTACTACCACTTCGTCCAGGGGCCGGTCGCCGGCGTCCCGTGTGTCATCAGCCGCACGGGCTACACGGGGGAGGACGGATTCGAGCTGTACCTGGAGGCCGCCCGCACCACCGACGTCTGGCGGCGCATCATGGAGGCAGGCGCGGACTACGGCGTTCAGCCGGCCGGCCTCGGCGCCCGGGACTCGCTCCGCCTGGAGATGGGGTACGCGCTCTACGGCAATGACATGGACGAGCGCCGGACCCCCCTCGAGGCGGGCCTCGGCTGGATAACGAAGCTGGACAAGGGCGACTTCATCGGCCGTGACGCCCTGGTCCGGCAGAAAGAGGAGGGCGTACACCAGCGCCTTGCCGGGTTCGTCTGCCTGGAACGCGGATTTCCGCGCCACGGCTACCCCGTTCACATCGACGGCGAGCCGGCCGGCGAGGTGACCAGCGGCATCGTGAGTCCCATGCTGCAGAAGGGCATCGGGATGTGCTACGTGCCGACGGCGTCGGCACGTGCCGGCACCCGGGTGGACATCGTGATCCGTGACCGGGAGATACCGGCGGAGATCGCGCGTCCGCCGTTCTACACGGAAGGGTCGGTCCGGAAGTGAGCGGGCGGACGCGGCCATGACGGACCGGGCGAATCCGCCCCGCATCGCCGTGGTGACGGTTTCCGACAGTGTCGCCGCCGGCACACGCAGCGACACTGCCGGTGCCGCCATCGTGGACTGGGTGCGCCGCAGCGGCTATATGCTGGTGGAGCATGCCGCCGTGCCGGACACCACGGACCGGATCATCGCGGTGCTCACCCGCCTGGCAGACGCCGGCGAGGCGGACGTGGTCGTGACCACGGGCGGTACGGGCGTGGCCGCGCGCGATGTGACGCCGGAGGCGACAGGCGAGGTGATCGAGAGGTGGGCACCGGGCATCGCCGAGCGGATCCGGCAGCAGGGCGCCGCATCCACCCCCTACGCCGCCCTGTCCCGCGGCGTGGCCGGGATCCGCGGGGCGGTCCTCATCGTCAATCTGCCCGGCAGTCCCGCCGGCGTGCGTGACGGCCTGGCAGCCCTCGACGGCCTGGTCGGCCACGCCGTCCAGCTCCTCAGGGGCATCGACACGGAACGACACGACCTGCCCGATGGCTGAGACCGTCATCATCACGACCCAGGATCTCGAGCCCGCCGTTCGCCTCCGGGACGCCTTCCGCGAGGCCGGCTTCGGAGTCGAGCTGCTCACGCCGGGCGAGCGCGTCGCGGACGTGCCCGAGCCGGTCCTCCTCGTCCTCACCGGCGCCCTGGGCGAGCGCCAGGCACGCCGGCTGGTCCGGGAAGCGGCGGAGTACGATGGCCTGCCCGTCATCGGCCTGTTCGATACCGCCGCGGCGGCGGATCCCGACAACGCCCGGCGGCTGGGACTGCACGAGGGTGTCGCGAAGCCCGTGGAACCTGCGGATGTCGTTCTGCTGGGACGGCGCCTCATCGACCGGATCCGGCTGCGGCGCGTCACCGGCATCATTGGCGAGACGGACGCCATGGTCGAGACGCTGGAGCGCGTGGTCCAGATCGCGCCGGTCAACTCCACCGTGCTTCTCACCGGCGAGAGCGGGACGGGGAAGGAACGCGTGGCGCGCGGCATCCATGCTCTGTCCCCGCGGCGCCACCGGCCGTTCATCGCGACGAACGTGGCGGCCCTGCCGGAGACGCTGCTGGAGGCGGAGCTGTTCGGCCACGAGAAGGGCGCGTTCACCGGCGCCATCGGGCAGCGGAAGGGATTCTTCGAGCTGGCCCACCGCGGTACGCTGCTCCTCGACGAGATCGGTGAAATGCCGCTGGCCACACAGACCAAGCTGCTCCGGGCTCTCGAGGAGCAGCGCTTCCGCCGGCTGGGCGGGGAGGTGGAGATCGAGCTCGACGTCCGGGTCGTCGCCGCCACGAACCAGCCCCTGCGGGAGCTTGTGGAGACGGGGCGCTTCCGGCGGGACCTCTACTTCCGGCTGAACGTCCTGAGCATCGAGCTGCCCCCGCTGCGTGAGCGCCGGGCGGACATCCCTCTCCTCATCGACAACTTCATACGGGCAGCCAGCACCGAGCACGACCGCCCGCACATCAGCATCTCGCCTGAGGCAATGTCCATCCTCGTGGGCTACGACTGGCCCGGCAACGTTCGCGAACTGAAGAACCTCATCGAGTCCATGGTCGTGCTGTCGCCCGGGAGCGTCATCAGGCCCGGCGACATACCGCCGGAGATCCGGGAGGCACGAGGACGCTCCCGCATGCTGCCGGTTCCCATCCGGCGCCCCGATCCCGAACCCGGCGCACCGCCGGCGCCCGAGCTCGAGTTCATTTTCCACACCCTGGTGCAGCTGCGCATCGACGTGGAAGACCTGCGCCGGCAGTTCGACGAATACCAGCGGACGCACCCCGAGCTGCGCAGTGTCTTCGGCGGCTATCCGCTGCCGCCACCGCCGGCCTTCACACCGCTGTCCCTCGATGCCGGCAACGTGGAGGACGTCGAGGCGGAACCGACACCCGAGGAGCTCGCCGCCGAGCACGATGTCGTCGTATTCCGGCCGGGCATGACGCTGGCCGACCTCGAGAAGAACGCCATCGCCGCGGCACTCCGGGAGGTTGCGGGGAATCGGCGCAAGGCCGCGGACATGCTCGGGATGGGCGAGCGGACGCTCTATCGCAAGATCAAGGAGTACGGAATCCCGCTCTGAGGTGCTCGCCGGATCAGTCGCCCATGAGCAGGTGACGGAGGCTCTCGAGCAGCTCGTCGAGTCCTTCGGCAGACGTGGACGAGAAGGCCAGCACCTGGTCCGGCTCCACCCCGAGCTGCCGTGCCGTGTCCGTCAGACGCTTCGGTCGCGCCGTCGCCTTGAGCTTGTCCACCTTCGTCAGGACGAACAGCGTCGGGATCTCGACAGTCGCCAGGAACTCGACCATGCGCAGGTCATCAGCGGTGGGGTCGTGGCGCGCGTCCATGAGCTGGACGACGCCCAGCAGCTCAGCCGACTGCCGCAGGAACCCCTCGATGAGCGGACGCCACGCCTCGCGGACGGACTTCGGTGCACGGGCGAAACCGTAGCCCGGCAGATCGACCAGGTAGAAATCGTCCACCTCGCCGCCCAGGTCCGCCGAAATGCGGTAGAAGTTGATTTCCTGCGTCTTGCCGGGGCGGGCCGACACGCGGGCCAGCTGCTTCCGGTGCCGGTCGAGGAGGCGGTTGATCAGGCTGGACTTGCCGACATTCGAACGCCCGGCGAACGCTACCTGGGGAAGCGTGCCGGGCGGTTTCTGGCCGGGCCGGCCGATGGCGCCGGCGAACTCCACTGACCTGAGCTTCACGACGCGTCAGGCTTCCTTCTTCTTCTGCTCGGGATGCAGCACGAGGAGTGGCGGCATCCCGTCCGTCACGGCCTCGCGCGTGACCACGACCTCCCGCACGTCGCTCCGCGACGGGATGTCGTACATGACATCCCGCATCACGTCCTCGAGTACGGCCCGCAGGCCGCGCGCCCCGGTCCCCCGGTCCAGCGCCCGCTGCGCAATGGCGTGGACGGCCTCCGGCTCGAACGTCAGACGGATGCCCTCGAGGTCGAACATCTTCTGGTACTGCTTCACAAGCGCGTTCTTCGGTTCCTGCAGAATCCGGATCAGCGCATCCATGTCCAGGACGTCCAGCGTCGTGAGCACCGGCAGGCGCCCCACCAGTTCGGGAATCAGGCCGAACCGCAGCATGTCCTCCGGCTCGACGCTGCGCAGCACACTCACCTGCTCCTCCGCATCGCTCCGCCCGGAGTCGCTGAAGCCGATGCGGCCCTTGCCCCGCCGCTGTTCGACGATCTTCTCCAGACCATCGAATGCGCCGCCACAGATGAACAGGATGTTGCGCGTGTTGATCTGGATGTACTCCTGCTGCGGATGCTTGCGCCCACCCTGCGGCGGTACCGATGCCACCGTGCCCTCGAGGATCTTGAGAAGCCCCTGCGGCTCGCCCTCCCCCGATACGTCCCGCGTGATGCTCGGGTTCTCCGACTTGCGGGCGATCTTGTCGATCTCGTCGATGTAGACTATGCCCCGCTCGCATTCCGCGATGTTGAAGTCCGCCGCCTGCAGCAGGCGGACCAGGATGTTCTCCACGTCCTCACCGACGTAGCCCGCCTCGGTGAGCGTCGTGGCATCGGCAATGGTGAACGGGACCTGCAGAACCCGGGCGAGGGTCTGGGCCAGGAGCGTCTTGCCCACGCCGGTGGGCCCGATGAGGAGGATGTTCGACTTGTCGATCTCCACGTCGTCGAGGACGCCGTGGTGGTTGACGCGCTTGTAGTGGTTGTACACCGCTACGGCCAGCGAGCGCTTCGCGTCCTCCTGTCCTATGACGTACTGGTCGAGGACGTCCTTGATCTCCCGTGGGGTGGGTACCCGCGGTACGGCCTCCGCCGCTTCCCGCTCCTCTTCCTCCGCCAGGATCTCGTTGCAGAGCGAAACGCACTCGTTGCAGATGTAGACCGAGGGGCCGGAGATGAACTTCTTCACCGACTCCTTGGA
>DATHVO010000110.1:0-2809 GCA_035461265.1 Longimicrobiales bacterium
TCTTTTCGGGAACGTCGGGACGGCGGGGGTGAACTGCGGGCGAGGGGCGAGCGCGCGGGAGCGGCGGGACGGCGGGGTTGAACTGCGGGCGTGGGCGAGCGCGCGGGAGCGGCGGGACGGCGGGGCTGGACTGCGAGCGCCCTCGCCCGCCCGTGAACCCGCTGTACAGGGGTGTCAGCGGATCGAGAACGGGTGGGGCAACTCGTCGACGCCGGGAGGGCGGTCCTCGAGGCGGTCGACGCGGGCGAAGTCGGGGCCGCGCTGGAGGTGTGTGCGGAGCCGGGCGAGGGCATCGGTGTCGCCGGCGGCCTCGACCTGTACGGTACCGTCGGGCAGGTTGCGGGCGTAGCCGTGGAGGTCGAGGGCGCGAGCGGCGCGTCGTACGAAGTCGCGGAACCCGACGCCCTGGACCCTGCCATACGCTACGGTATGGATGCGGTGGTGTTTCACGTGAAACATCTCCTGTGAGCGGGCACGAAGACGGACTTGCTCACCACAGAGGCTCAGAGGGCACGGAGGATTCTTTTTGCGGGACGGAGGTCCTTGCAAGTCGGTTCTGAAGCGCCGGGGCAAGCGCGCAGTTACCTGTGTCGAGGGCGGGCCCGGCGGCGTGGTGCAGGTGAAGGTTCGGACGTCGCTGCCGGGCGCTGCGGTCGGTTCGCTTCGTGACCCTGCCGTGACGGGTCCACCCGAGCGATCCGTCCTCTGTGCCCTCTGTGCCCTCTGTGGTGATAGCAGCCCCTCGGGAACCGGACTGTTTCACGTGAAACACCCTGGGCCTCCCCTGCCTCCCTCAGCGCTTACGGAAACGCCCCTTGAGGCGTGCATCGAAGGTGGTGCCGCCGTCGCTCACGGCCACGCGCCGTCGCCAGTGCAACGACAGGTACTCCCCCTCCAGCACGTAATCCGCCGTGTCGGCGCCCGTCGGATCCGACAGGACCAGGTACCCCGCCTCGGCTCGCGCCCGGCCACTCACGGTCGTGTCCGCCGTCCCGACGATCCGCATCGAGTAGCCACCCGAGCGCGTCAGGCGCAGCGTCGTCGTCGACGTACGCGTGAAGTTCATGCTGTCCGCCGGGTTCGCCACGGGGACCAGGGTCAGCCCACACTGCGGATAGCAGGTTGCGCCCGTGTACCACTCCGCCGCGAGCTCCGCCGGGATCAGGTCCCCCTCAGGGCCCGACCCGCCATCGCCGCACCCGGCCGCCACCACGGCGACCACGCCCGCGATCGAAAGAAACTGTCGGTTCATCGTTCCGCCTCCTCGAATGCAGGCGAAACCTCGCAACCGCGGCCCGGACGGGCAAGCCGGGAGTGTCCGGCCGCCCCCCGCGGACGATCGCTCCACCGGCAGACAGAAGCGGTGGCTCCGCGCATCGCCCGGCGGCACGACGGAACCGCCCGGCCGCACAAGCCGGAATCGCCCGGCGGCACAAGCCGGAATCGCCCGGCGGCACAGGCACCCGGTGCGCTGGCCTGTGATCCATCGGCAGCCCGGAAACAGGGGCGGAGCGCCCCAATCCGCGCGTGCACTCCCGCGAACCGCTCGCGCCGGGTTATATTGCCGACCCCGCACACCAGCATCAGGGCCGTGGAGGCGACTTGTCCCGCGTCATTGCGATCGCGAACCAGAAGGGCGGCGTCGGCAAGACGACGACTGCCATCAACCTCGGCGCCGGACTCGCGGTCGCCGAGCGCCGCACGCTCATCGTGGACATGGACCCGCAGGGCAACGCCACCAGCGGGATGGGCCTGGACCGCGCCGCCCTGAGCGGCTCCGTCTATGACCTGCTGGTCGACGACGCGTCGGTCGCGGACGTGCTGGTCGAGAAGGTGCACTTTCCCTTTCTCGACATCGTCCCGTCGAGCCAGGACCTGGTGGGCGCCGAGGTGGAGCTGGTGGACCGGCCGGAGCGGGAACTGGGGCTGCGCCGCGCCCTGAAGCCGATCCGCGACCAGTACGAGTACGTGCTGCTCGACTGCCCGCCCTCGCTGGGGCTGCTCACGCTGAACACGCTGGCGGCGGCCGACACGGTGCTGATCCCGATCCAGTGCGAGTTCTACGCGCTCGAGGGGCTGTCCCAGCTGCTCAACACGGTGCGCCTGGTGCAGCAGAACCTGAATCCGTCACTCCAGATCGAGGGTGTGCTGCTCACCATGTACGACCAGCGGCTGAACCTGTCGCGGCAGGTGGCGGAGGAGGCCAAGGAGTACTTCGGCAGCCGGGTCTTCACGAGCGTCATCCCGCGCAACGTCCGCCTGGCGGAGGCGCCGAGCTTCGGCAAGCCGATCGTGCTCTACGACATCGTCTCCGCAGGCGCGCAGAGCTACCTGGCCCTCGCCCAGGAGATCATCGCGCACGACGTGCGGTCCACGTCAGCGGCGGAGAGCGCATGAAGCAGAACCGCCTGGGCAAGGGGCTGGGCGCCCTGCTGCGGGAGAACCGGCTGGAGGAGTCGGACCTGCAGGGCGTGCAGGCGCGCCAGCTGGCCGTGGGCTCGATTGCGCCCAACCCGTACCAGCCGCGTCGCGAGTTCACCGAGGCGGACCTGGCCGACCTGACGGCATCGCTCAAGGAAAACGGCCTGCTGCAGCCCGTGGTGGTGCGCGCGGCGCCGGAGGGTGGGGCGGCGCGCTGGGAGCTCATTGCGGGAGAGCGCCGGTGGCGGGCAGCGCTGCGGCTGGGGTGGAAGGAGATCCCGGCCGTCATCAAGGACGTGGACGACCGCACGCTGCTCGTGCTCGCCCTGGTCGAGAACATCCAGCGCTCGCAGCTGTCCACGCTGGAGGAAGCGGAGGGCTACCATCG
>DATHVO010000111.1:0-9944 GCA_035461265.1 Longimicrobiales bacterium
ACACAGGCCGGCGCGTCGGGGCGGGTGCTGAATCTTCGTCGCCGAGCGATGAAAAAGCAGCGCGCCGCGGCCGTGAGCGGGCGAGTGTGGGGATCGACCCCGCCGGCGCCAGGCGGAGACCGGCGACCCGGGAAACCGCCGCGGCGCCTGCGCACCGCCCTGGCGACGGGCAGGTGCGGCGGGGGCGGGCTGCGGGCGGTCCCGGCGGACGCGCCGCCCGGGTCGCGCCTCGCGCCGTGGCGGCCGGGGACCTACACAGCCCCTCCCGACCCCGTACCCGCCCCCGTTTACGTTCCCGCTCCCGCTCCCGTCCGTCCTGCCAGCACCCTGCCCTCGTAGACGATCTGGGCCGGGCCCAGCAGCTCGACCTCGAAGTCGTCGTCCACGGTGACCTCGACGCTGCCGCCGCGCATCTGCACGACGAACGGGCCGGGCTCGACGAAGCCGCGGCGGACGGCGGCGGCGGCGACGGCGCAGGCGCTGGAGCCGGACGCCAGGGTCTCGCCGACGCCCCTCTCCCAGATCCAGGCCTCGAGCTCCCGGGGGCCGGGCACGCGAGCGAACTGGACGTTCGTGCCTGCGGCAAATGCCTTGTGGGTGCAGAGCTGCGGCGCGCGTTCCAGGAAATCGCCGCGCTCCAGGTCGTCAACGAAAACCACACAGTGCGGATTGCCCAGGTAGACGGTGTTCACGGCTGCGGCACCGCCTGCGGGGAGCGCCAGCTCGTGGTCGAGGGCCTCTCCCGGCTCGGGCTCGAAGCCGATGAGCGCGCCATCGAACCGGGCGCGTCCCATCTCCACCCGCACCATGACGGCGCCGGCCTCCAGCTCGTCCTCCACCCGCATGGAGACGATGTCACGGGGGAGGCGGACGTCGAACCACTCGTCGATGCGCACCAGTCCGCGGTGATGAAGCCAGGCGGCGAAGATGCGCAGGCCGTTCCCGCTCTTCTCGGCTTCACTGCCGTCCGGGTTCAGGATGCGGAGGGCGATGGGCTGCGACTCGACGTCGGCGATGAGGACGCCGTCCGAGCCGGCGCCCCGGTTCCGGTCGCACAGGAAGACGGCCTGCTCGGTGGTCAGCGGGACTTCCGCCCCGTCCACCACCAGGTAGTCGTTTCCCAGCGCCTGGCCCTTGAAGAAGTGCAGCTCGCTCATTCCGTCTCCCTCCACCCTGAAACCCGCGCCAGCCGTTCCCGTAGTGCATGAGACGCGGCCGAGGCCCGCCGCGCCGACAGCTACCCGAACTCCGCGCATCATGCGATCGATCGCAGTAGTGATAGCCGCCGTGATCCTGATCCCCACCGCATCCGCCCATGGCCAGGTAGCGCAGGCCGCGCCCAACGTCGCCCGGCCGGCTGCCCCACTCACCCGCGTCCTCACAGCCGCCCCCGTCGGCCATGCCGTTCCGGCCATCGACGGTCGACTCGACGACGCGGCCTGGGCCGACGCGGAGATCGCCACGGACTTCGTCGTATACCAGCCGAACCCCGGCGCGCCGTCCGCCCAGCGGACGGAGGCCCGCGTCCTCTACGACGACGGGGCAATCTACGTCGCCATGCGCATGTACGATACGAGCCCGGACTCCATCGTCGGACGCCTCGCCCGTCGCGACGAGACCGTCCATTCCGACTGGGCGTACGTCGGCATCGACAGCTATCACGACCGCCGCACCGCCTTCGTCTTCGGGACCAACCCCCGGGGCGTGAAGGTGGACCTCATGATCTACGATGACCGCATGGAGAACATCAGCTGGGACGCCATCTGGGAGGTGGCGACGACGACGGACTCCCTGGGCTGGACGGCGGAGTTCCGGATCCCGCTGTCGCAGCTGCGGTTCAACGGCGAGAACGGCGTGGCGCGGACGTGGGGCGTCCAGTTCCGGCGACAGATCGCGCGGCTCGACGAGTCGTCCTTCTGGTCGCCCGTGCCCCGGGACGCGAACGGCCAGGCGTCGCTGTTCGGCGAGCTGCACGGCCTCCGCGGCCTCAACCCGCCGCGCAACATCGAGGTGGTGCCGTACAGCGTCGCCCGGGCGACCCGCGCGCCGGGCGACCCGGCGGATCCGTTCTTCCGGCGGACTGACCCCGGCCTCGACGCCGGCGCCGACCTGAAGTACGGCATCACGCCGAACCTGACGCTGAACGCCACCCTCAACCCCGACTTCGGACAGGTCGAGGCCGATCCGTCGGTAGTGAACCTGTCGGCGTTCGAGACGTTCCTGCCGGAGAAGCGGCCGTTCTTCGTGGAGGGCGCGAACATCTTCAATTTCGGCGTGGGCGTCGGTGACGGCGACCTGGGCAACGAGAGCCTCTTCTACTCCCGCCGCATCGGCAGGGCGCCACAGGGCTCCGTGCCGGACGACGCGACGTACGACGACGCACCCGTCGCCACGCGCATCCTCGGGGCGGCGAAGCTCTCCGGCCGGACGCCCGGCGGCTGGTCCGTCGGCGCACTGAATGCCACCACGGCCTCCGCACACGCGCGCTACGTCATCGGCGACGGCACGCGCGACGAGACCATGGTGGAGCCCCTCACGAACTACGCGGTCGCGCGGCTGCTCCGGGACTACGACCAGGGCCGCGGCTCCGTGGGCGTCATCGCCACGGCGACGAACCGCCAGCTCGACGGCGAGATGACCTACCTTCGCTCCGCCGCGTACACGGGCGGCATGAACGCGTACAGGCGCATCGGCGACTTCGAGTTCACCGGCTGGGTGGTCGGGAGCCACGTGCGGGGCGACACGGCCGCCATCGCCAGGACGCAGCGCTCCGCCGCGCGCTACTACCAGCGGCCGGACGCGGACCACGTCACCTACGACCCGACGCGCACGTCCCTCGACGGCTGGGCCGCCGCGGCGGAGGTCATGAAGATGGGCGGCGGGCACTGGCGCTTCGCGTCCATGCTGAACGTCCGCTCGCCCGGCTTCGAGCCCAACGACCTCGGCTACATGCAGAACGCCGACCAGGCCCTGCAGGTGGCGTACGTGGGCTACAACCAGTTCAAGCCGTCCACCCACTTCCGCCGCTGGAGCGTCAACGTCAACCAGTGGGCGTCATGGAACTTCGGCGGCGACCGTACCTGGCTGGGCGGGAACATGAACGCGAACGTCATGCTCCACAGCTTCTGGGGCGGCGGCGGCGGGATCAACCGGGAGATGGCCCGCTACGACGTCGCCGCCCTTCGGGGCGGGCCGGCACTCGCCATGCCCGGCAGCTGGAACGGCTGGGCGGAGATCTACACGGATTCACGGAAGCCGGTGCGCGGTCGCCTGAACCTCAATGGCTGGCGTGAGGACGGTACGGCGGGCCGGTCGTGGCGCGTGTCGCCGGGGCTCACCGTGCGGGCGACCTCACAGGCGGAGCTGTCTCTGACGCCGGCATACGGACAGGCCACCCGCGCGTCACAGTACGTGCGGACGCGAACGGCGGACGGCGAGTCTGTGTACGTGCTGAGCCGCCTCGAGCAGACCTCCACGTCGGTCACCGCCCGGCTCAACTACACGGCGTCGCCCACGCTGTCCTTCCAGGTCTACGCGCAGCCGTTCATCAGCGCCGGCCGGTACTCGGACTTCATGGAAGTCGCGTCGCCCCGCGCCCGGACGTTCGACGGCCGCTTCACGCGGTACGCGCCCGCGCAGGTCGCGTACGATGCCGATGACAACGTGTACCGCATCGACCGGAACGGCGACGGCACGCCGGACTACAGCTTCGGCAACCCGGACTTCAACTTCAAGCAGATGCGCAGCAATGCCGTCATGCGGTGGGAGTACCGGCCGGGTTCGACGCTCTTCCTGGTATGGAGCCACGGCCGTACCGCGGAGGACGGGAATGGGGACTTCCGCTTCGGACGCGACGTCTCCGACCTCTGGTCCACCGCCGGGAGCAACACACTCCTGGTGAAGGTCAGCTACTGGCTGGGAATCTGACAGGCGTCACGGCAGCGGCGACGGCGACACCGCCGTCATCCGCTGCCAGGGCGGCGTGAAGCCCAGCACCTCGCTGTCCCCAGGCTCCTCCTCGGGCAGGTCCGTGCGGATGCCGGGGACGCCGTCGAAGACCTGGAGTGCGTAGTCGACCCGGCCGAACGGCGCGCTCACCTGCAGCCCCTGCACCACCGGCCGGACCTGCTCGAACATCTCCCGGGCGATGGTGATGCCTTCGTGCAGAGCGTGCTCCCTTCCCTTCTCCCCGGCTCGCCGCATCCGCGCCAGAATCTCCGGCGGCACGACGACGCCCGGCACCTCGTTCGCCATGAACTCCGCGTTCCGGACGGAGACGAGCGGCCAGATGCCCGCGATGATGGGAACCCAGATGCCGCGCTTCCGGATCTCGTCCACGAACGCCGCGAGCTGGGCCGGATCGAAGACGGGCTGCGTGATGGCGTACTCCGCACCGGCGCCGACCTTCCAGTAGAAGCGGCTCAGCTCGTATTCCAGGTCAGGCGCGCCCGGGTTGGCGCCCACGCCGATGGTGAAGGATGTGGGCTCGCCGATGGCATTGTCCCCGGGGTCCAGCCCGTGGTTCAGGCGGGAGACGAGGTTGGTGAGACCGATGGAGTCGATGTCGAAGACCGCCGTCGCCTCCGGGTACGGTCCCATCTTCGGCGGGTCGCCCGTGATGAGGAGCAGGTTGCGCAGCCCCAGGGCGTGGGCGCCCAGCAGGTCCGACAGCATGCCCAGCAGGTTGCGGTCCCGGCAGCAGTAGTGGACGACGGTCTCGATGCCGATCACCTGCTCCACCAGCGTCGCCGTGGGCAGAACGCCCATGCGCATCTGCGCACGGGGCCCGTCCGGCACGTTCACCGCGTCCACGCCCGACCGCTTCAGCAGCCGTACACCCGCCAGCATCTTCGCCGGCGTGATGCCGCGAGGCGGCACGATCTCCACCGTGGTGACGAGTTCGCCGGCAGCGATCTTCCGCCCCCAGTTCGATCGCTCCGCCAGGGGCCTGGTCTCCAGCGCGCCGCCTTCCTCCGATGACGCGCCCACGCTGACGGTGACGGTCCTCGGGGAGATGGCGTGCACCGCGTCCGCCATGCGGCGCGTGTGCTCCGGCGTCGTGCCACAGCAGCCGCCGACGAACGTCGCACCCGCCCGGATGAGGCGGCGCGTGAACGTGCCCATGTACTCGGGCGACGCCATGTACATCTTGCGGCCGTGGATCTCCCGGGGCAGTCCGGCATTCGGTTGCGCCGAGAGCCGCTTCCCCGTGGCCGCCGCCATCTGCTCGATGCCGTGGAGCATGCCGGCCGGACCCACCGAGCAGTTCAGGCCGATGACGTCGGCACCCCATTCGTCCAGCCGCTTCGCCAGCACGTCCGGCCGCGTGCCGTACGTCGTGGCGCCATCCTCCTGCACCGTCATCTGCGCCACCACGGGCAGGTCCGTCACCTCGCGCACCGCCAGGATGGCCTGGTGCATCTCCGCCAGGTCGCCGAACGTCTCCAGGACGAAGAAGTCGGCGCCGCCCTCAAGCAGCCCCTCCGCCTGCTCACGGAAAAAGCCGCGCGCCTCGTCGAGCGATGTGGGGCCGTACGGCTCGATGCGGATGCCGAGCGGCCCGATGGCACCCCCCACCAGCGCCCGGCCACGGGCCGCTTCACGGGCCAGCGCCGCGGCACGTGCGTTGATGGCGACGACCTGCTCCTCCAGACCGTGCTCCGCGAGCTTCACCCGGTTCGCGCCGAAGCTGTTCGTCTCCAGGAGCTCCGCTCCCGCCTTCACGTACGCCCGATGGACGTCCCGGATGAGGTCCGGCTCCCTGAGATTCAGCTCGTCATAGCACCGGTTGATGAACACGCCCTTGCTGTAGAGCATGGTGCCCATGGCGCCGTCGAAGAGATGCGGGCGGCCGTCGGAGAGGAGGTCGTGGAGGGTCATTGTTCTTGGCGCCCTCTGCTGGCGCGGCAGAAAGGATCTTCGGCGCCGGGCGAGGAATGGACGGGAGCGGGAACGGGAACGTTTACGGGAACGTTTACGGGAACGGGGACGGGAACGGGGACGGGAACGGGTTCGATCATCGGGGTGACTTCTTCGGGTTCGGGGATCGGCGTTCCGCCCTGGCGGAGGTCACGAGCACAAGGCGCGTCAGCATCGCCACGAGGCGTACCGACGTGTCACGACAGGTCTGGTGTTCGGCTGCCTCCATCATATTGATCGCCCTCGCCGCATCCAGTATCGCCGTCGCCTCTGCCGCTGACCGCAGAGCGTAGCGATAGAGACGTGCCTTGTCGCCGGCGCTGAACTCGCCGGCGCCCTCTGCCGTGTTGCACGCGACGGAGAGTACGGCCCGATGCAGCTGATCCGCCATCGCATCCTCCCTGCGCCTGAGGCGCAGCACCAGCGGGCGCACCTGGCCGACCAGGTTGATCGCGGAACGATACGCGTCCAGGCGGTCGAATGGTTCGGGCATGAGTGAACGGGAGCGGGATCGTTTACGTAATCGGGAGCGGGAACGGGACCCGTCCGATGCTATCATCGCGGACGGGGCGCTGGCATGCCTGGATGCGCCATTCTCGATCCCGAACCGCTGCACTCGTCGCCTCCCCCGCTCCCGTTCCCGTAAACGTCCCGTTCCCGTAAACGCTCCCGCTCCCCCTCCCGTGCTTCAAGCCCCGAAATACTTCGCCTCCGGATGATGCACCACCAGCGCGGCGGTGCTGAGCTCGGGGACGAGGGCGCCGGCCTCCGTCACGTCCATTCCCAGGCGAGTCCGTGCGTCCGGCAGCAGCCGGAACACGATGTGGTGCTGGCTGTGGTCGGGGCATGCCGGGTAGCCCCACGAGTAGCGGAGGCCGCGGCGGCCGTTGAGTCCGAGCTCGCGCTTGATGACGCGGTTCACGTACTCGGCGCCGGCCTCGGCGAGGCGGACACCGAAGCCGTGGAGGTAGTAGCCCTCCGTGTAGTCGCCCTCCCGCATCATGGTCTCGCTCCGCTCGAGGAGCGCGTCGCCCACCGTGACGATCTGGATGGCGGCGACATCGCGCCGGCCGTCGTCGCCGGCTGCGAAGTAGTCCGCGAGGCAGAGCCCGTCGCGGTCCGCCTGGCGCGGGAAGTCGAACCGCTCGACCTCCGTCGCCGGGTCCGCCGGGTCGTAGACGACGAGTGCGTCGCCGTCCGCCGCCACGGGGTAGTAGCCGTAGACGGCGCCGGGCGTGAGCCAGCCGCCGGTGAGGGCCTCGTTGCGGAGGCGGCGCAGCCGCGGTTCGTATTCCTCCCGCACCAGCCGCTCGTACTCCTCGCCCTTCGCGTTCTTGGCGCCCCAGTGCAGCCGGTACAGCGTGTTCAGGTCGAAGAAGTCGAACAGCTCGGCCAGCGGCAGGCGCGCCAGGTGCTTCGCACCGAGGAACGGCGGCGCCGGTATCTCCACGTCGCGCGACGGCCGCGACGGCGATGCGGCGGGCCCGCTCGCACGGGCGCGCGCCTGCAGCTCCGCCCGGCGAGCCGTAGCCTCGACGACGTCGTCGAGACGCTGGCGCACGAATGCGTCCCGCCGGCCACCATCCATGAGCGCGTCCATGCTGCTCAGCCCCTCGAAGGCGTCCTTGCAGTAGAACACGCCGGACGGGTACAGCTGCGACTTTTCCGCGTCCACGAACGACGCCGACCGCACGAACGACGGGTTGATCGCCGCACCGCCCACCAGCACCGGGTAGCGGAGGCCGCGGGCGTGGAGCTCCTGCACGCACAGCGGCATCTGCTTCGACGTCGAGACGAGCAGCGCCGACAGGCCGATGGCGTCGGCGCCCACCTCCTGCGCCTTCTCGATGATGGTGTTCACCGGGACCTGCTTCCCCAGGTCGTAGACCGTGTAGCCGTTGTTCGTCAGGATGGTGTTCACCAGGCTCTTGCCGATGTCGTGGACATCCCCGAACACCGTGGCCAGGACCACCCTGCCCTTCGTCTGCCCGTCCTTCTTCTCCAGGTAGTCCTCGAGCCGGGCGACGGCCCGCTTCATGACCTCCGCCGACTGCAGCACGAACGGCAGGATCAGCTCGCCCGCGCCGAACTTGTCGCCCACCTCCTTCATGGCCGGCAGCAGCACGTTGTTCAGCACATCCACCGCCGCCCGATCCACTACGGCCCGCCCGTCCACATCCCCCCGCCGTTCCCGTAAACGTTCCCCCTCCCGCTCCCGTAAACGTTCCCCCTCCCGTAGACTTTCCCGTCCGTCCACCCGCACCCCGATCGCCGCCTCGACCAGTTCCTCCACGCCGTCCTTCTTGCGATGCAGGATCTTCCAGTGGACGGCCTGGTCCGGCGCCATCCCGTCCGTCGGGTCGCCGGCCTCGGCCTCCTCCACGGCATGCGTCTCGTAGAACGCGATGAACTTCGCCAGAGCGTCCTCGCCCCGGTCGAAGATCAGGTCGTCCGCGAGGCGGCGCTGTTCCTCGTCGATCTCGGCGTACGGCGTGACGTGGGCCGGGTTCACGATGGCCATGTCCAGGCCCGCCTCGACGCAGTGGTGCATGAACACGGAGTTCAGCACGGCACGGGCGTGCCTGGCGAGGCCGAACGAGACGTTGGACACGCCGAGGGACGTGAGGACGCCGGGCAGCTCTGCCTTGAGGAGCCGGATCCCGTCGATGGTCTCCATTGCGCTCCGACGGAACTCGTCGTCGCCGGTGGCGAGTGTGAACGTCAGGGCGTCGAAGATGAGGGCGCCGGGCTCGAGGCCGAACTCGCCGCACACGATGTCGTGGATGCGGCGTGCGATCTCCAGCTTGCGGGCCGCCGTCTTCGCCATGCCCTGCTCATCGATGGTCAGCGCGACCACTGCGGCGCCGTGCTCCGCCACGTGGGGCATGACGGCGTCGATGCGCTCGCGCCCGTTCTCCAGGTTGATGGAGTTGATGGTGGCCCGGCCGGGGTACCGCTTGAGCGCCGCCTCCACGACGTCGTACTCCGTCGTGTCGATCATGAGGGGCGTCTCGACGCTCTGGGCGAGGAGCTTCACGACGGTGGACATCTGCTCGGCCTCGTCCTGCCGCTCCGTGAGGGCGACGCAGACGTCCAGCAGGTGCGCGCCGCCGTCCACCTGGTGGCGGGCGACCTCGAGGACGCCGTCATAGTCGTCGGCCAGGAGCATCCGCTTGATGGCGCGGGAGCCCTGGGCGTTGACGCGCTCGCCGATGAGCGTGGGCGCCGGGTTCTGCTTCAGGTCGTACGCCGTCATGGCGCTGGCCACGCGGGGCACGTACTGGACCTCCCGCCGGAGCGGCGCCCTGCCCCACACGCGCTCCACCACGGCACGGAGGTGGTCCGGCGTGGTGCCGCAGCAGCCACCCACGATGCTCACGCCGAAGCGACCGACGAACTCCTCGTGGGCGTCGGCCAGCTCGTCGGGAGTGAGCGGATAGACTGCCGTACCACCCTGGTTCAGCGGGATGCCTGCATTCGGGATGACGCTCACGGGCAGCCGCGAATTGTCGCACAGGTACCGCACGGGCTGGCGCATGTGCTCCGGCCCCGTGGAGCAGTTGAGGCCGATGGCGTGCGCGCCCATGGACTCGATGATCACCAGCGCCGCCTCGATGTCCGTGCCCAGCAGCATCCGCCCCGACGTGTCCAGCGTGACCTGGACCTGGAGCGGGACCTCCGCGCCGAGGCGCCGGAGGGCCCGACGCACGCCCACGATCTGCGCCTTCACCTCCAGGATGTCCTGGCTCGTCTCGATGAGCAGTACGTCCGCACCGCCCTCCACCAGGCCCTGCGACTGCTCCTCGAACACCGACACAAGCTCGTCGAAGGTGACGGCACCCAGCGTCGGATCCGACGTGCTGGGCAGGAATCCCGACGGGCCGATGCTCCCCGCCACCCAGCGTGGACGGTCTGCCGTTGCGAACCGGTCCGCGACACGGCGGGCGAGGGTCGCAGCCGCGCGGTTCATCTCCAGCGTCCGGTCCTGTAGTCCGTACTCCCGGAGCGTCAGGCGGTTGGACCGG
>DATHVO010000112.1:0-34134 GCA_035461265.1 Longimicrobiales bacterium
CGGAGGCCGAGGGCAGGAATCCCGAGGGCCCGATCGAGCCGGCGACGAAGCGCGGCTTCTCCGGCGTGGAGAAGCGGTCCGCCACCTCCCGAGCCAGACGCGCCGCGGCGACGTTGACCTCGCGCACCCGGTCCCCCAGGCCGTATTCGCCCAGGGTGATCCGGTTCGAGCGGAAGGTGTCCGTCTCCAGGACGTCGCAGCCGACGTCGAGGAAGGAGGCGTGGACGGACTCGATGGCGTCGGGCCGGCTGATGACCAGATAGTCGTTGCAGCCGTCCAGGTCCGGGCCGCCGAAGTCCGACGCCGTGAGGCCCAGCTGCTGGATGCTCGTGCCCATGGCGCCGTCGTAGACCAGCACCCGGCCTCGCAGCACGTCGAGATAGGAAGGTCGGCTCATCGTCTCGCGAAACAGAAAAAGGCCCCGCAAACCATGGGTGCGGGGCCGCCGATACGGATCACGTCGGTTGTCCCGGCACTTTAGGCTTTTGGTTCGGCCCCTCCTCGGGGCCCGGCGGTAGCAAGCGGCCAGCACAAATCCATCCGCCGTACATCTCTGTCCGTTCATTGTAGGGGAACGCCCCGAGGGCGTCAACGGCAGGCGCGTCCCCCTCTACCCCGCCAGCAGTGATTCGATGTCCGCCGCCGCGGCCGGAAGCAGGGCGGTAAGGACCTCGTGCCCGTCGCCGGTGACCAGCACGTCGTCCTCGATGCGGATGCCCGTGCCCCGCAGCTCGGCGGGGGCAGCCTCATCATCCGCCGGGATGTAGAGGCCGGGCTCGACGGTGAGGACCATTCCCGGCTCGAGGGCCACTGGCGAACCATCGCTCGCCACGTAGTCGCCGGGGTCGTGAACATCCAGGCCCAGCCAGTGCGACGTCTGGTGGGGGAAGTACTTCCGGTACTCCCGCTTCTCGATGATCCCGTCCACCGACCCGTCCAGCAGGCCGAGGTCCTTCATCCCGCCCACCAGGATCTTCACCGCGTCATGGTGCAGCACATCGGCGGCGGCGCCGGGGGCGACGGCGGCCATGGCGGCGTCCCTCGCCCGTTGCACGACGTCGTACGCATCCCGCTGTGCGGCGGTGAACGTGCCGCCGGCGGGGAAGGTGCGGCTGACGTCGCCGCAGTACATGCGGTGGCGGGCGCCGCCGTCCACCAGCACGAGCTGGCCGGGCCGGATGGGCGCGTCGTTGCGCGTGTAGTGGAGGACGGTGGCGTTGCCGCCGGCGGCGGCGATGGTGGGGAATGCCGGGCCGTCGGCGCCCGCCGACCGGAAGCCGTGGTCCAGCGTCGCCTCCACCTCCCACTCCCCCGCGGCCTGGGTCAGCCGGGCGGCCATCCCGGCGAACGCCCGGACCGTGATGCGCGCCGCGTCCCGCAGGCGTTCCACCTCGCCGGCGTCCTTGCGCATCCGCATGGGCGCCAGCAGGACGCGCAGGTCCGTCACCGTGTGCGGCCCGCGTCCCTTCCGGGGCCGCTCCCGCCGCGCCGTGGCCAGGGCGGCCTGCACCGCGGCATCGACCTCGGCACGATCCGATACCGGCGATGCGAACAGCACGTCCGCCCCCGCCACCAGCTTCGGCAGCCGCTCCGCCAGCTCGACGACGGAATGGACGGCATCGGCGCCGCACTGCTCGCGCGCGCGTTCCGCGTCCGGGCGCGGTCCCGTCCACCGCTCCTGCTCGGGGTCGCGTGGCAGGACGAACAGCGTGAACGGCTGCTCCGCGGACGGACACAGCACGAGCACCGCGTCCGGCTCGACGAGGCCGGTCAGGTAGTAGACGTCTGCATCGGGGGCGTAGCGCACGTCCGCGCCGCCGCGCGTCCGCAGCGCGGGTGCGGCGGCGACGACGAGGGCGCCGGCAGGCTCGCCGAGGGCGGCGAGGACCCGGCTGCGGCGGAGGGCGAAGGTTTCGCTCACCCGGTCAGGACAGCACCCGTTCCAGCGTGTCGGTGACCCGCGGCACGAGCTCCGACCAGTCCGCCGCGGGCTGCTTGGTCACCGTGACGAAATCCTCCACCATGAAGATGCTGGCCACGCCGTCCAGCTCGAAGAGCGCCGCCGCCACCGGGTCCGCGGCGGCCTGTTCCGGACTGTGGAACGAGCGCGACGAGCGGCCGTCCACCAGCGTCCGGTCCACCGTGAACTTGCCGGCATTCGGGTTGGGCGTGGCCTGGAAACGGACCTGCATGTCGGTGTCCTCTGCGTGTTCAGTTCGGCGCCCGGCGCAGCACCCGTCCGGGAA
Source organism: Longimicrobiales bacterium (assembly GCA_035461265.1). Lineage (GTDB taxonomy): Bacteria > Gemmatimonadota > Gemmatimonadetes > Longimicrobiales > RSA9 > SH-MAG3. The sequence continues at coordinate 2,247 of DATHVO010000112.1, forward strand.
GCGCGGGAGTCAGGGCACCGTCGGTGATGACGGGTTCGCCATTGACGAAGACGTGGACCATCCCCTCGGCGAACTGGTGAGGGTCCTCGTACGTCGCGGGATCGATGACGGCGCTCATGTCGAAGATCGCCAGGTCGGCGTACAGCCCCTCGGCGATGCGGCCACGCGTCTCATCCCGCATCCGCCACGCCGGCAGCGACGTCATCTTCCGCACGGCCTCCTCCAGCGAGAGCACTTCGTAGTCCCGGACGTACCGGCCGAGGACGCGGGCGAAGGAGCCGTAGCCCCGGGGGTGCGGATGCCCCGAGCCCGGCACGCCGATGGCGCCGTCGGAGGAGATCATCGTCCAGGGGTACTTCATTATTCGCCGGATGTCGTCCTCGTCCACCACATGCCATACACCGCTGGCGCCACCACTCGACTGGATCTCGACAGCCAACTCCACCGCGAAGTCCATGTCCGGCGTACGGCCGCGCTCCCGTGCGATGTCCGCGAAGGTGAGCCCGTTCCACGACGGGTTCGGCCCGTAGCGCGCGATGCGGATGCGCGCCAGGTCGCCGCCGCCGCGCTCCGCCATGATGGTCGCGCGCATGCCCTCCTCGATTCGCCGGCGCTGTTCCGGGTCCGCCAGGCGTGCGCGCAGCGAGTCGCCGCCGCCCGCCAGGGACCATGCCGGGAAGAGGACCGCCGTGCCCGTGGACGTCGCGTCGTACGGGTACTGGTCCAGCGTCACGTCCACGCCCCGCCCACGGGCCTCGTCCACCAGCGCCAGCGTCTCCACGCTCTGCCCCCACTGCGGCTGGCCCATGAGCTTGTGGTGCGACAGCTGTACCGGCAGTCCCGCCTCCTCGCCGATGCGGATTAGCTCACGCACCGCGGCCACCGAACCCGGACCCTCGTCCCGGATGTGCGACGAGTAGAAGCCGCCATAGCCGGCAGCGACCTTCGCCAGCTCGATGACCTCCTCCGTCTCCGAGTAGATGCCCGGTACGTAGCGCAGGCCCGTGGACAGGCCGATGGCACCAGCCTCCATGGCCTCCGCCACCAGAGCCTTCATCCGCTCGAGCTCCGCCGGCGCGGGCGCGCGGTTCGCCGAGCCCATGACCTCCCGGCGGATGGTGTTGTGACCGGCGAAAAACGCGATGTTCGGCGCGTGGCCTTCCTGCTCCAGGGCCGTCATTTCGTCGGCCAACGGATACGGCATGCCGCCGTCCGCTGCGTACCAGACGGTGGTGACGCCCTGCCGCAGGAAGCTCTCGGCGTGGGGATGCCGCCGCAGGCCCTCGACGTGGGCGTGGGCGTCGATGAAGCCGGGGGCGAGGACGAGACCGCGCGCGTCGATGACCTCGCCGGCGAAGGCGGGATCGAGCGGCTCGCGGGACACGCGTGCGATGCGGTCACCGGAGAGTGCGACGTCGCCGCGGAACGGCGCCGCGCCGGTGCCGTCCACGATGAGCGCGTCGCGGATGAGGTACGTGTAGGGCCGCGCGGATGTGGATTCCTGCGCAGCCGCCACGGCCGGCGTCAGCGCCGACAGCAGCACGACGAGCTTCACCACTCGTCCGGGTCGTCCCATGGTTCCTCCCAGAAGCGGGCCTCCTCCGCCTGGATCTCGTCCAGATCCAGCGGCTCCTCCACCTCGATCCTGCCGGACTCCACGATCTCGCGCACCATGTCGTCGGTGAGCGCACCGGAGCGGCGTCCGATGACGCGATCCAGCCGCGACCGGAATACCAGTCCCGCCGCCAGGGCGAGGACGCCGAACAGGATGCCGAGATACACGGATTCAGCCTGGCAGGGGTCGTCGCTGAAGCTAGACCCGCCCGCGCGCCACCGTCAACCGGCCGACTCGGCCTCGCGCTGGCAGGAAACGCACAGGAGGGTCCAGGGCACCACGTCGAGGCGCTCGACCTCGATGTCCCGCCCGCACCGTTCGCAGCGGCCGTACAGCTCCGGCTCCTTGTAGAGCCGGCGGAGGGCCTCGTCGATGTGGGCGAGGGCCTCCGTGTCGCGGGCCAGCAGCATGAGGGCCTTCTCCTGCTCCATCGTGTCCGTCCCCTCGTCCGCCGGGTGCTGCGTGTACTGCGTCAGCTCGCCGTCGTCCTCCGTGGAGATGCGCGTCGCCTCGTCGATCCGTTCCAGCGCCTTCACCCGCTGGTCACGCTCCTCCAGCAGCCGCTTCTCCAGGCGCGTGCGGTCCCTCTCGTTCATCGCCATCCGTGCTCCATGCGTTGTTCGCCGCACACCACGCGCGGCACGATGGACGGGAGGCAACAACCGTTCCGGCCGCCCGGCCGCACGTGCGCCCGCCGGGGCATTGGCGTGCCCGGCGCGACGCCACCTGCTCGCGCCTACTCGCCGCCGGGCGGACGCCGGGGCACCGGCGTGCCCAGCGGGACGGTGCGTCGGGGCGACGGGGGCGACGCCGCCGGCGGCTCCGCCGGGGGTCCCTCGGCCGGCTCCGCCTCGGGCTGCGGCGTCGTCTGAGGCGAGGTATCCCCCGGGAGGGGCTGCGTCGGCACATCGCCTGGCTCGCCGGGCTCGGCCTGCTGCGGCTCGGCGCGGCGCGTGAACCGGAACGGCCCGCGTTCCGTGTCCAGGAACAGGTCGAGCCACGCCGAGTCGGGCGGTGGCAGCGGCTCGACCGCCGCCGTGCGCGGCGACGGTGCGCCGGGAACGGCGCCGGGTGCCGCTCCGGTCTCCGCAGGACGGCGGGTGAAGCGGAACGGGCCGGCGGCGGGGTCGTTGAACACGGCGAGCCATGCGCTGTCCGGGGGCACGGTGTCCGGCTCGAGGGAGTCCGCCCGCCGGCGGGGCGACGGGACCAGGAACTCCGGCACGGCGTAGCGCGCCTCCCGGCGGGCCTCGAAGCGGCCGTCGCCCGTGGCGTCCCATGTCTCCAGGTCGATGGTCCCGTCGCCGTTGAGGTCGTACAGGTGCTTGCGTGGCGCGTCGTCGATGTAGATCACGTAGAAGCGGCCGCCGGCGGCGGTCTGCCACACGACGGTGAACAGCTCCATGGGCTGCTCCGGGTCCCCGCAGTACGACCGGCGCTCGCCGCCGTAGAGGAGCGGACCCAGGTCCGGCGCCTCCACCTCCGGCTCCTCGAAGGACGTGGGGAAGACCGGGGGCATGGCCGCGGGCGTCGCCTGCAGCCGGGACGGGTCGAGGCGCAGCGTCAGCACGCCCGTCCGCCGCCGTTCGGCTTCCCGCGACGTGAGCGAGTAGAAGATGCGAACGTCGGCGAGGGTACCGGCATCGATGTGGGGCGCCGGCATGAACTCCGGGATGTCGCCGACGGGCATGCAGTAATACGAGGGCAGGTCCGGCTCGATCCAGACGGTCTCCAGGCCACGCACTCGCACGGGCGGCCCGTCGGGCGCGATGGCCGGTGCCGAGACGGACAGGACGTACCGCCGGAGCGGGACGCCCGGCGTGACCTCGCTGTCCAGCACGCCGCGCGCAGTGATCAGCCGGTAGCGGCCGGGCACGCTCAGCGTGATGCGCCGGGGCGTGCCGGGGCGGGCGCCGGTGTTGCGCACGGCCAGCGGCACCGCGAAGCGCACCGCGCCCGTCTCGGCGTCGAGCTCGCCCGGCACCGCGAGCTCATCCACGGGCTCGTCACCCGCGAGAACGACCAGCTCCAGCTCCGCCGGCAGCGGCCGCAGCGGCCCGATCCAGTACATCCCGCCCAGGACGATGGCGGTCATGACCACCAGGAAGATCCATCCGCGGCCGAGCTGGAAGCCGAATCGCTGTACGATGTGTCCCATGCCACGCTTCGTGCCGCACGCCGCATGCCGTCCGGCCGCGGCTGCCGCGTTCAGGTCACGTACTTCAGCCCGCTGCCCGTGATGAAGAGGACGATCTCATCGTCTGCACCTATGATGCCCCGCTCCAGGAGCAGCGGCACCGCTGCTGCTACGGCGCCGCCCTCCGGCGCGGCGAAGACACCCGTGGTCGCGCCCACCAGTCGCACCGCCGCGGCCATGGCGTCGTCCGTCACGGCGAGGGCGGCGCCGCCGGACGCGCGCACGGCGTCGAGGATGAGGAAGTCGCCCACGGCCCGGGGCACCCGGAGGCCCGACGCGTACGTGTGCGCGTCCTGCCATGGCTCGGCATGGTCCGCGCCCGCCTCCCATGCCCGTACGATGGGGGCGCAGCCTGCCGCCTGCACGGAGATCATCCGCGGGCGGGCGCTCCCGATCCAGCCCAGGCGCTCCATCTCGTCGAACGCCTTCCACATCCCCACGAGCCCCGTCCCGCCGCCCGAGGGGTAGACGATGACTTCGGGGAGGCGGCCGCCGAGCTGCTCGAACAGCTCGTAGCCCATGGTCTTCTTCCCCTCCACGCGGTACGGCTCCTTCAGCGTGGACAGATCGAACCAGCCGTTCGCAGCGACGCCCTCGGCCACCCGCACACCGGCATCCGTGATGAGGCCGTCGATAAGCTCGACGTCCGCGCCCAGCGCACGCGTCTCCTCGATGATGACGCGGGGTGTGTCCCTGGGCAGCACGACGTGACACGGCATGCCCGCCGCCGCGGCATAGGCCGCCGCCGCGGAGCCGGCGTTACCGGCGGATGGCAGCGCGACCTCCGCCACGCCCAGCTCCTTCGCACGGGCCACCGCGAGTGCGAGGCCCCGCGCCTTGAACGAACCCGTCGGGTTCTGCCCCTCGTCCTTGAGCCAGAGCCGGCGCACGCCCAGCCGCGGCGCCAGGCCGGGCGCCGGCAGGAGCGGCGTGTAGCCCTCCCCCAGCGTCAGACGGTGGGATGGGTCCCGGACGGGCAGCACTTCCGCGTACCGCCAGAGGTTCGGTTCCCTGCCCCGCAGCGAGGCCGGCCGGAACGTCGGCGCAATCCGGTCCAGGTCGTAGCGAGCGTAGAGCGGGCGCTGGCAGCACGGGGACAGCCGCCACAGCCGCTCCGGCTCGTACGTGCTGCCGCAGCGCGTGCACTCCAGATGGGCGGCGCCTGCGGCCTCACTCGTCATCGAGCACCCGCGGTGAGGGTGGGAGCGCGACGCTCAGCCGGCGTCGCCCATGCGCTTGCCCGGCCGGCCGTAATGGTCGCCGCCAATGGGCCGCGCCTGCATGTAGGCCGTGCGGAGGTCGGCGTCGCTCATGGATTCCAGGGCGCCCTCCTTCACCACCAGGCGGCGGACCGGACGGTTGCCCTGCTCCGTGTGGAACTCCAGGACCTCACCCGCATCGGGATCGGTGACGGAACGGACCTGCCAGGTGCAGTCGTCGGCTTCTATCGTCTTCCACATGTGGTGTCCCCGCTGTTGTATCGTATCCGCGGCGCGTTGCCGCCGCCCACCCGGCTGCACGGATCGTTCCCGGCCTCGGATTGAAGGGGCCGCGCCAATCCGTGATATTCCGTCATGCCGCAGACCGCGGCGTCCCCCGGGCAACCATCCCCGACGTGCCGGCATCAGAAGGACGGACCCTCTGGAGAGCCGATGACCGAAACGGAATGTATACGGCGGGCCCAGACCGGCGATAGCGCTGCCGCGCGGGAGCTCTACCAGCGCTATGCGCCGCGCGTACACGCCGTGGTGCGGCGCCTGGCAGGCGACGACGCGCTGGCCGAGGACTGGGCCCAGGAGGCGTGGGTGCGGGCGTTCCGGGCGCTGCCCGGGTTCCGCGGCGACGCCCGGTTCTCCACCTGGCTGCACCGCATCGCCGTCAACAGCGCCCTCCACGGCCGCCGCTGGCGGGAGCGCCGGGCCGGCCGGGAGGTGGACATGACCGTGGATGAACCGGCGTCCCGCTCCGACCACGTCGTCCTGCGCATCAGCCTTCAGCGTGCGCTGGACAGGCTGCCGGACGGGATGCGCCAGATCGTGGTGCTCCACGACGTCGAGGGCTACACGCACGAGGAGATCGGCGGCCTGCTGGGCATCGCGCCCGGCACATCGAAGAGCCAGCTCTTCAAGGCCCGCGCCCGGCTGCGCAGCATGCTGCAGTCCGGCCGCGCGGAGCCGCAGAAGGAGGAAGCATGTCGCACCTGACACTGGAGACCATCGCCCGTCTCGTGGACGAATCGCCCACCGCCGTCGAGGCGGCGCACCTCGACGCGTGCGCAGTCTGCCGCGCCGAGGTGGACGCCATGCGCGAGGACGTCCAGGCCCTCTCCATGCTGCCCGACATGACGCCCGCGCCCGACGCGTGGGCTGCACTCGAGGACCGCCTGGCCGCGGAAGGTCTCGTCCGCCGCCGCGGCTTCGCCATCCCTCTGCCCCGCTTCGCCTGGGCCGCAGCAGCCGCCGCCCTGTTCCTGGCCGGCGGACTCACGGGCCGGCTGACGTCCGGGCCCGTCCAGCAGATCGTCCAGACCCCGACCGGCCCCGGACCGGCGGCCGGTCCCGCCGCGGATACGGCGGAGCGGGTGCCGGCCGTCGCGCCGCAGCTCGCAGGAGATCTGCCGGTCGATAGCGACGGAATCCAGGCGGGCGCCGATGCCGCGCCGGACCGCGGCCGGGCGGACGCGCCAGTGTATGCCGAGCCGCAGGCGCGGCCCGCGCCGGGCGTCACGCTCGCGGGCAACACGTTCGGCGGTGCGCAGCAGCCGCGCACCCTCGAGGAGGCCGCCCTGTTCCTGCGCCAGACGGAGGAGCTGTACCTCAATGCACTGACGCGCTACGCTGAGCTCGCCACGCAGGCAGAGGCCGGTGACCCGGTCTCACGCCTCGCCGCGCTCCAGAGCATCGTCATGACCACGCAGGCGGCCCTGAGCCAGGCGCCCGCCGACCCGGTCATCAACGGCTACCACCTGACTGCACTCGCGCAGCGGGACGCCACCCTGCGCCAGGTCGCCGCAGCATCCGGCGACCGCTGGTACTGACACACGGATGGATGACGTCAACCAGTCGTACATGGAGATGATGTGATATGAGAACGAAGAGCTTCCTTGCCATCGCCCTGGCCTGCGCCGTCCTCGCGCCGGCCGCAGCCGAGGCGCAGGTGTCCGTCAGAGTCACGCACCGCGGCGTCCTCGGCATCATGACGGAGGCCACGAGCCCCGGTGCCGACCGGCGCATCATCAGGGACGTCGTGCCGGAGTCGCCGGCGCACAGGGCCGGCGTGGCGAAGGGCGACACCCTCGTCGCCATCAACGGCCAGCCGGCCACGGACCGGGCCATGCGCTCACCCTTCGAGCCCGGCGACACCGTGGTCCTCCGCGTGCGTCGCGGCGGCCGGGACCGCGACATCAACGTCGTGGCCGGGGAACGGTCCGGCCGCTTCGAGTCCTTCTCGTTCGAGATGCTGCCGGACTCCGTCATGCGGCAGGTCGCCGTCATCATGCGCAACGTGGCGACGGAGCTGGATACGCTGCGGCTGCCGCGCATCATCGTGGAGGGCATGCCCAATGACAGCGTGTTCGAGTTCCGGTTCCGGGACGACGACAGCACGCGCGTCTTCCGGTTCGTCCGGCCGGACATGGATTCCCTCCGGCTGCGCGCGTTCGAGTTCGCGGAGCAGGCGCGTGTGCACGCCGACTCCCTCCGCGAGCATATCCTGCAGAACATGGACGAGCGGACGTTCGAGTTCGACACCGTCCGGTTCATACGGCCGGGCGAGATCTTCGTGCGGGGCATGAGCGTGGGGCTGCGTTCCGTGGCGGGCGCAGAGCTGGCAGAGCTGAACCCCGGCCTCGCGGAGTACTTCCAGGCCTCGCAGGGGGTCCTCATCCTGAATGCGCGGGACGGCACGCCCGCCGCACGGGCAGGACTCGCCGCCGGCGACGTCATCGTCCGGGCGAACGGCACGGACGTGGGCTCGATTCCGGAGCTGCGCCGGGCCATCGAGTCCGCCGGACACGGCACCGCCATCCGTCTGCGGGTGCTGCGGCGGGGTCAGCCGGTGGAGCTGGATCTCGGCACGGAATGACGCGCCTCGCGGGGGCCGGCACCGCCGGCCTCCGCGGCCGCCCGCTACCGGGCCCGCCCCCCGCCCGACAGCGCGGACAGCACGCGCTGCGCCGACCGGAGCCCGCTCCGCACTGCGCCCTCCACACTGGGCGCTGCCATGTAATCGCCCGCCAGCGCCAACGCCGCCGCCAGCCAGTTCCCGTCGAATGCCCGCAGTCGCCGGACGTGGGCGGGGTCGAACAGCGTGTACGCGTCGGCGAAGCGGTACACCCGGGACTGCGTCACGCGCTTCGACACGCCCGGTATTGCCGCCTCCAGGTCCCGCAGCAGACCGTCCGCCACCTCGCCGTCAGTGCGGCCTTCCAGCAACGCCAGCGCACCCGGCGCCGGCAGCACTACGACTGCATCGCCGTCCGTCACCATGCCCGGGAGCTTTCGGCTCTGCACGCACACGGCGGCAATCCGCGCACCGGGCTCCGACGTACGGGGGAATGAAAGGCCGAACCAGTCGCCGGGGAATCGGCGGTCCAGCCGGTACGCCACGCTGAGCGTGCTGCGCTCCCGTACCGCGCCGAGCCATGCGCCCAGCGGACCGCCGGCATCCAGCAGCGCAGCCGCCCGGTTCGCCGGCACGGCCAGGACGGCGCCGTCGAACGCCTCGCCGTCCACTTCCACGCCCCCACCCGCCGCCGGCGCCACCGACTTCACCGTGCGACCCGTTACCACCCGGCCCCCCCTCGACTCCAGCGCGCCCACGAGGGCGTCCGCCAGGGCGCCGAATCCGCCGGCGACACCGTAGACGCTCACATCCATGCCCACCTTCGCCAGGGCATGGTACACGCCTGCGGACGTCTCCTCCGGGAGGGCGCCGTAGTACGCCGCCAGGAGCGGGTAGACGAGGAGCTCCACGAAGTCGTCGCCCAACTCCCGGCTGCCCCACGCGCCGATGGACTCGCGGTGCAGCGCGGCACGCCCGGCGTGCTCGCCCCGTTCGCCGAGTCCGGCCGGGTCGTTCACGTCGAGGTGGCGGGAATGCAGCTTCAGGTAGGGGATGTAGCGGCCCGCCAGCTTCAGCTTCAGCGTCGTCGGCAGTGCGCCCGACGCCACCATGCTCGAGATCGAGCCGTACGTGATGCCCTGGGCACGGCCCCGCCGCCAGAGCGCGTCATGACCCGGCGAGCGGCGAAGCAGGTCGCCCGCGCCCGCACGACGGGCCAGCTCGAAGAGGGACGTGTGCGGCGACCCCACCAGCTGGACCCCCACATCCACCCGCGCGCCGTCCAGAACGTCCGTGCGCAGCAGGCCGCCCGCGCGGGATTGCGCCTCGAGGACCGTCACCGACACACCCGCATCCGCCAGCGCCCACGCCGCCGAAAGGCCCGCCGGGCCCGCGCCCACCACCGCCACGCGACGGCCCGCCACGTCCGCCGTCATCGACGACCCACCTGCAACGAACGAAGGCGAGGCCCCCGGCAACCCGGGGACCCCGCCCACTCCGTCGGACCGGGACCGCTGTCCGCTACGCCGCCGGACGCCTCCCGTACGGGAGCGCCGGCACCGGCCGGACCTTCCCGCCCCAGATGAACGCACTGATGGACGGCCTCGGCGTCGGACCATATTCCGCACGGATCACGATGCCCGGCGGATCCGCCGGCACCCTGACCTCGACTTCGGCTTCTTCCCTCATCATACCTTCCTGGACTGCCCGTACCGGCGCCGTCTCGCCGTCCTCGGCCACGGCGCCTGCACGCCTGTGAAGGCACGCGGCGTACCCGCCGAACGGATTTACTCAAGTTATTGAAGGACAACGATTTTGTGGGGTCAGCCGGCAGCCCGGACCCGGACGGCTGTCCCATTGTGCGGACGCCCAGGCGTGTCGTTCCGACACATGCGCTGCCACTGGCGGTAGTCCGGCAGGTTGAGTCGCTCCAGGACGAGGCGGTCCACTGCGTCGCAGAGGAGGATCTCGGTGAGGGGGTACTGGCCGTCGGGCGAGTCGAAGAGCTGGCTCACGGCGACCTCGGCCAGGTCGAGGAGCTCATTGCGGGTGAGGCCCGCCTTGCACTCCTCGATCTGTTCCTCGATCCACGCGTGGTAGCGTTGACGTGGTGTCTGCGCGGGTGAGGTCATGGTGTGAAGACTACGCGCGTCGCATCGGGCGCACAAGAGACATGCACACCGTGTCCGTCAGTGTTCGAACCTCACGTCGTTGACGACGATGGTGGCGAAGCCTGCGTTGCGGATGCGCGTGGCGACGGCCTGCGCGTCCGCGCTCGATGTGAAGTAGCCGACGCGGACCCTGTGCAGGGCGCTGCCGCTGATGGACGTGACGCGCGCGTCGAAGCCGCGCTCCCTGAGTTGCGCTGCGACGACCTCCGCGCTGCTCCGCTCGCGGAACGTGGCGGTCTGCACGGAGAAGTCGCCGGCGCCGCGTGCTGCCGGCGGGACTGCCGGCGCGTCGTCCTGCTGCGCGACGGGACGAGGTGCGGGCTCGCGCGTGCCCAACGGTGCCTGTGTCCTCGGCATGACGTCTTCGTTGCGGTCGGCGGGCGCGGGCTCAGGGTCGGCTGCCGGCTCGCCGGGCAGCACCGACCGTTCGTCGGGCAGGACGGGCCGTTCATCGGGCAGGACGGGCCGGTCGTTGCTGCGCGCCGGTGCGGCGGCGATGCCGGGGGCGGTGGCGGCGTCCGTCACCCGGGCGCAGGCCTGGTCGCGTTCCAGCTCGATGAGCGTGCGCAGGTTGGCGCTGGTGACGGCCTCGAGGCCGGCGCGGGCGGTGTTGCAGGCGGCGGCGGGTGCGCCGGCGGCGAGGTGCGCGCGTGCGAGCCAGACCCAGCCGGTTTCGCGCTGGGGCGTGCCTGGGTAGTCCGACTGCAGGCGCTCGAGGTATGCCACGGCACGCCGTGGTTCGCCTGCGGTGAGGAGCCCCTGCCCGAGGCGGAGGAGCGCGTCCGGCGCCACGGCGGACGACGGGTAGCTGAGGACGACGCCGACGAATGCGTCCTCGGCCTCCTTCGCGTCGCTGCTGAGGGTGCCGCGGAGATACATGGCGCGTGCGCGATCCGCGGCGGACGCGTTCGAGCGCGGGTCCGCGAAGCGCTGCTCCCACTGGTCGAGGGTGGAGCGAGCTTCCGTGAACCGGCCGGTGGCCACGAGGTTCTGCACGCGATCGAGAGTCGAGTCCTGGGCGCTGGCCGGTGCGGCCGCTGCCAGGACGAGTAGAATGGTGATGACCGATGCGTACTTCATCATGCGGCTCTCGCAGTCGCGCGCTGCTCCATGCGGAGCAGCAGCTCTTCAAGGATCTGTCGCTCGTTGAGCGACGACGACTTCAGCAGGCGGTCGGCGCGGAGCAGGTCGTCGAGGGCGTCTTCGACGGCGTCCGCGTGCCAGCGCCGCGCCTGCCGTGCTATCCGGCCGGCGAGCCACCGCTGGTGCGGCGGCAGTGCGGCGGAGAGCGCCTTCTCTCCGCCGTCGGCGGCGATGCCGAGACGCAGGAACTGCGTGCCCAGGCCGATGACGAGGCCGACGCCGGACTCCCCTGCATCGAGGAGGACCGGGATCGCCGCCCGCGCCTCACCGAACTTCGCATCGCCCACCAGATCGAACCAGTCCCAGCGGTTCTGCCGCGGGACCGACCCGACGATGGCCTCGATGTCCGCCTTGCGCACGCGGGCCTTGTCGCCGACGTAGTCCGCGAGCTTGGCGAGCTCCTGCACGAGCACGCCGAGGTCCGATCCCGTGGCGGCCAGGGCGCGGGCTGCGCCGGCGTCGAGCTCGAGGCCGCGGCTCCGGGCGCGGTCGATGAGCCAGCCCGGCAGGTCGGAGCCCGAGAGCTGCGGGAACTCAGCGGACACGGCCGCACGCTTCAGCCGCTCGTAGAACTGGGCCTTCGTGCGGTCCGGGAGCGTCGCCACCAGCACGAGCGCCAGCTCCGGCGGGGGCCGGTCGAGGAGCGCCTCCACGGCGGCGCGGCTGCGGGCGTTGGCCGCCAGCGTCTGCGCATCCCGCACGACGACGACCCGCCACTCCGCCATCATCGGCGGCGTGTTCGCGATGGAGGCAAGGGTCTCGGGCTCGACGTCCCCGCCCCGGAGCTGGTCGTAGTTGAAGTCACGAGTGGCGGGGTCGAGGTGAGCGGCCGTGATGGACGCTACGGCCTCCTCCTTGAGGTACTCCTCGTCGCCGAAGAGGAAGAAGATCCCGCCCCGGCGTCCGCTCTCGAGCGCCCTCGTCAGCTTGTCGGGACTCGTGGGCGGCATCGCGTCAATCGATGGCGCTGTACCCCGTGGAGATCGTGCGCACGGACGATCCGTGCACGGGCGGCGTGACGATGAGCGGTGAGTAGGGACCGGGAAATGCGGCGAGGATGCGGGCGATGTCACCGCTGCTCAGCGGCGGTACCGCCGCGTCCGGCTGCCACAGGTCGCCGGCGCCGGCGGGCAGCTGCCCGGGCTCGGGCAGTGCCGGCACGTGGGACAGGACCTCCGTGAACGCCTCCACCATGGGCGGCCGGCGCTCCGTCGAGGCGACGGCGCCGTCGTCCGAGTCACCCGGCACCATGAGCGGGCTCCAGGCCAGGAGCGCGATGATGCCGGCAACGGCAAGGGAGGCCACGGCGCCCGTCGTCGGCCGGACGTCGCCCAGGACCGCGCCGTCGTCGATATGGTAGATCCTGTGCTGGAGGCGCTGCTCGAAGTCCGGCGACGGCGCCACGTCGGGCAGCTCCCGGACCAGCTCCGCCCCCTGCCTCACGATGCGGTCGTACCGCGCACAGACCCGGCAGGCGTGCATGTGAAGCTGCAGGCTGGCGGCCTGGTCGGCCGGCAGGAGACCGTCCAGGTAGTCCGAATGTCGAGCCAGGAACTCGCGGCACGAATCCGTGCCCGAGCGGTCGGCATTGCGTGGCGTCACTTCATCCTCTCCGCTGCGCATGCTGCTGCGCCCGTGGATCACACCCGGCCGAGTCGTCTCGGCCTGGAATGCTGATACTGCCCCTCGCTGCGGGAGGTTCCCGGACTGGTTGACCGGGGTGCCGCGCCCCACATTGCTCCGCCATGGTCAGGACCCGCATCGACTTCCCCGCCGCCGGCGGCCACCGGGAGCGGCTCCACTTCAGCCGGCCGCGCCGCATCATCGCAGCGCGGGCGGCCGCCGACGTGCGTCCCGCACTCCGGGAGCTGGTCGCCACCACCTCCGCCGGCGAGGCCTGGGCCGTCGGCTTCGTGGCATACGAGGCCGCGCCGGCCTTCGACCCCGCCCTCGTGACCCGCACCCCGGACGGCCTGCTGCCCCTGGTCTGGTTCGCGATCTTCGACGCGCCCGACCCGCTGCCAGCCCCGGAATCCGACCCGCGCCCGCCCGGGACCGGACCGGCGGCCGAGTCCACGCCGCATGTACCCATCCTGGACTGGAAGACGGACACGCCCCGCAGCCGGTACGATGCCGCCATCGCCGACATCCGGGCGGGCATCGCCGCGGGCGACGTTTACCAGGTCAACCATACACTCCGCTTCCACGCGGCCTGCCCCCACCCGCCGCAGGCGCTGTACGACGGGCTGGCCGCGTCGCGCCACGGCCTCTACCACGCCCTCATCGAGACGGACGACTGGGCCGTCGTCTCCGCATCACCCGAGCTCTTCCTGGACATCGCCGGCCGCACCGTCCGCGCACGCCCCATGAAGGGCACGGCCCGGCGGGGCCGCTGGTTCGACGAGGACCGCGCCATGGCCGACCAGCTCGCCGCGTCCGGGAAGGACCGGGCGGAGAACGTCATGATCGTGGATCTCCTCCGCAACGACCTCGGTCGCGTCGCCCGGGCGGGCAGCGTGCGCGTGCCGTCGCTGTTCGACGTCGAGACATACCCCACCGTCCACCAGATGACATCGACAGTGATGGCGGAGCTGCGGGACGACGTGACCCTCGACGACGTCTTCGCCGCGACCTTCCCCTGCGGCTCCGTCACGGGCGCGCCAAAGGTCACGGCCATGCAGGCCATCGCCCGGCTGGAGGACGGTCCGCGGGGCGTCTACTGCGGTGCCGTCGGCCTGGTGCGGCCCGGCGGCCGGGCGACGTTCAATGTCGCCATCCGCACCATCTCCCTGGACCTGCGGGCCGGTGCGGCCGTGTACGGCACAGGCGGCGGCATCACGTGGGACTCACGGGCCGCGTCGGAGTACGACGAAACCGCCGCGAAAGCCGCACTCCTCACCGAGCCGGTGCCGCCGTTCCATCTCCTCGAGACCCTGCGCCTCGACCACGGCGAGTACCCACGCCTCGCCCGCCACGTCCGCCGCCTCGACGAGTCGGCCCGCTACTGGGACTTCGCGCCCGACGCCATCCTGACGGCGGTACGGGCCCTCGACGAGCTCGCCGCCGAATGGGACACGGGCCACTGGCGCGTGCGCATGACCCTCGGTACCGATGGCACGGTGGAGATCCGGCGCACACCGCTGCACGGACCCGCCACCGGGCCGGATGCCGGCCTGCCGCCCGCGGCCGTCGCACTGTCGGCACGCCCCGTCTCGAGGCACGACCGGCTGCTCTTCCACAAGACCACCGCCCGGGACGTGTACGACAGCCGGCGCGCCGACTTCGACGACGTATTCGACGTACTCCTCGTCAACGAGGAGGGCCAGGTCACGGAGTTCACCACCGGCAACCTCGTCATCGACGCCGGCGGCTCACTCCTCACACCCGCCCATGACTGCGGACTCCTCGCCGGCACCATGCGCGCCGAGGTCCTCGCCACCGGCGACGTGCAGGAACACATCCTCACTCCGGACGACGTACGCGGCGCGCGGCGCGCCTGGCTCATCAACAGCGTCCGGGGCTGGGTGCCCGTGACACTGCGCACGGCGCCCGGCAGCGTGGCGGGATGAAGAGAGGACAGGACCCGTTGACGGACCCTGCCCGCTCCCCGACGCCGGGCCTGTCGTGTCGTGGCTTGGGGACCACAGTGGAGGGGCGCCCGGTTCGTCGTGGCTTTCCGGAGTGCAGCCGGTGTGCCAACATCATCAGTCGAGGGAGCCACACCGACCGGCATTGCGGGAACGTGGCCCCGTACCCGAACGGAACAGCGCATCACCATGAACGATGACATGCAGCGGCGCAGACACCTCCGCCGCGAGCTCCTCCGACAGCTGTATCGCCGGGTGGACGGCAGCGTGAGCGAGTTCGTCAACGCGTTCGACATCGGCCGCGACCTCGGCATCGACGAGTCCGAGACCCGCCGCATCTTCGAGTATCTCGAAGAGAAGGGCTTCGTCATGGTGGACGACCATCGCGGCGGGATCATCCGGCTGAGGGCCGCGGGGATCGACGAGGTGGAGGGGGAGATAATTTAGGCGCTGCAGGCGCTGCAGGCGCTGCAGGCGAGGGGGGTGACCGCTGCGGCGCGGGGTGCGCGGTGAACGGCCCGGACGCGAAAGAGGCCCCCGTCGCGGTGCGTCGGGGGCCTCTCGTCGAGTGTGTGCGGCTTCAGTCGAGGAGCGGCTCGATGATCTGGGCGAAGTTGTTGCGCGCCCGGTTCAGCCGGCTCTTGACCGTGCCGAGGTTGACGCCGGTGATCTCCGAGATTTCCTCGTAGGTCTTGCCCTGCATTTCCCGGAGGACGAACACGAGACGGTGGTGCTCCGGCAGCTGGGCGACGGCATTCTCCACCATCCGCTTCAGGTGCCGCTTGCGGAACAGGTCGTCCGGCCGGTACGTGTTGTCCTCCCACTCCAGCGGGCGGTGGTCCGCATCCCAGTTCTTGCGTATGGTCTGGAACAGCACCAGCGGGTTGCGGGAGCGGTTACGAAGCTCGTTCTTCGCGAGGTTGCCCGCGATGGTGTAGGCCCACGTCGAGAACTTCTTGCTCTGGTCGAATCGGTGCAGGTGCCTGTAGACCCGCACGAACGTCTCCTGCACCAGGTCCTCCGCACGCTCCCTGTCGCCGATCGTGCGGTAGATGAAGTTCAGCAGCCGGACGTGATAGCGCGAGACCAGCTCGTTGAACGCCCGCTTCTCCCCCGCCAGGAACGCGGCGACCAGACTGCTGTCGTCGAGTTCGCCGAGTGGCCGGACCGCCGGGGCCCCCGCCAGTGTCGCTCGTGCCTTCGCCATTTCCGCCATGAAACCCCCTTCGACCCTTCCGGGCGGTGCCGGGCGCCCGGCCGCACCTGCACGGCCAGGATCATCGCTGCGGCTCGACCCATGGAAGGGGCACGATCCGTACCCCACCCCGATGCGCGCCCCGCACACTGAGAAACGTCCGGAATATACTGGAATATAACAACTTGTCCGTCCGGATCCCACGCCCGTGTCGACCCGTCAACGTCCTGTTTCGGGGACAGACGTGGGAATGGGTTGACCACTAATTGAGAGTCATTCCCGGCCGGATCCGCCGTCGGCCGCCTGCATGAGGAAGCCGGCCGCGTAGAGGATGGCGCAGATGGTCTTGCCGTCGGTGATCTCGCCGTCACGGATCATGGCCAGTGCTGCGGACATGTTGAGGACGACGGGCTCGATGAACTCGTCCAGGTCCAGCTTCCCGGTTCCGGCGGTGCAGTCGGTGGCCATGAAGAGGCGGATCTGCTCGTCGGTGAAGCCGGGCGTGGTGAAGATGGTGGTCATGTACGTGAGCTTGCCGGCCACGAGGCCGGTTTCCTCCTCGAGCTCCCGCCGGGCGCACACCTCCCAGTCCTCGCCGGGCTGGTTGGGCCGGCCGGCGGGCACCTCGTACATGTAGCCGCCGCTGGCATAGCGGTACTGGCGGATGAGCAGGACCTGGGGGTCCGGGCCGTGGGGATCGTTCAGGACGGGCAGGACGGCGGCGGCGCCGGAGTGCCGGATCATCTCGAGCTCACCGGTGGACCCGTCCGGGAACCGCACGGTGTCGATGGAGAGCTCGACGATGCGGCCGGCGTGGACGGGCCGGGAGCTGATGCGGCCGGGCTCGTCGGCGTTCGTGCTCACGCGGCCTCCGTGCCTGCGGGGGGCGCGTCCTGTCCGAATGTCGTGCGCACGACGGGACCGGCGTCGAGGGCCTCGAGGCCGTCCGCTATCGCGTCGGCATTCCCCACTGCGACGATGGCGAGACGGTCGAGGTGGAGATGGGACCGGGCGGCACGAACGACATCGTCCCGGGACACCGCGCCGAGGCGCTCGCGGTGCGTTTCGAAGTAGTCGGTCTCCAGCCCGAACGTGTGGATGTCCGCGACGCGGCCGGCGAGCTGGTCGGTGGTCTGGACGCCCAGCGCGAAGGTCCCGGCCAGGAAGTCCCGGGCGGCCGCCACCTCGTCGTGGGTCACGCCGTCGTCGACGATGCCGCGCACCTCCCGCAACGTCTCCTCCACGGCCCTGGCGGTCACGTCGCTGGCGACGGCCGTCTGGATGACGAACGGGCCCGCGGCGCGACGGAAGCCGAAGCTGCTCCGGACCCCGTAGGTGAAGCCGTGACGTTCACGCAGGCTCATGTTCAGGCGGCTGGTGAACGCTCCGCCGACGATGGAGTTGAGGACGAGGAGTGCGTGATAGTCCTCGTGGTGACGCGGCACGCCGACGTGGCCTATGCGGAGCTCCGACTGTACCGCGCCGGGACGGTCCACGAGATATACCGTCGTGGAATCGGTGCGCGGCAGGGCAGTCGGCGCCGCCGCCGCGTCGCCGTCCCCCGACCAGTCGCCGAACGTGCGCTCCGCTTCGCGCAGCGCCGTCGCGGCATCCACGTCGCCCACCACCACGAGGCCGCCGGTGCCCGGCGAGAAGCGACGCCGGTGGAAGGCCGCCGCCTGCCCGGCATCGAAGGCGGCAACGCGGTCCGCCCGGCCGAGGAGCGTTCTGGAGTACGCCGCCTCATCGGCATAGATGAAGTGGATGGCCGCGTCGTCGGCTAGGCCGCGCGGCTCCGTTCGCCGGCGCATGATCTCGGCAAGCTGCTCGCCCCGCAGGCGCTCGACCTCACGCGCCGGGAATGCCGGTGTCCTCACGATCTCGGCGAGGAAATCAAGTGCCGCCGGCAGCCGGTCACGGTGGACCGAGAGACCGACGTGGGTGCCATCCCACGACGCCAACGTCTCCAGCTGCGTGCCCAGCCGCTCCAGCTCCCACGCCAGCTCCTCCCCGCCGCGCCGCTCCGTGCCGCCCTCCAGCGCGTGCGCCGTCAACCACGCCAACCCTTCCTCGCCGGGCAGCTCCGTTCCCGCGCCCGCGTCCAGGACCGCGCGCACCGTCACCAGCGGCAGCCCGCCGTGTTCTGCGTGCAAAACCGTCATCCCGCCGGACAGCCGGCTGCGACGAACGGCGGGGAACTCGAATGCGCGGACCGCGCCCGGCGGCGGGGGTGTCGTGCGATCGAACTTCATCGGCCGGCTCCGGCGTGGGGAACGTACCGCAGCACCGCGCGGTTCTCCCTGCGGAGGTACTGCTCGGCGAACGATCGGACCGCGGCGGCCGTCACGGACCTCATGCGCTCAAGCTCCGTGTTGATCCTGCCCGGGTCGTCGAACAGGGTCGCGTGCATGGACAGCTGGTCCGCTCGTTCATCCACCGTCTGCAGGTCCAGCAGGTGCCGCGTCTCGATGAGCGCGACGGCCCGCTCGATGTCCGCGTCGTCCGCCGTGGCCAGGGCCTCGATCTGGCCGCTGAGCGCCACCTCCAGCTCGTCCACGTCCACGTCCTGCCGCGCCGTCGCCCACGACACCATCATGGACGCGCCCACCACGATGGGGAATGCATACGCCACAACGTCCTGCGCGAGCTGCCGGTCACGCACGAGCGTACGATACAGCAGCGATGCGCGACCGAAGGCGAGGACGTACGCCGCCACGAGGGCCGGGTAGTACCCGTCCGTCCCGTAGGCGGGAATGCGGTACGCCTCGTAGACCCGGGCGAGGGAGATGTCCTGCTCCACCGTGTCCCTGACTTCCGCGCCCAGAACGGGAGGCAGCGTGGTACGGCCCGGGATGGGCGGCACGGCGGGGCCGCGGGGGATGTCGCCGAAGAAGCGGCGGACCCGCTCCAGCGCGCGGGCAGGCTCGAAGTCGCCGACCAGGGAGAGGACGGCGTTGTTCGGCGCATAGTACGTCCGGAAGAACGCCTCCACGTCCTCGAGGCTCGCCGCGTCGAGGTCCTCCATGGACCCGATGACGGAATGGTGGTACGGGTGGTCCGGCGGGTACATCATCGCCTGCAGACGTTCGTCCCAGTCGCCGTACGGCTGGTTGTCCACCCGCCAGCGCCGCTCGTTCTTCACGACGTCACGCTGGTTGTCGAGCTTCGCCTGCGTCATGGCCGGCAGCAGCCAGCCCAGACGGTCCGACTCCAGCCACAGGCCCAGGTCCAGGTAGTGGGCAGGCAGCGTCTCGAAGTAGTTCGTGCGGTCCAGCCACGTCGAGCCGTTCAGCGAACCGCCCGCCTTCTCGATGAATGCGAAGTGGCCGGCTTCGGGGACATTCGCCGAGCCCTGGAACATCATGTGCTCGAACAGATGCGCGAAGCCGGTCCGGCCCGGGCGTTCGTTCCGCGAGCCCACGTTGTACCACAGGTTCACCGCCACCACGGGCGACCGGTCGTCCCGCGACAGCACCACCCGGAGACCGTTCTCCAGGCTGTGCTCCTCGAACTCGATCTCCGCTCCCGCCTCAGCCGCTCGCGCGGACATGCACCTCTCCAGTCCCCAGCCGCTCCAGGTCACCCACCACCACCTCCGCATCACCCACCACGACCACTGTCAGCGCGTCCGGACGCAGCCAACGCGCAGACGCGTCCGCCACCGACTCCGCCGTCACCGCCTCCACCTGCGCCACCCAGCCCTCATGGTATCCCGCACCCAGGCCGAACAGCTCCACCTCGCCCAGACGCTCCGCTACATCGCCCGTCGTCTCGAAATGCTGCGGCAGTCCAAGCGTCAGATAGCGGCGGGCCCGGTCCAGCTCCTCCAGCGACACCGCCTCGCGGCCCATGCGCCCCACCTCACGGACGATGTCATGGACCGCGTCGGCCGTCGCGCCGGTGAACACCGCCGTGCTCGCAAGGAACGGTCCGCCCCCCGACCTGAACGCGAACCTCGTCCCCGCACCGTATGTGTACCCCTTCTCCTCCCGAAGGAGAATGTTCAGACGGGACGTGAACGCGCCGCCGAGGATGGTGTTGCCCACGAGGAGGGGAAAGTAGTCGTCCGTTCGGCGGGGCGGACCGGGCAGGCCGATGCGGAGTTCGGATTGAGGTGCGCCGGGCCGGTCCACGACGATCACGGCGGGTCCACCGCCGTTCGCATCGGCCTGGCCGGCGCTCGCGTCCCCGGGCGGCATTTCGCCCCACCCATCGAACAGGTCTTCCAGGGCGGGCACGAGTGCGTCGCCATCCACGTCCCCCGCGATGACGAGGAACGCGTTCCCGGCGGCTGCGCGCTGCCTGTGGTACTGCTGTACGTCGGCCACGCCGAGTGAGGACAGGGACTCGGTGGTACCGCCGAGGGGCGCGCCGAACGGGTGGCGGGGCCCGTAGACGGCGGCCGCGAAGGTCTTGCCTGCCAGGGTGGCGGGGTCGTGGCGCTCATGCGTGATGGCGGAAATCCGCTCGCTCCGCTGGCGCTCGAACTCGTCATCCGGGAAGGTCGGTCGGAGGCCCACCTCGGCGAGGATCCGGAGCGCGGCATCGAGGCGGGGCGCGAGGACGTGGAGTGCGACGACTGTGGAGTCCCAGCCTGCGTGGGTTTCGAGGCTCGCGCCGAGCGTCTCGATCTCGTCGGCGAGTCGGGTGGCGGTGAACGCAGCGGTCCCCTGGTCCAGCATCCGGGCGGCGATGAAGGCGCGGCCGGCGACGGCGGGCGGGTCTCCGGCGGCGCCGGAGCGGAACACGAGACGGGCATCCACGACGGGCAGGTCGTGCCGCTCGGCGACCACGACCTGGAGGCCGCAGCCGAGGCGGTGCGACCGGACGGCCGGCAGGCGTACCGGCACCGGTGGCGGCAGGCGCGGCGGCGCGGCGGTGCCGGCTCTCATCGCGGGTGTCCGTCGGCAAGGTCGGTCCGTCCCCTGGGCACGACGCCGAGTACGACGGCGGGCGCGAGCAGCCAGTCGTGCACGACCTTCCCCACCGCCTCGGCCGTGGCGTCGTCGTAGCGTGCGAGGTCGGCACCGACACAGTCCGGCGAGCCTGCGTAGAACTGGTACATGTTGAGGCGGTCGGCGCGGCCGCCGAAGCCGCCGACGCTCTGCAGCGAGTCGATGACGGCGGTCTCGATGCCGTTGCGGGCGCGTTCGAGTTCGCGATCGCTGATCCCGTTCCCGGCGATGTCGTGGATGGCGTCGCGGACTGCGGCCTCGAGATCGGCCAGGCGCGTGTCCGGCCGGCCCGTGATGGTGATGTCGAAGGTGGACCCGAGGAGCGCGCCGTCCTGGCACGCGGCCACGGACAGGCCGACCTGCCGCTCATATACGAGGGAGCGGAAGAGGCGGGATGCCCGACCATGGGCCAGCACGTCGGCGGCGATGTCGAGCTCGGCGTCGCCGGCGGCCAGGTAGGGGGGCGAATGCCAGGTCATGTAGAGGCGCGGGAGCGAGACGTCGTCCTCCATGACGATGCGGCGGTCGGCGTCGAGGCTGGCGGGTGCGGCAGACACCGGCGGCACGGGGGGACCCGCCGCCACGCCCCCGAAGTAGCGTTCAACTGCGGCCCGCACGCGGCCTGCGTCGATGTCGCCCGCCACGACGAGGGATGCATTGCCTGGCGAGTAGTACGTGGTGCAGAAGTGGCGGACGTCGTCGAGGTTCGCCGCCGCCAGGTCCGCCATGCTCCCGATGACGGGTGAGCGGTAGGGGTGGCCATCGGCGTAGAGTGCTGCGAGGAGCGTTTCGGAGACGAGGCCGTAGGGCCGGTTCTCGTACTGTTGCCGGCGCTCGTTCATGACGACATCGCGCTGGGCGTCGAGGCGCTCCGGCGTGATGGCGGGCATGAGCCCGCCCATGCGGTCGGCTTCCAGCCAGAGGGCCAGGTCGAGGGCGTGGGCCGGGAGCAGCTCCCAGTAGTTGGTGCGGTCCGCGGCGGTGGAGCCGTTGTTCGTGGCGCCGGCTTCCTCCAGCAGCGCGTCGAAGCTCCCCGCCGGGACGTTCGCCGAACCCTCGAACATCAGGTGCTCGAAGAGGTGTGCGAAGCCGGTGCGGCCCGGCACCTCGTCCTTCGACCCGACGTGGTACCAGAGGTTGACGGCCACGAGGGGTGCGCGCGGGTCCTCGTGCAGGATGACGCGGAGTCCGTTGTCCAGGATGAACCGCTCGCAGGGGAGGGTGATGCCCATCCGCTCAGCGCCCTCCGAGGATGGCGGTGGCGGGGAACAGGACGCTCTCGCGGAGGACGTACCGCCACCGCGTCTGGCGGGTGGCCCGGTCGATGGGCGCGTCAGGCGCCGGCGATCGGTACGGCCGCACGCCGGCACGGCGGAGCAGCACGTCCAGCCGCATCATGTGGTAGGAATCGCTCACCACCAGTGCCGTCTCCAGGCCGTGGGCCCGCATGAGGGCGGCCGCCGCGCCCACCGACTGCGCGGACGTCACGCCCTGCCGCTCCACGAGAATGAGGGAGTCGGGCACGCCGTGGCGGACCGCATAGCGTCGGGACACCTCCGCCTCGCTGAGCGTGTCGCCGGCGCCAATGCCGCCCGTGAAGATGAGGATGTCCGCGTAGCCCCGGCCGTGCAGGTCGAGTGCGTGGTCCAGGCGCGCCCTGAGCACCGGGGATGGCCGGCCGTTGTACTGTGCCGCCCCGAGGACCAGGATCGCATCCGCCTGACGCTCCGATGTGAACACGCCCGCCGCCACGACCAGCAGCACCGCCAGCATCCAGAGCATGATGACGCTCAGGACGAGGGCGGTGAGTGCCCGGCCGGCGCCGGCGAGAGCGGCACTCACAGCGGCTGGGTGAGCCGGTCGTGGAGCACGGACGGGCCCACGGTGTCCCGGAGGAATGCTGCGGCAGGACCGGCGCCGGCGGCGATGCGCTCCTCGGCCTCGGCCAGGACGGCATCATCGGCGCCCTCCTCGGCGAACCCGGCCCGGGCGAGGGCGTCCTGCGCCGCGTCGTCCCAGCCCGCCGCCGTGGCGGCAAGGGCCGCGATGACCTGGACCTCGGCATCGAACGGACGTTCCACCGCGGCCCGCAGCAGCGTTTCCGCCGACTCCTCGCCCCTGCCGAGCTCCTGGTAGACCAGACCCAGGAGGACGCGGGTCCAGGCATCGTCGTCCGCCAGCGCGAGCGCCTGCTCCATGGCGTCCGCGGCCGCACCGAAATCGCCCTTGAGGGCGTGGGCGATGCCCAGTTCGCCGTGGACGACCGGGTCTTCCGGGTCGAGGCGGGCCGCCGCGTTGAGCTGCTCCAGCGCTTCCACGAACATCCCCTCGCGGGAGAGGTAGGCGCCGTAGTTGAGGCGGGTCACGGCGAGGTCCGGCCCGGTGAGGGCGGCAGCGCGGAGGGTGGGCTCCGCCTCGGGATCGTCGAACGCGGCCAGGCCGGCTCCTGCGACCGCCAGGAGGTGCGGGTCCGTTGGGTCCTGGGCCACGCACCGCTTGAAGTAGTCGTACGCCGCGCCCTCGTTCCCCAGCTCGCCCTCCGCCACGGCCAGCCAGCCCAGGAGGTAGGCGTCGTCGGGCTCATCGCGCAGGGCATCGGCCAGGAGTGCCGCCATCTCCTCGAAGCGCTGCTCCTCGCCCAGGGCGAGGGCCTGCCGGATCGTCTCTTCCACGTCCATCACGCACCGTACTTGCTGAGGCGCTGCGCGTGGGCCAGCGCCAGACTCATGATCTCGCGGGCCGGGAAGATCCCCAGCTCGCCGCGGGCGCAGGCCCGCTCCCCGAACACGGCATCGGCCTGCGGCCGCGCCCACCGTGACACGATCATCACGGGCACCGGATGCCACGAGTGCGCCTGCAGCTGCGACGGCGTCGAGTGGTCGCCCGTGACCACCAGGACATCGGGCGCGAGCGCCTCCACGGCCGGGATGAGCGCGTCGATGGCTTCGATGGCGGCCTGCTTCGCCTCGAAGCTGCCGTCCTCCCCCCGCGAGTCCATGGCCTTGAAGTGGACGAAGTGGAAGTCGTAGTCGTGGAACCCGTCGGCCAGGACGTCCACGGTCTCTGCGTCGGTGTCCGGCACCCGCGCGCCGTCCATCCCCACCAGCCGGGCCACGCCGCGGTACATGGGGTACTTCGCGATGGCGCGGCCGCGCAGGCGGTAACGCTCCTCGAAGCTCGGGAACGGATGGTACGCGTCGATGCCGCGGGCCAGGATCGCGTTCGCCGCGGGCTCATCGGCGAGGACTGTGAAGGCGGCGGCCAGAACTTCCTGCAGCAGCGCCGCCGTCTCATCCCCCTCCGGTTCGATCGCCCGCACCGGCAGTGGCGGCACCCCCTCCACCTGCGGGTCCGTATCGGCCAGCGCCGCCGAGAGCTGCCGGCCGCGAAGGACCAGCACGGCGCGGTGCTCCTTCTCCGACTCGAAGAACACGGACACACCGCCCGGCGCCGGGACGTTCTGCTGCAGCTTCGCCACCAGGCGCCGGTTCTCCGCGTCCGTCGGCCTGCCGGCGCGCCGGTCGGTGACCCGGCCCTCCGCATCGATTGTGGCGAAGTTCAGTCGGATGGCGATGTCGCCGGCCTTCACGGCGAAGCCGACGCCGAGCGCCGAGAGCACGCCCCGTCCGATGTTGTAGCGCACCGGGTCGTAGCCGAAGAGGGCGAGGTGCCCCGGGCCGCTCCCCGGTGTGACGCCGTAGCCCACCGGCCGGTGCAGTCCAAGCGCCGAGCGCGCCGCGAGCCGGTCCAGGTTCGGCGTCGCCGCCGCCTCCAGCTCGGTGAGACCCGTGTCCGCGTCCGGCAGCCCGCCGAGTCCGTCCAGTACCAGCATGACGATGCGGCCGCCCGTGGGCAGTGCCAGAAGATCGGGGAAGATTCCCTGTGTTTCCATTTGCCGTTCCCGTCCGTGTTCTCGCTTCGCGCTAAGCTACCCAAGCCTGCGACACCGGCAACCCCCGCTGGCTTGCATTCCCGCCCGGCAGTATCCTGGGGTACAGCTTCCAGCTACCTGCAACCACGCGACGCATGACTACTTTCCGGCCCTTCGCCATGGAGCGGTGGCAGTCAACGTACGAGAACCGCGTCGAATTCAACCTGTCCGAGAGCGGTGTCCATCCCCTGACGCTGGACGAGCTGGCCCGCCTGGCCGGCGACGCCGACGTCGGCACGACCCTCCTCGGCTACGGCCAGTCGAACGGCTCCGATGAGCTCCGCGCCCGCATCGCCGGCTTCTACGACGGCGCCCGCGACGACGGCGTCGTCGTCACGAACGGCAGCGCCGAGGCCAACTTCCTCGCCATGTGGGAACTCGTGGGACAGGGGGATGAGATCGCCGTCATAGTGCCGACCTACATGCAGACGTACGGCCTGGCGGAGAACGTCGGCGCCCGCGTCGTGGAGATTCCGCTCCGCGAGGAGAACCGGTGGCAGCCGGACCCGGTGGACATCCGGCGTGCGGTGACGCCACGTACGCGGCTCATCGTCGTCACGAACCCGGGCAATCCCACGGGCAGCGTGCTCGGCGACGAAGCCAGGGCGGCCATTGTGGACGCGGCGGCACGGACCGGCGCGTGGATCCTGGCCGACGAGGTGTATACCGGCGCTGAGCTGGACGGGTCCGAGACGCCGTCGTTCTTCGGCCTGCACGAGAGGGTCATCGCCACCGGCTCGCTGTCCAAGGCCTACGGCCTGCCCGGCCTGCGCATCGGCTGGGCCGCCACCGACCCGGCCACCGCCCACGTCCTCTGGGCCCGCTCCGACTACACGACCATCTCGCCCGGCGAGCTCACCGACCGCCTCGCCCGCATCGCCCTCGATCCGGCCGTGCGGCCCGCGCTTCTCGAGCGCACCCGCGGAATCGTCCGCACCGGCATGGACACCCTCACCCGCTGGATGGAGGAACAGGGCGGATTCCATTGGCACGCACCCGACGCCGGCGCCATCTGCTTCGTCCGCTATGACGCACCCGTCGATTCGGATGCGCTGGCCGAACGGCTGCGCGCGCAGCACAGCGTTCTCATCGTCCCGGGGACCCACTTCGGCCTCGGGAGGTACATAAGGTTCGGGCTCGGCATGCCCACTGACCATTTCCGCGCCGCCCTCGACAGGGTGGGTGATGCGCTGAAGACCGCCGCCATCGAGGTCTGATCGAAGGACGGGCGGCGGAACGCGGCGTGCCGGCACATGCCTTGCTCTCTCAAGTGTTTGTCGCGCATAGCCTTGAAGGAGTAGTCCCCATGACGAAGACCATTCGACGATTCTCCATTGCCGCAGCGGTCGTCGCCGCCGCAGGCGCAGCCGCGACCGCGGCGGCCGGCGGGCCGGTGAGCGACGCGACGGGAACCGGCGCGGTGCCGGACGTGGACGTCGCCGAAGAAGGCCTGCACATCGTCCTGAACGTCGCCGGCAACCGTCTTTTCGTGTACGAGAACGGCGTCCGTACGCACAGCTACAGCGTATCCGTCGGGCTTCCGGGGTACGAGACGCCCGGCGGCGAATACCGGATCCGCGAGGTCATCTGGAACCCGTGGTGGCACCCGCCGAACAGCGCCTGGGCCCGTGGCCGGACGGTGGAGCGGCCGGGCCCGAACAACCCCATGGGCCGGGTGAAGCTGCATTTCTCCGAGCTGTACTACATCCATGGAACGCCGGAGGCGGAGGCGCTGGGCGATCCGGCCTCCCGCGGCTGCGTGCGGATGCGGAACAGCGATGTCATCGAGCTGACCCGCCTGGTGCACAGCTATGCATCGCCCCGCGTGAATGCGGAACTGCTGGACCAGCTCGAGGAGGCGCCCACGATGACGCGGACGATCCGGCTGCAGCAGCCCGTGCGGTTCACCGCCTACTACGAGGTCGCCACGGTGGAGAACGGGTTCCTGATCATCTACCCGGACATCTACGGCCTGGTGAAGCGCGAGCTGCGCGACCAGGTCGAGCACACGCTGGAGGAGCACGGCGTGGACCTGGGGCGGGTGAACCGGGAGCACCTGGAGCGGCTGGTGGAGAAGGGCGGCACGCGCCGCGTGGCCATCTCGCTGGACACACTCACAGCGCCTGTGGTCCGCACCGACGCGCGGTCGCATGACCGGTAGCAGGCCGTGACATGGGGAAGCCGAAGGTCCTCATCATCGAGGACAACGCCGACCTTCTCGGGATCCTGAGGCAGCTCCTCAGTACGGAATACGACGTCTCCACGGCCCGTCGCGGCGAGGAGGGCGTGGCCCTGGCGGTGTCCGTCCGTCCCGACGTCGTAATCCTGGACCTTCAGCTCCCGTGCATGAGCGGCATGGAGGCCGGCCGCTGGATCAAGCGCGAGGTCGGCCCGGTACCCATTCTCGTACTCACGGCCCTCACCGACCCGGCGGCGACGGAGGCCGTGATGCGGTCGGGATGCTGCGACTCGTTCATGTCGAAGCCGGCCTCCCTCCATTCCATCCGGTCACGGGTCGCCGAGCTCATGGGCTCGGGCAGCGGCGCCCGGGAATGACCGCCGGACCCGGCAGCGGCGAGGACGGCCCGGGAAGCGGCGCAGAGAGCGCCGGTGCGCCGCCCCGCCGACTGGGACTCCTGGATGCCCGGTACGGCCGCCGGGGGCGGCGGCCCCGGGAGGAGTACCCCTACGCCGTGGGCGACCGCATCGCCGGCGACCTCACCGTTACGGGCCACCTGGCCACCGGGCGCTCCTGCCATCTGTACCAGGTCTGGAGCGCGCGGGACTGGTGCGCATTCACGTGCAAGATCGTCGCGCCGTCCCAGGGCGGCTCACGGCAGGTCCTGGGCGCACTGCGGCGGGAAGCCCGCATCCTCCGCGCCGTCGCCCACCCCAACATCGTCCGCTTCCACGGCATCGGCGATCACGACGGCCTGCCCTACGTCCTGCTGGAGTACCTCGACGGACCGACCCTCTTCGACGTGCTCGCCCGCCAGCCGAAGCGTCGGCTGGAGGTGACGGATGCCGTCCGGGCGGCCGTGCATGTCGGCGCAGCGCTCTACCACCTCCACCGCCACGGCTTCGTGCACCTGGACCTGAAGCCGGCAAACATGCTGCTCAGGGACGGCGTGCCCGTGCTCATCGACCTGGACAGCGCCCGCAGGGCCGACCCGGAACGCCGGCCCAGCCGGACCATCGGCACCGCCCCCTACATGGCGCCCGAGCAGGCGCGGCGTGAGCCACTGGGGCCGGCCGCGGACGTCTACGGCCTCGGCGCCCTCCTCTACGAGCTGCTCACGGGGCGATGGGTCTACGAGCACATCTACGAGGAACCGCAGGCGGACGGACGGCCCCGGCAGTTCCCCCAGGCCGACAACGAGCCGGCACCTCCGCCAACCCGCTTCCGGGCAGGGATACCAGAAGCCCTCGAGGCCGTCGTCATGGAGGCTCTCCAAACGGATCCCGCCCGTCGCTACCCGTCCATGCACCCACTGCTCCTCGCCCTCGTCGCCCAGCTCCCCGATCCCGTCTCGCTCTGGCCGGAAGGCGTCCGGGTGGAGCGTCGCCAGCAGCCGCGGGAGTGAGGCGAAGGTCGCCGGTCCAGCTTCAGGAAATGAAAACGGCCGCCCGTTGGGGCGGCCGCAATCGCGTCCGTCGGGCAGGGTGGAGCAGCGCGTTCCGGTGCGGTCGCTCGCGGCCTACGCCTGCTCGATCACGTAGCAGACCCGCCAGTTGCTCATGTTCTCGGGGTCCGCCGGGTTGACCTCCTGGTTCGTGTCGTCGCCCGGGCCATACCAGCCGAACCACGTGGACGGGGCGCCCCGGAATTCCCGGCGGTACGTGTCCAGGTGGTCGTTGGCGCTGAGGGTGTCCAGCTCTTCGCCGAGCAGCTCCACGACGAGGTGGTCCTGCACGTCGCCCTCGAAGATGTTGCGGTTCATGACGACCTTGTTCCAGGCCGGGTGATCGGAGATCTCGTAGTGCCCCTGTTCCGGAAACCGCATCTCCTTCACCACGCCGCCGGCGTTCTCGGACGAAACGCGGGACGTGAAGCGGAACTCGCCCTTCTCCTTCCAGGCAGGCTCCAATGTGTCCAGAATCTGGATCCAGCGCAGGACCACGCGAATCCTGCTGGTCTGCTCCGCCATCGATAACTCCTTGGACCTGGTCGGTGAGGGAAGGGCGCAGCTCGTCGGCGTCGCGACCCGACGGGTGAAAATGCGGTGCGGCCACGTCCAAATCAAGGCCAGCCCCTCAGGTCGTTGGCCGAGGGCCTGACACAATATCCAAGATATCCCTACAGACCGGTACTCGCAGCGTGTCTATCGTGAGTCAAGCGCGACCCAAGGAGGCTGCCATGTACCGTCGTATCCTCGTTCCGCTGGACGGAACCCCGTTCGGCGACCAGGCCCTCCCTTACGCCGTGGAAATCGCGGTACGCACGGGGGCGGCGCTGGAGCTGGTGCATGTTCACCATCACCGTGAGCATGACACCGACCTTGCCGCCATGCCCCAGTACCAGTACCAGAAGATCACCGACGTGGACCACCAGCGCGACCAGGAAGAGCGGCTGGCTGAGCGGCGCGAGCTGGAGCAGAAGGCGGCGGACATCGAGATCGCGCACAACCTGCGGGTGGGCACGCGTGTCCTGGCGGGTCGTACGGCGGACGCGGTGGCGCGCGAGGCACAGGACGTGGTGGCGGACCTCATCGTCATGGCGAGCCATGCACGGGAGGGCCTGGCCCGCCTGCGCTATGGACACCTGGCCCATGAGCTGATCTGCAACCTGAACGTCCCGGCCATCTGCGTCCGGCCGGACGATGGTGCGCCGCCACCAGCGCAGGCGCCGCAGTTCCGGCGGGTGCTGGTACCGCTGGACGGGTCCGAGTTCTCCGAGCAGGTCCTCGATCCGCTCGCCCCGCTGCTCGCCGAGCTGGACGCCCGGCCCACGCTTCTCCATGTGCGCACTGCCAAGCCCATGCTGGCGTCGGGCGTCATGGAGGCAAAGCGCAACATCAACACGCGGGACCAGGCCATCGCATACCTCCAGGACGTGGCCGACCGGTACCGCGGCCGCATGCCGGATCCGGTCGTGACGGCCCTCGAGGACGAGCAGCCGGCCAACGTCATCGCGAGCCTGCTGTCGGTGGGCGAGTACGACATGGCAGCCATGGCCACGCACGGACGGAGTGGTCTCTCCCGCCTCCTCCTCGGCAGCGTCGCCGAAGAGGTGCTCCGCCATGTCGGCATGCCGATCATGCTGTACCGGCCGCGGCTGGCACCGCTGCCCGCCGGCGAACTCGCGGAGGCGTTCCGCATCTACGGCGACTGACGCGGGCCCGACCGGATGCGGGGAGCCCCCGTCGCCTCAGAGGCGGCGGGGGCTCCGTGCAGGGTGGGCGTCTTGTGGGGCGCGGGCCCCGTCTGCAACTTGAACCGAATCACCCCCCGCACTCCTACGAGGACGGTACCGGATGGGCCTGATCGTCTTGCTCGCAATCGTCGTGGTCATCGCGCTGTTCATCATGACGGTGTACAACCGGCTGGTGAGCCTGCGGAACCGCGTGAAGAACGCCTTCGCGCAGATCGATGTCCAGCTCAAGCGCCGTTACGACCTGATCCCGAACCTGGTGGAGACGGCGAAGGCGTACATGAAGCATGAGCGCGAGACGCTCGAGGCGGTGATCGAAGCGCGCAACTCGGCAGCGCAGGCCGAGCGCAAGGTGGCCGGCGACCCCACGGACATGGCGGCCATGCAGGGTCTCATCGGCGCGGAACGCAGCCTGGCGGGCGCCATGACACGCTTCTTCGCTCTGGCGGAGGCGTATCCCGACCTGAAGGCGGACGCCAACATGCGGCAGCTCAGCGAGGAGCTGACGAGCACGGAGAACCGCGTCGCGTTCGCGCGGCAGGGCTACAACGACACGGTCATGCAGTACAACACGGCACGGGAGACCTTCCCGTCGAACCTGATCGCCGGCAGCTTCGGGTTCGAGGAGGCGCCACTCCTCATCCTCGAGGACGAGGCCGAGCGCGCCGCTCCGCGCGTCTCCTTCTGATCCGGCACGCCGGCACCGACGCACGTGGACTTCTTCCAGGCGCAGGACACGGCACGGTCGCGGACGCGGACGCTCGTCGTACTCTTCGTTGCCGCCGTGGTGGCGATCATCGCGGCCGTCTACACGGTCGTGCACATGGTGCTGGGCCCCGGCCCTGGGGCCGGAATCGACCTGCCGCTCCTGCTCCTGGTCGCCACCCTGACGACGGGGCTGGTGGCGGCGGGCAGCACCGCACGCACCCTCCAGCTGCGGCAGGGCGGCGGCCGCGTCGCCGAGCTACTGGGCGGACGCCGCGTCCGCCCGGATTCGACGGACGAGGCGGAGCGCCGGCTCATCAACGTCGTGGAGGAGATGTCCATCGCGGCGGGCACGCCGGTCCCCGCCATCTACGTCCTCGACCATGAGGCCGGCATAAACGCATTCGCGGCGGGCTACACGGTCGATGACGCGGCCGTCGCGGTCACACGCGGCACGCTCGAGACCCTGAACCGCGAGGAGCTGCAGGGCGTCATCGCCCACGAGTTCAGCCACATCCTGAACGGCGACATGCGGCTGAACATCCGCCTCATGGGGCTCCTCTTCGGGATCCTCCTCCTCGCCATCGTAGGGCGTGGTCTCATCCACTCGGGCGCCCGCGGCGGACGGGGCCGAAGGGGCGGAGGCGGGGGCGGCCAGGTCGCCGTCCTGGGACTGGCGCTGATCCTCGTCGGCTACATCGGCGTGTTCTTCGGCCGGCTCATCCAGGCCGCCGTCTCCCGCCAGCGCGAGTACCTCGCGGACGCGGCGGCGGTGCAGTACACGCGCAACCCCGAGGGACTCGCGGGCGCGCTGAGCAAGATCGGGAACGCGTCCGCCGGTTCCCGGCTGTACGATCACCATGCCCAGGAGGCGGGGCACCTCCTCTTCGCGAACGGGGTGGGCAGCGGCTTCATCTCCCTGATGGCCACGCACCCGCCCCTCGACGAGCGCATCC
>DATHVO010000113.1:0-3446 GCA_035461265.1 Longimicrobiales bacterium
GGAGGCAGTCATGCACAAATCCGTGTCGTGGCTCGCCCTGACCCTCCTCATCGCCGCCGGCGCGTGCACCGACCTGTCGGGACCTGCTGCCAGGCGGCGGACCTGTCCAATGCAGTCAGCCAGCTGAACCAGCGGCTGGACCTCGTGCTCGTCATGATTCGGAACAACGGCTGGCGTGTACGGGCGAGCGCTGTCGAAGTGTTCGGTCACACACCCGCGGAACGTTCCATGGCCACCGGCAGCATGGGAACGTACTTGCTCTGGCCCTCCGACCACGCCGGCGTGCTGGCGCGGATCTGGTTCGGAGGCGGAAATAGGTAGCCGGCCGCTGCGCCTGAAACAGCACTCCGAGGGTTGCGCGTGCCGACGCCGCAGCCGTATTCCTCATGCACACCCGACCCTCGGAGGACATTCCATGCCGCTGTGCAATCGCGTCGCCGGGCCGCGCGCCACCCGGCGCCTGGCGTCGAGTCTGCTCGTCTTTTGCGCCGCCCTGTTCCCGTACGCCGTACCGACCCTCGCGGAAACGACCACCGCCGCTGCTGCGAACCGGCCGGCCATGCCCGCCCTCGTGCCTGCGGTGCCGTCGGACACGGCGGCCCTGCGACGGCAGATCGAGGCCATCGCCGCGGCGCACGCCGGCGTCACCGGAATCAGCATGCGGAACCTGTCCACCGGCGAGTCCATCTCCATCCGCGGACACGAGACGTTTCCGTCCGCCTCGCTCATCAAGGTCGCCCTGCTGGTGGCGCTCCTCGAGGAAGTGCACCAGGGCCGGGCCAGCCTCGACGAGCGCTCCACGATGATCGCGCGGGACCGCGTGGGCGGATCCGGGATCCTCAAGCACATGGCATCCGGTACGTCCCTGACCCTCGAGGACCTGGCGTGGCTCATGATCACGCTGTCAGACAACACGGCCACAAACCTCATCATCGACAAGGTGGACGTCCGCACGTCGTGGACGAAAATGGAGGCCCTCGGCCTGCCCCACAGCAAGATCCACTCGAAGACGTTTCGCCGGGAGACGTCCATCGCGCCCGACTCCTCCGTACTGTACGGCCTCGGCGTCACTACGCCCGACGAGACCGTGCAGCTCTTCGCCCTCCTGCACGAGGGGCGCGCCGTGTCCCCTCCTCTCGACTCCCTCGCCATGCGCATGCTCCTCGCCAACCAGGACGGGGCGCTCCTGACCCGCTGGCTGCCTGGCGGAACGCGCGTCGCCCACAAGAGCGGATCCGTCGACCGGGCACGGAACGACTGCGGCGTCATGTACACGCCCGCCGCCGCCATCGCGCTCTGCGTCATGACCCGGGAGAACGAGGAGACGTCCTACGGTGTGGACAATCCGGCACACCTCCTCACCGCACGCATCGCCAGGGAGGTGTTCCGCCACTACAACCCGGACGTCCGGCTGCCGGATCCGCCGACGTTGTGAGGCGACGAACCGATCACATCCATTCGAAACCGGAGAACCGATCCATGTCCGTCGTACGCAGCTGCCTGGTCCTCCTCCTCGCCACCGCGCTGCCTCTGGGCGCACAGCAGGAAGCCCGACACGAGGAGGGAGAGCAGATCTTCTCCCTGGTCTGCGCCATGTGCCATTCCGTGAATCCGCCCGCCAAGGCGGCGCCTCCCATCTCCCACGCCGCGGCCTACTACATCCGCCGCCACGACGACCGGGACGCCGCCGTCCTGGCCATGGTCTCGTTCCTGAAGGAACCCGCCGCAGAGCGGTCCGTACTGCCGCCCCACGCCGTGGAACGCTTCGGACTGATGCCGCCCCAGGTCCACCTCTCCGACGCACAGCTCCGGGCCGTGGCCCGCTATGCCCTCTCCCTCGCCGACACCGTCCACGTCGGCCCGGGCCACCGCCACGGCGGAGGTACACCGTAAGGTGTATGAGGCCGCGGCTCGTCCCGCGGCCGCCGACGCCCGTCCCAGGCCGGCCGGGATCCGTGTCTCCCGGCTGGCTCGGGGCCACCGCTGAAACCATGTTCATGCCGGGATCGTACGGGTCGTCGACGGGTAGTCGGTGACCCGACGGCCCTATCGCGATCACGTCACACATGAGCACAGCGTACCACGCTGCTCCGGCCCGTGCCGGCGCGTCCATGCGTGCGTCAACCTGCAGCGGTGAGTAGGAACATGAGAAGGATCATTGGGATGGTCATGGTGGGTCTGGCGGCGGGCGGCGCCTGGCCCGTTCATGCGCAGGCTCCGGGGCGCCCGGCGCAGGCGCCGCCGGCGGCGCCGGGCGAGGTCCGGGGCCTGGTGGTCGATGCCGAGAGCCGGCAGCCCGTGGCGTCCGCGTCGGTGGAGGTGTGGAGCCACGCCGACCGCCGCCTCGTGACGGGCACCATCGGCCGTCCGGACGGCGTCTTCCGTATGGAGGGACTCCAGCCCGGGACGTACTCGCTGCGCGTCGTCATGATCGGCTACGTGACCCATACCGCGACCCAGTTTACCATCGGTGAGGGGAACATGCGGGCTAACGCCGGCACGGTGGAGCTGGCGAAGAGTCCCATTGTCCTGGATGGCGTGGAGGTGCGGGCCGAGAGCGCGGTCGTGGTGGCGCCCGACCGCACCATCTACCGCGCCCGGGAGGTGGCCCCGGCTGCCGCGACGGCC
The DNA here is from genome assembly GCA_035461265.1 of Longimicrobiales bacterium. Lineage (GTDB taxonomy): Bacteria > Gemmatimonadota > Gemmatimonadetes > Longimicrobiales > RSA9 > SH-MAG3. Next base: position 2,629 of record DATHVO010000113.1, read on the forward strand.
ACGGACATCCTGGAGAACGTGCCGTCGCTGCAGGTGGACGGTGACGGAAAGCTGAGCCTGCGGGGCAACGAGAACGTCGTCGTCCAGATCAACGGCAGGCCGGCGCCCATGGGCGGCGTCCAGCTTGCGAACTACCTCCGGCAGCTGCCGGCGGGGACTATCGAGCGCGTGGAAGTCATCCCGAATCCGTCCGCCAGGCAGGATCCGGAGGGGATGGCGGGCATCGTGAACATCGTCCTCAAGCAGACGGTGGACCTCGGCCGCAGCGGCGGGCTGACCCTGGGCGGCGCCACGTCCGGCCGCGTCGCCGCGACCGGCAATTTCGGGTTCCAGGGCGGACCGGTGACGTTCTTCAGCACGTACGGCTACAACGCCGATGAGCGCCGCATCGAGGGCGTCAACGACCGGACCCGCCTGGGCGAGCTGCGTGCGCCGCTCGGCTTCACCGAGCAGGACATCGGCGGTGACAACTACAACCACGGACACAACGTCACGGGGAACCTCGAGTACCGTCTCAATCCGCGGGACGCGCTGTTCACGACGGCTGCGTTCAACTGGCGCCGCGGCTTCGACGCTTCCCTGAGCGAGTACACCGAGCTCGATGCGGGTCGCGCGCTCCTCGACCGCTACGACCGGTCCCGCGACGCGTCCAGCAGGAACCGCCTCTCGGACATGACCGCGGGCTTCCGCAGGACCATCACACCGCAGCGCCACGAGATCTCGGCGGAAGTCCGGATCAACCGCCAGACGGAGGACGACCGCACGCTGCTGTGGCGGATGCCGGCCGGTGCTCAGGCCGACGAATCGACCGATCAGTA
>DATHVO010000114.1:0-7598 GCA_035461265.1 Longimicrobiales bacterium
CTCGTGGCCGTGGAGATCGGGTTTCCCGCGCAGTCGGTCGAGTCCGGTGCCCGTGCCATCACGCCGGACTGGGCGAGACGCGCCCTCCGACAGCGGGAGCCGGTGGCGCACAAGGGCAGCGCGGGTCGGCTCTTCATCCTGGCAGGCTCCTCCGGGATGGCCGGAGCGGCGGCCCTCGCGGTGGAGGCGGCCACCCGTGCGGGCGGCGGCCTCATCCGCGTGGCGTCCTGCGCAGACAACCGCACCATCCTGCAGGCCGTGGTCCCTGAGGCGACCTTCCTGGACCGCGACCACCTGGCGCACGAGGATCTCGAACCCATGCACGCCATGGTTGCCGGACCGGGCCTTGGCACGGACGCATCGGCGCAACGCGGCCTCGCCAGGGCCCTCGGACTGACCGTCGGCAAGCCGACTCTCCTCGACGCCGATGGGCTCAACATCATTGCCGCCGGGGAGGCGGGCTACCTGGCACGCATCGCCGCAGACCGGCCACTCGTCATCACCCCACACGCCCGGGAGCTGTCCCGCCTCACCGGTACTACCCTCGACGACATCCTCGCGGATCCCGTGGCTGCGGCGCGCTCCGCCGCGGCCGGCTTCGGCTGCACCGTACTCCTCAAGGGCCAGCCATCGCTGGTGGCGGACCCCGACGGCGATCTCATGGTCAACACCGTCGGGTCCTCGGATACCGCCACTGCCGGTACCGGCGACCAGCTCGCAGGCACCATTGGCGCGCTCCTCGCCGGCGGCATTCCACCCGCCGCCGCCGCCGCCCTGGGGCTCTTCCTGAGCGGCCGCGCAGCGGATCTGGCCGCCCTCGGCCCGTCGCTCTCGCCACGCGATGTGTCCGCCCGCCTCGCCGCCGCCATGGCGTGGCCGGGTCCCTTGCAGAGCGACCTCGCCCTGCCGTTCGTCACCTTCGACCAGCCGCCACGATGGTGACCTCCGACGAGGGCGCGCCGTGAAGCGGACCCGCATGGGACCGGGTGTCGAGTTCGACATGATACGGCGTTTCCTCGGCAGCGATAACAGTTCCGAACTGCCGGAGACCGTCCGCGTCGGGCCCGGCGACGACTGCGCCGTCATCGGCGGAGGCAACCTCGCGATCAGCAGCGACCTTTCCATCGAGGACGTCCACTTCCGGCGGGACTGGCTCGACCCCGAGGAGATCGGTTACAGGGCGACGGCCGGTGCACTGAGCGACCTGGCCGCGGTGGCCGCCCGGCCGATCGGCGTACTCGCCGCCCTCGCCCTGCACGGGCGCGATGTGGACGTCATGGCGCAGGCCATCATGGACGGCGTGCGCAGTGCGGCGGTTGATGCGGGCGCGGCTCTCATCGGGGGCGACACGAGCCGCTCGCCCGGGCCGGTCGTGCTGGACGTCGTGGTGGTGGGCGCCGCGCCCGACCCCGTCCTCCGGGACGGCGCGAGAGTCGGGGACGGGGTGTGGGTGACCGGCGAGCTCGGCGCCGCCGCCGCGGCGGTGCGGGCATGGGAATCGGGCGCGGCGCCGCGGCCGGACGCACGGGCGGCGTTCGCCCGCCCGCAGCCCCGGCTCCGAGAGGCGCAATGGCTCGCGGAGCGCCGCGTGATGCATGCCCTCATCGATCTCTCCGACGGCCTCACCGGCGATGCCGGCCACATCGCTGCCGCCAGCGGCGTCCACATCGCCATCGACGGCTCGGCGCTCCCCGTCCATGCCGCCGCCCGGGCGGCGGGCGGGGACCAAGCCCACCTGCTGGCGCTGGGCGGCGGCGAGGACTACGAGCTCTGCTTCACCGCGGACGACGCGGTCGTCCTGGCGGTGGCCGACGCTTTCTCCACCCGCTTCGGTGTCCGGCTGACGCGTGTGGGTGTCGTCGGCGAGGGCAGCGGCGTGTCCATCGATGGCAGGGATGAGGCAGCAGCCGGCGGGTACGATCACTTCGCCGGGGGCGGTACGTGATCAGGACCGCATGGTTCATCCTCAACGCAGTGGTGGTCACCCCGATCCTCAGCCTCGTGGTCATCGCCGGATCCCTCACAGGCGCGCGCGAACCGCTGTACGACAGGATCGGACGGTTCTGGGTGGGCTGGCTGCTCCGCGTTTCCGGTGTGCGCGTCGAAGCACGGGGCCTGGCGAACATCGCCACGGCACAGGCTCAGCTGCTCCTGTCCAACCATGTCTCCTTCTTCGACGTGCTTGCCCTCTCCCACATCGTGCCGAAGCGCTATCGCTTCGTGGGCAAGCAGGAGCTCACGCGGGTTCCGTTCTGGGGGCGAGCGTGGCAGGCGGCCGGCCATGTCGCCATAGACAGGACCGACACACAGCGCGCCATCAAGTCCCTCGACCGCGTGGCGCAGCTCACCAGGGAGGACCAGCGCTCCATCGTGATGTTCCCCGAGGGCACGCGGTCGGCAACGGGCGAGCTGCAGCCTTTCAAGAAGGGACCCTTCATGCTCGCGCTGCACACCGGCGTGCCCATCGTCCCCGTCGCCGTGACAGGATCGCGCAGTATTCTGCCGAAGGGTAGCTGGCGCGTGCGTTCCGGCAGGATTATCGTTCGCTTCGGTCACCCCATCGACACGACGCGCTACGATGCGGGGAGCAGGGACGAGCTGATGGCACGCGTGCACACCGAACTGGCGGCTCTTCTCGCCGGTACGGGGCCTGAACCGGATAACGACAATGTCGATCATAGGTAGCGTTCACGCCCGCGAGATCCTCGACTCGCGCGGCAACCCGACCCTCGAGGCGGAAGTCGTGCTCGACAGCGGAGCGGCCGGCCGCGCTGCCGTCCCGAGCGGCGCATCCACGGGCGAGGCGGAAGCCGTCGAGCTGCGGGATGGCGACGCGGGGCGCTACCTCGGGAAGGGCGTCTCCCGGGCGGTCTCCAATGTTTGCAACGAGATCGCCGAAGCAGTGACGGGCATGGACGCCACCGACCAGGCGGCCGTGGACCGCACGATGATCGACCTCGACGCCACGCCGAACAAGTCGGCCCTCGGCGCGAATGCCATCCTGGCTGTTTCCATGGCAACCGCCAGGGCCGCGGCCATGGACGCCGGCCTGCCGCTGTACCGCTACCTCGGCGGACCGGGCGCGACGCTCCTCCCCGTCCCCCTCATGAACATCCTGAACGGAGGGGCACACGCCGCCAACAATGTCGACCTGCAGGAGTTCATGGTCGCGCCGGTCGGGATGGATTCGTTCCCCGAGGCGCTCCGCGCCGGCGTCGAGATATTCCACAGCCTGAAGAAGGTGCTGGGCGGCCGCGGCTTGGCAACGTCGGTCGGGGACGAGGGTGGCTTCGCGCCGGACCTGGGCAGCAACGAGGAGGCCATCGAGGTCATTCTGGAGGCCGTGGAAGGGGCCGGGTACAGGCCGGGCGAGGATGTGTACCTTGCCCTTGATCCCGCGGCGAGTGAGTTCCACCGCGATGGCGCGTACGTGTTCCACAAGTCCACAGGGGAACGGCGCACGTCCGCGGCGATGGTGGATTTCTACCGCGACTGGGCGGATCGCTACCCCATCCTCTCCATCGAGGACGGACTCGGCGAGAGCGACTGGGATGGGTGGACCGAGCTCACGCGCGCACTCGGCGACCGGGTGCAGCTCGTCGGCGATGACCTGTTCGTGACCAACACGGAATACCTGCAGCGCGGCATCGACGCGGGCGCCGGCAATGCGATCCTGATCAAGGTCAACCAGATCGGCACCCTCACCGAGACGCTCCAGGCCATCGAGCTGGCCCGGCGGAGCGGCTTCCGATGCGTCATCAGCCACCGCTCCGGCGAGACGGAGGACACGTTCATCGCCGACCTCGCCGTCGCGACACGGAGCGGGCAGATCAAGACAGGCAGCGCGAGCCGGACCGACCGCGTTGCCAAGTACAACCAGCTGCTGCGCATCAATGAGGACCTCGGCTCTTCCGCCGAGTTCCTCGGACTGGACGCCTTTTGAGACTCCGCTTCCTGATCGGCCTGCTCCTCCTCGCGGGAGCCGCGTACTTCGCTGTCTTCGGCGGCGACTACGACGTCTTCGACCTCCGGCGCGTACGCCAGGACCGGGCCCTCGAAGAGAAGCGTGTGGAGGAGGCCCACGCCGAGGTCGAGGCGCTCCGGGCCAGGCGCGATTCCCTGACCCACGATTCGGCCACCATCGAACGCATCGCGCGCGAGCGCTACGGGCTCATCCGGAACGGGGAGCGCCTGTACCGTTTCGCCGACTCGCCCTCCGCGGAATCCGACTCCGCTGCAAGGGCCAGGGCGGCCGCCGCACGCGATTGACCCGTTTGCCCCGTTCCGTTAGTTTTTCCGGGTCCCGGCACGCGGCCGGCGGCGTTCCCAGAGTAGCTCAGCTGGTAAGAGCGCACGACTCATAATCGTGAGGTCGGCGGTTCAAGTCCGCCCTCTGGGACTCACGCACTGTCACCAGGAGGGGCCTCGCCGAGGCCCCTTTTCGTTTCTCCCCCCCAGGCCCCTGCTGCGGTCACGGACAGGTCACTCTGGCGCAGGACGGGTCAGCGTGTCCCATGCACGTCGGCCTCCCGTTCCTTCACAAACATCCGAAATCGTTGTGGGCCAGAGCGTTACGGATTGCAGTCCGCTCCTGCGCGGTGGGCGCGCGTTTCGCACCTCCGTCGGGGCGCAGACGGCGACGCTTGAAGGAGCGCCCACTGCCTGAAGGAGGAAGCATGCATGGGAGCATTCGGGCCGGGCAGGAGAACGGGGGGACGGAAGACGCCCACATGCGCGAGCTGGTGCGCGCGTGCGGGACGTTCATGGAGGCGGTGGAGGCGGATCCAGCGCTGAACAGCACGACGCGTCTGGCTGCGGCGGGCGTGGCGGCGGCACTGCAGCGGCTGGCGGAGGACTGGCCGGCAGCGGCCAGGGAGTGGCGTGAAGTCCGGAGTCGGGCCGCGGAGATGCAGTACCAGGTCCAGGGCCTGGAGCGTCAGGTCGGCGAACTCTATCGCATCATGTCCGAGGAAGAGGAGTGGCCAACGCTCCTGTGACCGGGGCGGCGCTCGCACCGTGCGCGCCCGCAGCAGCCGGAGCGGTGCGCGCGTGAAGGCCGTGCGGGCGTCTGCCGGCCGCCGGCCTATTCGTCGCCGATATGGGCGAGTTGCCGGCGGACCGCCGGATGTTCGACCAGCAGGTACCCCGCCATCACGGCCGCTGCGGCGAGGTTGATAACCAGGACCGTGATCCAGCTCACGGCGTGAGCGTACTCGCTTACGAGGATGGCCGTCAGGAACGACCCGCCGATGAGGCCGGTAATGGCCACGAAGAATACGAAGTAGCCCGCCAGCGGGTGCGCCTCCCACTCGTTCACCATCAGGCTGGCCACCGTCCCCACCAGCAGCGCGGCGAGCAGGTGGACACCGTTGAACGCGATGATGGGGGCCGGATCGAACGCGGCCGCCGTGACGGGACCGCTCACGAGGCGTGATCCGAGTTGTGCGGCCGTTGCGAATGCGGGCCGGCCCTGGACCAGGTTCAGGCCGGCGTAGGCAACGGCGATGACGAGGTAGCCCAACACTCCTGCCACGACACCCTGCGCCAGTACACGGGATGGCCGGACGCGCATGTTGACCTCCTGCGGAATGTGATGCAACAATGCGTGCGCACGCCCGACAAGTCTGTAGGGCAGGTATCGCCGGGTGGGTCCGCAAGAGGCTCAGGCGCTGTGGTGGAATCTCCGGCACGGGAGTATCTTGCGCCCTCGACTCAACCGACACCATGACCCGGCTCCAGCATGACCACCCGAAAGACCAGGCCGTTCGAAGTGCGCCGATCGAGGATCCAGGGGCGCGGCGTGTTCGCCACCAGGAAGATCCGCGCGGGCGACCAGCTCATCGAGTACCGCGGTGAACGCGTCGACGAGGATGAGGCAGACCGCCGCTATCCATGGAATGACGACGAGCGTCACCATACCTTCCTGTTCCGCCTTGACGACGGCTCCGTCATAGACGCGGGCCGCCGCGGTAATGCGGCAAAGTACATCAACCACTCGTGCGACCCGAATTGCGAGGCCCTCGAGGAGGACGGAAAGATCTTCATCTACGCCCTGCGTGACATCCGGCGTGGTGAGGAACTGGCGTACGACTACAACTTCGTCCTCGACGAGCCCCACAACGCGGCGAACAAGAAGCTGTATCCCTGCTACTGCGGTGCGCAGACCTGCCGGGGCACCATCCTGGCCCGCAAGCGCTAGCCGCCGACCCCGCGCGAACCATGACAGAGCCGACCTGGATCTCGGTACTGCCGCCGCTCCTCGCGATCGCCCTGGCCATTGCGACGCGGCAGGTCTACCTGTCCCTCGCATCGGGGATATGGCTCGGCTGGACAATCCTTGCCGGCTGGAACCCGCTCGCAGGGCTCGCCAGCGCCATCGACGGGACCGTCGCCGTGCTCGGCGATCCGGGCAACGCCCGCGTCATCCTGTTCACGCTCGTCATCGGCGCCCTGATCGCCACGGTCGAGGCCTCGGGCGGTGTGCGCGGCTTCGTGCAGTGGGTCGAGCGGCGGAACTTCGTGACGAACGGCCGGCGAGCCCAGTTCCTCGCGTGGATCATCGGCGTCATCATCTTCATCGAATCCAACATCACCGTTCTGGTCTCCGGCGCCATCAGCCGCCCGCTGTTCGACCGGTTCCGCGTGTCCCGGGAGAAGCTCGCTTACATCATCGACTCGACGTCCGCCCCCATATGCATCCTGATTCCGCTGAACGCGTGGGGCGCATACGTGCTCGGCCTGCTCGGCGAGTCCGGCGTCGACGATCCGCTCGGCGTGTTCCTCCGGTCGATCCCCCTCAACTTCTACGCGCTGGCCGCCGTCGTCCTGACCTTCACGGTCATAGCTCTCGGTCTCGACATCGGGCCGATGCGCCGGGCAGAGGGGCGTACGCGGGATGGCAAGCTGCTCTGGGACAAGGCAGCCCCAATGCTGGACCCGGAAATCCTCGCACCAGCGCCCAACGAGAAGATCATGCCCCGCGCCATGAACATGTTCCTGCCCATCGCGGCAATGGTGCTGATGATGCCTGTCGCCCTGTTCATCACGGGGGGCGGGGACCTGCGCGCAGGATCGGGTTCCACCAGCGTGCTATGGGCGGTCCTCACGGGTCTCGGTGTGGCCTGGCTGCTGCTCATCGCACAGCGCGCCTACACCATCGACGAGCTGACACGGGTCGGACTGCGCGGCGCCGGCGGGCTCGTCAGCCTGGCGCTCGTCCTGCTGCTCGCCCTCTCCCTCGGCGCCGTCGCACGACAGCTTGGCACCGGCGTATACCTGGCCCAGGCGACGGCCGGCCTGCTGCCGCCGTTCGTCTTCCTGCCTCTCGTCTTCCTCGTCGCGGCCGGCATCGCGTTCTCGACCGGCACGAGCTGGGGCACGTTCGCGATCATGATCCCCATCGCCGTACCGGCCGCACAGTCCCTCGGGATGCCGCCGGAGGCGTTCCTCGCCGCCGCACTGTCGGGCGGCATCTTCGGCGACCACGCATCGCCCATCAGTGACACGACCATCATCGCGTCCATGGCATCCGCAACCGACCACATCGACCACGTCCGCACGCAGCTCCCGTACGCACTCATTGCCGCCGGCATCGCGAC
>DATHVO010000115.1:0-38090 GCA_035461265.1 Longimicrobiales bacterium
ACTGGAACTGGCGGGGGAACTGCTCGCCCCACACGGCGTTCCGCGGCTCGAACTCCGGCAGGGGCTGCACCGGCACGCCGGCGACCACGCCCTCCGTGCGCCGCTCGATGATGGACGCCCCGAACAGCCCGATGAGGAACACCACTACGGCGGTGCTCAGGAACAGCGCCCACGCGACCCAGGGCTTGCGCTGGACGAGGTCTGCAATGTTCATGACGATCAATCCTGTTCGGGTGAGGACACGGGACGACGCATCAGCTCGCGCAGCCAGCCGGGCGTGGCGGGCCCGGGCAGCGGCACATGCTCGTACGGCACGGCGGCCAGGCCGCGAACCCGTCCGTGCGGTGTTTCGCGGTGGCACGCCCAGCAGCGGAGCCCGTCCACGGCGTTCACGTCATCGCCGCTCACGGTGGGCAGCTGGGTGACGTGGACCGAAGCGTCGTGGCACCGGACGCAGTTCTCCTGGACGACGCGCTGCCCGGCAGAGTGGATGCGGATGACCTGCGGCTCGAGGCGGAACGTGAACATGAACGCGTGGCGCGATCCGTCCGCCGCCTTGAAGGCGTAGTGGCGGATCGGATTGTCGTGGGGCACGTGGCAGTCGTTGCAGGTGGCGACTTCCCGGTGCCGGCTCTGGAACCACGTCGCGTACTGCGTCGCCATGACGTGGCAGTTCACGCACGTCGTCGGATTGTCGGACAGATAGGACGAGGCGCGTGACACGCGGAAAACCAGTGCCGCCATCCCCAGGAACATCCCGAGGAGCAGGACCACTGCGAGCATCCAGCCCGGCGGCGGCGCCACCCTCCTGTACAGCGAGGCGGCGCCTCGTCCGGCTCGCCTGAACGCATTTCTCACGGGCATCTCCGGTCGCGTGATCGTTCGTCCGGCGTCGGGTGGTCAGCCTAGCATCTCCGGTGCGTTTCTGCCACCTCCCGCGGTGCGCGCGCTGACGCTCCGCGCCGGGACGTCACGGCCGCGGCAGGGCGTCAGAACGGGAACAGCAGCGGCACGATGGCCAGGGTCACCAGGAAGATGACGGTCTGGAGGAGAAGGCCGGTGCGGACGAAGTCGCCGAACCTGTACTCGCCCGGTCCGAGCACCAGCATGGTGACGGGCGAGGCGATGGGCGTGGCGAAGGCCGTGGATGCGGCCACGGCCACGGACATGAGGAACGGGTAGGGCGAGACGGCCAGCTCCGCGGCGGCGCCGACGGCCACCGGCGCGACGAGCACGGCCGTGGCCGTATTGGAGATGACCTGGCTCAGCACGCTGGTGAGGACGAACAGCGTCGCAAGCATGGCGAGGGGGCCTGCTGCGCCGAGCGGCTCGAGACCGCTGACGATGAGCTGCATGCCGCCGGTCCGCTCGAGGGCCGTCGCCATGGGAAGGATTGCAGCGATGAGGACGACGCTCTCCCAGTTGATGGAGCGGTAGGCGTTCTCCATGTCGAGGCAGCCGGCGAGGACCATGGCGACGGCCGCGAGGAGGACGGCGAGTGCCGGCGGTACGATGTCGAACGTGAGGAGCGCCATCATGCCCGCCATGATGGCGATGGCGGCGACGCCCTGGCGGGAGAGGCCCGCGCGTCCTGCCGCATCGTCCGCCTGCGCGACGACGACGAAGTCGTGGGTATCGCCGCGGAGCAATTCGATGCGGCGCGGTGCCGCCGCGACGAGGAGCGTATCCGCGAAACGGAGCGGCGTGGCGGCGAGGGGTCCCGCCAGGACTTCGCCCTGTCGGCGGATGGACAGGACATTGACGCCGTAGCGTTCCCGGAACCGGGCGTCGGCGAGGGTGCGGCCGACGAGGCGGGAGCGCGGCGTCAGGAGCACCTCCGCCAGGCGGGCGGCCGGTTCGATCCGTGAGTCCACGGGCGAGAGACGCTGCTCGGCAATCAGACGCTCGAGCGCGTCCGGTGACGCCTGCAGGTCCAGCTCGTCGCCGGCCTGGAGCGGCTCCTCCGCCGTCCGTGGCAGCCGGCGCATGCGGGAGCCGGGACCGGTGCGGCGGCGGATGGCCACGACGTTCGCGCCGTAGCGTCCGCGCAGGCCGGCGGCGGCCGGCGACACGCCGGCGAGGGGCGAGCCGGCATCGACACGGAGGCGGGCGATGGAGCCGACGGCGTAGCCGCGCACGAGCTCCTCCCCCGGCACGTTGGCAATGCCGCCTTCGGGGGCGGGGCCATCGGCGGATGCCCGGGCCGGGAGCAGCCGCCCGCCCAGAACCACCATGAACGCCGTTCCCGCCGCGAGCATCGCGAGGCCCACGGGCGTGAAGTCGAAGAAGCCGAAGGGCGCGTGTCCCGAAGCAGCCAGCTGGTTGGCCACGACGATGTTGGGAGCCGTGCCGATGAGGGTGAGCAGGCCGCCCAGGAGCGCGCCCACGGAGAGCGGCAGGAGCAGCAGCGACGGGCTCAGCCCGGCGTTCCACGCCATCGCCACGGTGACGGGCAGCATCACGGCCACGGTCCCCGTGGAGCTCATGAGTCCGGAGAGGGCCCCGGCCCCCAGCATGATCACGAGCGTCAGCCTCGGCCTGCCCGTACCGGCGAGACGCCCGAGTCGCCGACCGAACCACTCCGCGACGCCCGTCCTGAAGATGCCGCCACCCACGACGAAGAGCGCCGCAATCATGACGACGACGGGATCCGAGAAACCCGCCAGCGCCTCGGGCAGCGTCACGAGACCCGTGAGGGCGAGTGCGAGGAGTGCGAGGAGTGCGACGAGGTCGAGGCGGAGCCGGTCGCTCATGAAGAGAGCGATCGTCAGGCCCAGGATGATGAAGACTGTGGCGATCTCGCCCGGCACTATCCCTCCGCTTCCGCGAGTCGAAGAGGTCCCATAGTAGCATCCGCGACGGCGCTTCGCCGCCCGCGGCGGGACGGACGGAATGCGAGTTGCACTCGTGCAGGCGCTCGACAGCCCGGACCGCGACGTCCCCAGCGTACAGGCCGACGTGACGCACGACACGCCGACACGACTGCAACGCTACAGCATGCCCGCCGGCGAGATGGGGTCCGCCGGCGGGCAGACGCTCATCGCGGCGCTGCTCCCCATCCTCCTGGCGCCGCACGCACCGGCGACGTTCCTCATCGGCGCCGTCATCGCGACGGAGGGCCTGTTCGCGCTGGTCCTGCCGTACGTGGCGGGCGCGGCAACCGACTCCCTGGGCGCCCGCATACAGGGACGGCTCGGGCGCCGGGGCCTGCTCCTCGCCCTCGCCGCTCCGCCCATGGCTCTCGCCCTCGTGCTGATGCCGTTCCGCGACAGCTTCTGGACGCTGGCCGGCACCGCCGTCGTCTACTTCGCCGCACTCCACCTCTATGCGACGCCGCTGCGCGCCCTCCTCATCGAATCGACGCCGGAACACCGCTGGGGCGCAGTGCAGGGCGTACTTGGCGCAATGCATCTCGGCGGCGTCGCCTTCGGCCTCATCGCCGGTGGCCTGCTCTTCAGCATATGGGAGCCGCTCCCGTTCCTGGTCGGCGCCGGCCTCATCGCCGCGACGACCGCGATCACGCTGGTGGCCGCGCGCCATGGCGGGGACACGGAGCGGGGCGCGGAGGACGCGGAGGACGCGGAAGACTGCGGCCAGGGCGATGGCCAGGCGTGGCGCATGCGCGACGAGCTGCGCTTCTGGCGCGACCTGCTACGGGACCGGGAGGCGCGTCGCTTCCTGGCCGGCAACATCCTGTGGAACGCAGGCACGGAGGGAATCCGGCCCTACATCTTCCTGTTCGCCACCGTCGTTCTCGGCGTGGCCATCCAGACGGCGTCGCTGGCGCTTCTCGGGTTCCTGGGCGCCGCCGGCGTCGGCTCCCTGCTGGTGGGGCACTACGGCGACCGTTTCGGCCGCCGCCGCCTCCTTCTCATCGGCGCGGTGGTGACCGGCCTCGCGATGATGCCCGGCATGTTCGTGCGCGACCTGCTGCCGCTCATCCTGCTCCTGCTCCCGGCAGGACTGGGCGCCGCGGCCCTCGTGTCCCTGCCCTACCCGGTATTCGAGGAGATCGTCAACGAGGAGGACGTCGGCCGCTCCACCGGCACCTTCTTCGCCTCCGTCGGGATCGCGCGCCTCGTCGCGCCCCTCCTCGTGGGCGCCGCCATCGACGGCGCGCGGGCGTGGCTGCCCAACGGTGATGGGTATCCGATCATGTGGCCCGTGGCGGGCACGCTGATTCTGATGGGCGCGCTGATGCTGTGGCTCGCCGGGAAGGCGGGGCGGGGGAGGCGCCATAGGCGCCAGGCGCTGTAGGCGCTCAGGCGGGGGGGAGGTCAGTGAAGGGGGACCTCCGTGCCGGTCTGGAGCATGGCGGCGTCGAGGGACCTGGGCGTTCCCGCGCCCACCTGAACGTTCACGCGGGTGATGGTTGCCGGGAGCTCCAGGACGTAGCTGCCATGGGCGGTCGCGTCGTTCCGGAGGCGGAGCGCGCGTGCGGACACGACCGGGCCTGCGCCCGGGTCACCCGGCGTGTGGAGGACGGCGTCCCCGGACCGACCGTACCGCACGCTGAGCGTACCGCCCTGCTGTACTGCATCCACGCGGACAGTGAAGGCCCCGGCGTCGGGCACGAAGCGGACGGTGGTGGCGGCGTGCGCCGCGGCGGGGGCCGCCGCATCCATCGCAGGGCGGTCCACGCCGCGATCGCCGAGGGTATGGACGACGAAATCCCGCAGGGACGGAATGGCGGCCACGGGCGCCGCGACGAGAAGCACTACGGCAGCCGCCCGCATCCACGGCGCCAGCCCCTGCCCCGCCGAGGGGCGCGACCGGCCGGCAGTGTCGGCAGATCGGCGCCGCGATGTATCGCCGGCGGCGGGACGGCCGGCCGCCGCCGCGTGCGCGTCCGCCACTTCCACGTCCTCCTCGAACGCCGCCCGTTCGAGCCACTCCCGGACGACGGCGCCGTCGCCCCGGAGGGCCTCGGCCTGGCCGGCGCAGAGCCGACAGTGACCGGCATGCGCCGACCAGCGCGTCCGCTCCGCAGGGGAACCCTCCCCGTCCACGAGCTGCATGATCTCGGCGTCGGCGAGGTGGTCGTTCGTGTGCGTGACTGTGCTCATCCGTCCTCCCGTGTCGTGCCCAGCCGGGCGGCCGCCTTGCGCAGCGCCCTGGCCAGCAGCGTGCCCACCGAGCCGGTGGTCGTGCCGAGCGCCTCGGCGATCTCCCGGTGGGCGAATCCTTCCTCTCTCAGCAGGAGCGCCATCCGCTCCTTCTCCGACAGGGCCGTCAGGGCCTCGTTCACCACCCGGCGGGCATGGGCCCGTTCCGCCCGCCGGTCGGGCGGGGCGGGCGGGTCCGAGTGCGCCCGCAGCGCCCGGCCTTCCAGTACGAGCGTCCGTCGCCTGGCCCGCGTGCGTGCGGCATCGAGGGCGAGGTTGGTCGCCACGCGGAACAGCCAGGGTCCCGTCATCGCGTGGCCCGGCGGCTGCTCGAGCAGGCGCATGAAGGCATCCTGCGCGATGTCCGCGGCCAGGTCCGGATCGCCGGTGAAGCGGGCGAGGTAACGCCGAAGCTGGCCGTGGTGCCGCTCGTACAGCGCGGCGGCGGACGCATCAGCGGCGGACACGCAGACCCAGCACGGGCAGTCTGGGCATGCCCCGTTCGTACGTGCTCCTCAGGTCCTCTCCGCATCCCAGCGGTGTGCATCCCGCCTCATCGCCCACGTAGACGGTGGCGTTCTCCCGGCCGAGGACATTGCGCACCTGCGCATAGGCACCGACCTCGATGCCGCGGAACCGGCGGGACCAGTCGAAGAGCAGGTCGAGACTGGCATACGTCGGCGCCCGCTCCGCGTTGGGCGTCCCCATCCACGGCAGCCGGGTCGGGCTGCACCCCGGCAGTGCCTCACATTCCGCTGCGGTTGCGGCAGTGCGCGTGAACGGGACACCCGATGCCGCGGTAAACGCTGCGCCGGCCCGCACGGCCGGCGAGACACGCACCATGCCGGTCATGCTCAGGACGTGAGGGCGGTCCGCTGCGGCGTCGTACTCCATGCCTGCGGCCCGCATCGTGGAGCGGCTCAACGTGTAGGACACGGAACCCGTCACCGGTCCGGCGATCTGCCGGGCGGACAGCTCGACGCCGCGGGCGGTGTTCTCACCCGGCACGAAGGCCGGACGATCGTAGATGCGGCCCGGCGTGGGATCCGATGTGGCGACGCCGCTGGCGCGGCGCGTGAACGTGTTCAGTGTCACGACGCGTCCGGGTGCGAGCCACGTCTCCAGTCCCGCCGTCGCGATGTCCGACGCCACCGCCGGCACGCCCGGGCCCGCCAGCAGCCAGACGTCCGTCGTGGCGAGGCTGGCCACGTAAATGCCCGCCGGCGCGACCGCCTGCGTGTACTGGTAGACGCGCGAGTACCCGGCGGACACGGCGATCTCAGGGGACGCCGCGTACCGGGCGGACAGGCGGGGCGCGAGGCGCAGGCCGCCCGTGCTCGCCGTGGCTTCGCCGGCCTCGGCGCGCAGACCCGCCCGGAGGCCGAGACCGCGGGGGTGCTGCCACGAGGCCTCCCCCCACACCGCGGCCATGCCTGCCTCCGACTCCCAGCCGACGCGGGGTGAGTTGTACAGCCCGCCCGAGCTCAAAGGCGCATCCACGGCGTGGCGGGGGACGGGCAGGACCTGCGGTCCGTGGTAGCGCACGGCGTACCGCTCGAGGGCGAAGCCCGCCGACCACGCCGGCCCCGAAAGCACCGTCGGCTCCGGCCATACGGTCCCCGTGAGCCCGACGTACCGTACGCCGCTCCGGCTCTGCCAGGAACCGGGCCCCGGCGGCCCCGCAGGCACCTGCCCGAACTGCGGGGACGCACTGGCCGCATCCGGCTCGACGCGGGCATCGTGATCGCTCGCCGCCAGCGTGTGACGGACCCGGACGCCGCCGACCCTCGTCGTGACAGACAGGCGTCCGGCGGTGTTCCCCCAGTCCGAACGGAGGTTGGGGACGGCCCCGACCACCGTGTCCACGACGACAGCGGTGCCCGGCCGGGCGCTGGAGAGGTGATCCCGCTCCCAGAGCCAGCTCCCCTCGACGCTCGTCCCGCCACCCAGCCACGCGTCCACACCGCCCGCCACCTCCGAGAAGCCGTAGGGCAGGCGCACGTCGTCGGCCCCCGTTGCGCGCTTCGCCATGCCCGTCAGCCAGTCCAGGTAGGCGTGCCGGCCCGAGAGCATCCAACCCGCCCGGCCGTCGTGCACGCGCTGGTCGAGGGCGAGGCCGGCGCTGATCAGCGACACATCGGCGTGCGCGTTGAGTTCGCCGGCACCCGCCGCTCGCCGGCTCTGCAGGTCGATCACCCCTGCGGCGCCCTCGCCGATGGCCGCCGACCGCGAGCCCGGATGGAACCACACCGCGCCAATGGCATTGGAACCCACGCCGGACACCATGCCCAGCGCGTGCAGCGGGTTGAACAGCGGAACGCCGTCGAAGTAGACGCGCGTCTGGGACCAGGGTGCGCCGCGGGTCCAGAGCTCCGCGGTATAGTCGCTGCGCGTGGTGACGCCCGGCAGGCGCTGGAGGGCCCTGAAGACGTCCGGCTCCCCTAACGTCACCGACTCGATGACGTCCGCATGAGTGAGCTCGCGGGCATCAGTGGTGAGGAACTCGCGCCGCCTCTGCTCCGCGGCCCGCAGCCGGGCGAGGCCGACAGCGGGGTCGAAGGCATCGGCGCTCGCATAGGGACCGCGGGCATGGCCGGACGGCCGCACTGCTTCCAGCCGGATGGGCTCCGCGGCGAGGGCAACCGCCAGCGGCGAGATGCCGCCGCGTAGCTCCACGACCACGGAGTACGGGCGGTAGCCGAACCGTGTCACGTAGAGCCGGTACACGCCCGGTGCGAGATCGGCGAAGCGGTACGCCCCGGATCCGTCCGACAGCGCGGTGCGCAGCGCCGCGGCGAAGGGAGAGCCCGCGGACGGACCCGCCGGAAACGCACCCATGACCTCCGGCTGGAGCACGACCGTAGCGCCCTCCAGCGGCAGGCCCGTCCCCGCATCCAGTACCGCACCGGACACGCCACCCCGGGACCGCCCGTCCTCCGGCAGCTGCCCCCGCGCAGGCGCCGCCCAGATGGCCGCGATGACGACCACCGCCAGCGCCAGCAGCCCTGGATTGCGTGCTCTCTTCATGGACCCGTTCGCGTTCACAGGCAACCGCCCGACAAGTCTAATACGTCCGGCCGGGTGCGGTTCTGTCCGCACCCGCCCCGCTGCAGTCCCGTCCCGCTGCCGGGCGTGGGACGAATTGTCACGGGGGGTGAGCGATTATGGCCCCCGGACGACCGAGCGGTCGGGAAAAATGGCGTCAGAACGCGAAATCCACGGGGCATGGAAACTGCCCCTTCCAGGGAGCGCGGACGCGTGCGGCACGCGCGAGGCCGCTGTTTCCGGGCATCCCGACCCGCCGCGACCGCAGCCGTGAATGTGACGATGCCGTCACACGCTCTGGCAAGGAGCCGGATAATGGCAACGGGTCTGACGGTCCTGGTCATAGACGACGACGAAGACTACAGCGCGTCCGTCCAATCGCTTCTCGAGTCGGAGGGCCACGACGTGGTCCTCGCGTCCTCGGGCGAGGAGGGCCTGAAGGAAATAGCGCGGCGCAAGCCCGACCTCATTGTGCTCGACATCATGATGGAGAGCACGACGGAGGGGTACGTGGTGAACCAGGCGCTGAAGTTCAGCGACGAGTTCGCGGCGTTCCACGACACGCCGGTGATCATGGTCTCGTCGATCGAGGCGAGCCCGGACGAGCGCTTCCCGTGGGCCGGCGAGGTGGACATGATCCGCCCCGACTGGTACATGACGAAGCCGCTCGAGATCTCACGCTTCCTGGAGGTCGTGAACCGGGCTGCGGCGCGCAAGGCACGCCGGAACTGACATGGTCGCCGCAACGGCCGAAGCCGGCCTGGCGCGCACGGGCAGAGTCGATCCGGCGCAGGACGTAGTCGTCGTCGTGGATGACGACTACGTGATGCGCCTGTCCTGCCGCCAGATCCTGGCGAAGATGGGGTTCCGCGTGGAGCTCTTCGAGGACGGCAGCGCGGGCCTCGAAGGGATTGCCCGCCTGAAGCCGGCGCTGGTCGTCGTCGATCTCAAGATGCCGGGCATCAGCGGCATGGACGTCATCAGCCGCACGCACGAGATCGACCCCGAGATCGTCATCCTGGTCATCACGGGCTACGCCACCATCAGTACGGCGGTGGACGCGATGAAGCAGGGGGCGTACGACTTCCTGCCCAAGCCGTTCTCGCCGGACGAGCTCCGCCTGGTGGTCAATCGGGGGATGGAACGCCGCCGGCTGGTCCTGGAATCCAGGCAGAACGAGATCGAGCGGGAACTGCTGCGGCGCCGCTTCGTGACGTTCGTCTCCCACCAGCTCCAGACGCCGCTCGTCGCCGTCCATCAGTACCTGGACGTGCTGCAGCGCCTCGAGGGCACGCCGGACGCCGAGGCGAAGCGGAAGGACTGGATGGAGCGCTGCATCAGGCGGACCGAGGAGATGCAGGCGCTCATCCGGGACTGGCTCCTGCTCGCGCAGGTCGAGAGCGGCTCGCTGATGCGCTCCCGGGAGCCCGTGGATCTCAACGCGATCATCCCGGACATCCTGCAGACCTACGAGGAGCTCGCCCGTTCCGGCGGCGTGACGCTCGTGGCGGACACGTGCGAGGGCCCGTGCGAGGTGCTGGGCGACCGCAACGGCCTCATCGTGCTGCTGGACAACCTGGTCGTAAACGCAATCAAGTACAACCGTCCCGGCGGGACGGTGACCGTCGTGCTGGGACGCGCAGCCGGCGAGATCGTCGTATCGGTCGTGGACACGGGGATGGGCATTCCCGAGCAGGACCTGCCCTTCCTCTTCGACGAGTTCTTCCGGGTCCGTGACGGCGCCGCGCGTCCCGCCGGCACCGGACTCGGCCTTCCCATCTGCAGGCGGATAGTGTCCGAGCTGGGTGGCACCATCGGGGTGACCAGCGAGGAGAACGTCGGCTCCACGTTCTGCGTGCGTCTTCCTGCCGGTCCGACGCCGTCCCGTGGTGACGAGCAAGAGGAGAGCTGACCGTGCGACACAACACCATTCTGATTGTTGACGATGATGCCGACTTCGCGGAAGCCCTCGCGTCCTTCCTGGAGGCGAACGGCTACCGCGTCCTGCGTGCCGCCAGCGGCCGAGACGGCATGACGCTGGCACGCCTCGAACGGCCGGACCTCATCCTGATGGACGTCATGATGGAGGAGCGGACGGAGGGATTCTTCCGTGTCCAGGAGCTGCGGCGCACGCCCGGCCTGGACGACATACCCATCTTCGTCATCAGCTCGATGTACTCCATCGAGAACTTCGACATAGAGCCGGACCCGAGCTGGCTGGGCCACGACGAGTTCTTCCGCAAGCCCGTGGACGTGCCGCGCCTGCTCCGCCAGATCAACGCCCGCCTCATGCCGCACCATGACCGGACCGCGACCGACCCGGTCCTCGCGTCCGGAAAGGAGCCGGTGTCGCCATGAAGACCCTGAAACTGCCCAAGTCCAAGCTGGACTACTTCGCATCCGTGCTGCAGGCCTTCGGCGAGCTGCACGCGCCGGTGGAGCGCAACGGGAAGTATGTGTTCCAGCGGCTGGAGCGCTGGTCCGATGTGCGCCTCGACTACGACCGCACGGTGATCCCGCCGAAGAAGTACGTGCTGCCGCCGCGTGAGGAGATGTTCCGGTTCGACAGTCGCGGCTACACGCCCGTCACGGATGGCCTCGATCACAGGATCGTGCTGTTCGGCGTCCACGCCTGCGACATCTACGGCATCAACATCATGGACGAGGTGTTCGGCGGGAAGTACCCGGACCCGTTCTACGAGACCAGGCGCCGGAACCTCGCCGTCATCGGCATCGACTGCACGCCGGATGAGCACTGCTTCTGCCGGTCCATGCGGGCGGATTTCGTGGACCACGGATTCGACCTCTTCCTGCACGACATCGGCGACGACTACCTCGTGCTCATCGGCACGGCGCTCGGCGATGACATGGTGCTCGCCACGGCCCCGCTCTTCACGGAGATCACGCGGGAGGACGTGGCCGAGTACAAGCGGCGCTCCGCGAAGAAGCAGGAAGCGTTCATGCTGGACGTCGAGATCCGGGACCTCCCCGAGATCTTCGAGATGGAGTACGGCAGCGACATCTGGCAGGAGCTCGGTGATCGCTGCCTGGGCTGCGGCGCGTGCAGCATGGTCTGCCCGACGTGCTACTGCTACGACGTCACCGACGAGGTCGAGCTGGGCTCCGCTGACGGGGTTCGCACCCGGACCTGGGACTCATGCCTGTTCCACACCCACGCCCTGGTCGCCGGCGGCGAGAACTTCCGGGAGAGCCGGGCGAGCCGGATCAAGTTCCGGTTCTACCACAAGCAGCGCGGGTTCGTCGCCGAGTACGGCCGGCCCAGCTGTGTCGGCTGCGGACGCTGCATCACGGCGTGTCCCACGTACATCCACATCGCGGAGGTCATCAGCCGTCTGCGGGGAGCGAGCGATGTTGCAATTAGCTGAGCCCACGACCCTGGCGCTGCCGGCGAACCCGTACCAGCCGCACATGGCGCGGATCGTCCGGATCCACGCGATGGTGCCGGACCACTACGTGTTCACGCTGCGCTTCATCGACGACGAGCTGGCCCGCTCGTTCCGCCACAGGCCCGGCCAGTTCATCATGCTGAGCGTGCCGGGCGCCGGCGAGGCGCCCATCTCGATCTCCTCCTCGCCCACCCGGCCGGAGGTCCTCGAGCTGTGCGTGCGCCGGACGGGACGGGTGACGAACGCGCTGTACCGCCTCCGGACCAACGACATGGTGGGGGTCCGCGGTCCGTACGGGAACGGCTACCCGGTGGAGACCATGGAGGGGCAGGACCTGGTGATGGCGGCGGGCGGCCTCGGCATGGCGCCCCTGCGGTCGCTCCTGTGGTACGCCCTGGACCGCCGCGACCGGTTCGGAGCCGTGACGCTGATGTACGGCACGAAGAGCCCGGACATGGTGCTGTTCCGTGACGAGCTGCAGTCTCTGGTGAACCGCTCCGACATGCGGTGCCTGCTCACGGTGGACGCCGACCCCACGGGCACGTGGGAGAACCACATCGGCGTCCTGCCCATGCTCTTCGACCATGCGCCGATCGACGCGTCCCGGACGTATGCAGCCGTCTGCGGCCCGCCCGTGGTCTACAAGTACGTGCTGAAGCGCCTGCTCAAGCTCGGATTCTCGAAGGACCGGATCCTCATGTCGCTGGAGCGGCGGATGAAGTGCGGCGTCGGCAAGTGCGGCCACTGCAGCGTCGGCTACCGGTACACGTGCCTGAACGGGCCGATCTTCACGTACTGGGACGCCATCAACCTGCCGGAGATGATCTGATGAGCAAACCGACTGTCGGCATCTTCGGATTGACCGGCTGCGCCGGTGACCAGCTGGTCGTGCTGAACTGCGAGGACCGGCTCCTCGAGCTGGTTAGCCTCCTGGACATCCGGGACTTCCTCACGGCTTCGTCCGCGAACGACGAAACGTGCGACCTGGACATCGCGCTGGTGGAGGGCGCGGTACTGAGCGACCGGGATGAGGCAGCGCTCCGCCGGATCCGCGAGCGGTCGAAGGTGCTCGTGGCCCTCGGCACCTGCGCCGTCTGGGGCGGCGTCGCGGCACTGGACCGGCTGGCGGGCGACCGCGACCGGCTCCTCGCCGAGGTGTACGGGGAGGGCGGGCACGGCTTCGACGCCCGGCCGGCCCGTGCGCTCCACGAAGTGGTGGATGTGGATCTGAACATCACGGGCTGCCCGGTGGAGAAGCACGAGGTGGTGGGCGCCATAGCCGCCCTGCTGAACGGCAATCCGCCCGTGACGCTGGAGTATCCCGTGTGCACCGAGTGCCGGAACGCCGAAAACCGCTGCGTGCTTGTGGACGACCGCGTCATGTGCCTCGGCGCGCTCACCGCGGCCGGGTGCCGTGCACGGTGCCCGTCCCTCGGCGTGGCCTGCATCGGCTGCCGCGGCCCCGTGCACGATGCGAACGTCGCATCGGCGCTGGACCTGTATCGTGAGATGGGGTTCTCCACGGACGAGGTGGAGAGCCGCATGACCCTTTTCGCGCCCCTGGCCGTCGGGCAATCCTGAGTGGAGGCGACCGTGAGCAGGACCATCAAGGTTGAACATCTGGCCCGGGTGGAGGGCCACGGCGGCATAACGGTGGACATGATGGGCGACACCGTGGACGCCGTCCGTTTTGACATATTCGAGGGTGCGCGGCTGCTGGAAGTGCTGCTGAAGGGCAAGGTCTACACCGACGTGGCACCAACCATCTCGAGGATCTGCTCCATCTGCTCCGCGGCGCACACCGTGACGTCGCTCATGGCGACGGAGGACGCGTTCGGCGTGGAGGTCACGCCGCAGACGCGGGACCTCCGGGACCTCCTCTTCCGGGGCGAGAACATCGAGAGTCATGCCCTGCACGTGTTCCTCCTCGCGGCCCCGGACTACCTCGGGTATCCGAGCGCCATTGCCATGGCCGCCGACCACGTCGACCGCGTGGGCCTCGGCCTCCGCCTGAAGCAGCTCGGGAACTCGATCCAGGAGCTGATCGGCGGTCGCGAGATCCACCCGGTCAACTGCGTGCCGGGTGGCTTCGGCTCGCTGCCGACGCAGGCCCAGCTGGCGGACCTGCATCGTGCCCTGCAGCAGGGCATGGCGGATGCCCGGGCGGCCGTGGACTTCGTGGCGAGCCTGCCGGCTGCGGACTTCTGCCGGGACGACATCGTGCTGGCGGCGCTGGCGGGCAGCGCGGAGTTCGGCTACCACGAGGGCGACACCATCGTCGTGGATGGCGGCACGGATCGGTCGGCGATCCCCGCGGTCGACTACCGGACGTTGACGAACGAGCGGACGATGCCGCATTCCCATGCGAAGCACAGCCTGGTGGATGGGCGTCCGTTCATGGTGGGGGCGCTGGCGCGGCTCGCGATGCGACGGGAAAAGCTGCTGCCGGAGGCGGCGGCCGCCCTCGAGCGGCTCGGACTCGAGTTTCCGGCCCGCAACCCCATGGACAACAACAAGGCACAGGCCGTGGAGCTGGTCCACGACATCGAGTTCGCACTCAACATCGTGCAGCGGTTCCTCGATGATGGGGTCCGGCCGGAACGGCCCGTCCGCGTCCAGCCGCGCGCGGGCACGGGCACGGCGGTCACGGAAGCGCCCCGCGGTCTGCTGGTGCACAGCTACACCTATGACCATGCCGGCCTCATTACGGCGGCGGACGTCATCACGCCGACGGCCATGAATGCGGCCAGCATCGAGCGGCATTTCCGCATGGCCGTGGAGCAGAGCCCGGCGAAGGACGACGAGACCCTGAAGCGCAAGCTCGAGATGATCGCCCGGGCATACGACCCGTGCATCTCATGCTCCGTGCACCTCATCCGGAGGCGCGATGTGGGATAGGGCGCGGCATGCGCTCAGACGCTCACTGGCGTACCGGCTGATCTCCAGCTACCTGGTCATTCTGGGGGTCGGCGGACTGGTCACATCCCTGGTCGGATCGTGGATCGTCAGCTCGACCCTCATGGACCTGGGCCGCCGCACGGCGACCCACGACCTGACCACCGCCCGCACCATCTACCAGCACCAGATCGAGACCATCAGGCGGACCGTGGAGTTCACGGCGTCGGGCGCCGGCCTGCGCCCCGCCCTGCTCTCCGGCGATACGGTTGCGCTGATGGCGGAACTGGAGTCCATCCGCGCAGCCGGGAATTTCGACTTCCTCACGCTGGCCGACCAGCACGGGCACGTGGTGCTGCGGATCTCCGGAACCCGGGAGACCGGGGATGACGTGAGCAGCATGAGCCCGGTCCAGGCGGCGCTGGCGGGCAACGTCGCAGCCGGCACGGAGATCCTGTCGGCGGCGCAGCTGGCCCGGGAGGACTCCGCGCTCGCGGTGCGGGCCCGCATGGACCTCATCACGACGCCCATGTCCACACCCGACGACCGGACCGTGCAGACGGATGGCATGACCATCATGGCGGCGGCACCGGTGCTGGGAGAGTCCGGCGGAGTCGACGGGGTCCTGTACGCCGGGAAGCTGCTGAACCGGAACTTCGACATCGTTGACCACGTCTGGAGCCTCATCTACGGGGCCGGGCAGGCGCGGGATGACAACATCGGCTCCGTTACCATCTTCCAGAATGACGTCCGCATCTCGACGAACGTGCGCGAGGCGCGCGGCGAGCGCGCGCTGGGTACGCGGGCGTCGAGCAGCGTGGCCGACGCGGTGCTCGGCCGCGGTGTCACGTGGAATGCCCGCGCCTTCGTGGTGCACGACTGGTACATGAGCGCGTACGAGCCGATCCTGAGCTACGATGGCGACATCATCGGCATGCTCTACGTCGGCCTGCCGGAGAACCTGTTCACGGCCACGCGTGATCGGGTGATCATCTCCTTCTTCGTCATCGCGGGCCTGGGTTTCATCGCGATCATCGTCACCACGTTCGTGATGATCCGCAGCATCACGCGGCCGCTTGGCGAGATGGCGGCCGCGACCCGTCGCATCTCGGCGGGCCAGTTCGACGTAGCGATCCGGCCCGATGCGCCGGGCGAGATCGGTGCGCTGGCGCAGTCGTTCAACACGATGCTGCAGAGCCTGCGTCAGATGAAGGGTGACCTGGAGGACTGGGGCCGCACGCTGGAGCGGCGCGTGGAGGAGCGGACGGATGAGCTCGTCACCATGCAGGCGCGGGTCGCGGAGTCGGAGCGCCTCGCCTCGCTGGGCATGCTGGCGGCCGGCGTCGCGCACGAGATCAACAACCCGATGGGCGGCATCCTGGCCCTCACGGCGCTCAGCCTGGAGGACATGCCGTCCGAGGACCCGAACCGGCCGAACCTCGAGGAGGTCGTGCGCCAGACGGAGCGGTGCCGGGACATCGTGCGTGGACTGCTCGAGTTCTCGCGTCAGTCGCAGGCCGGCACCGAGCTGGTGGACATGAATGACGTCGTGCGGAGTACGCTGGCACTCATTTCGAACCAGGCGCTGTTCTTCAACACCCGGCTCGTCCAGAACCTGGACCCCGACATCCCGCGGATCATCGCGCACCGGTCGCAGCTCGAGCAGGTCTGCATGAACCTGCTGGTCAACGGCGCGCAGGCCATGGACCAGGGCGGCACGATCACCATCGATACGCTGCACCGTCCGGACCTCGAGCAGGTCGAGCTCCGCGTGACGGACACCGGCCACGGCATCGAGCCCGACAAGATCAGCCGCATCTTCGACCCGTTCTTCACCACGAAGGAGAACGGTGGCGGCACCGGCCTCGGTCTCTCCATCGTGTACGGCATCGTGACCAAGCACCGGGGTTCCATCTCGGTGCACAGCGAGATCGGGGAAGGCAGCACATTCACGATCCGCTTCCCCGTGGCCGTGCCCACGGAGGAGGGGTGATGCCAAATCCGGTTCTGGTCCTGGGCCTGGGCAACCCGCTGGCCGGCGATGACGGTGTCGGGAGCCGCATTGCCGAAGCGCTGGTCAGGAATCCCCGCCTCCCCGAAGGCATCGACGTGATGCAGGCCGGGTCCGACCTGCTGCGCCTGGCGCCGTACATGGACGGACGGACGGATGTCGTGCTGCTGGACGCCGTGCTTACGGACGGCGGCGTGGGCACCGTCTCCGTGCTGACCGACGTGTGCGGCATGGACATGCGCCAGGGACATGCGCACCACCTGTCCGCAGTCCAGGCCATGGCCCTGCTGCGATCCGTCGTGCCACGGCTCGACCGCGTCCGCTGCACGTGGATCACCATCGGCGTAGCCGACTCGCGCATCTCCCACGACCTGTCGCCCGCCCTGGACGCCATGCTGCCGGGCATCGTCGACACCGTCCTGACGGCCCTCCACGCCATCCACGGCACGCCTGACGCGGCCTGAAACCGCCCGGGCGATAGTACACCGGACGCCCGGGCGGTCGCGCTTGCGCTCCACTGCCTGCGGCTGAACGTTGTCGTTGTCGCGACGGCCCGTGGGGGCGGCCGACGCAAGCAGACTCCGTCGAGGCGAGGGAATGCCGCGCAGGACCATCCTGTGGATCGCGTTCGCCGTAGCCGTCGTTGCCGGCGCCGGGATCCTGTCCGTGGGACGGACGCTGCGGCAGCCGAGGGCCGTTGAGGTCCTGCGCGACTCGCTGCAGGCAGTCCGCTCCGCCGCCGACTCGTGCCGGACCGTGCTCGACGATGGCCAGGCCGGGCTGCGCGAGCACAATGCGCTGCTGGACTCCATGCGGGACCGCGTCCGTGAACTCGAGTCCTACGATCCGCGCGGCGTGCCGGTGGACAGCTACGCCGTGTACATGGATGTTTTCGAGGCCTACCGCGACTCGGCGGCGGGCTGGGACGCGAGGATCGAGGTGCTGCAGGATGCGCGGGAGCGCTGCCGCCTGGTGACCGAGCGACACAACCTCCTCGCCGACTCCCTGCGTCGTCTCCTCATCGACGCCCGGCGATAGTCGGGCAGCGGCCGCCGGGAGGCGTCCCGCGGTATTGCAAACCCGACTGGCGCGCTCCAGCTTCCACGCCGGCGGCTGCAAGGCCGCCGCGCCGGACCCATCCTGCATACGACCTGGAGGCATGATGCGCCGCTCGAGAAGAGCCTTCGCCATTGTTCTCGGCGTCCTGACGCTGCAGTCCACCACCGCCGTTCCGGGTGCCGCCCAGGCCGCCGCAGGCGGATCGCCGCTTCCCGGCCTGGACGCGTACGTCGAGGCGGCCATGCGGGAATGGCACGTGCCCGGCCTGGCGCTGGCCATCGTGCGCAATGATTCCGTGATATTCGCGAGAGGATACGGCACCACGGAAGCGGGCGGCGGCACGCCGGTGGACGAAAATACGCTCTTCGCCATCGCGTCCACGACGAAGGCCATGACGGCCGCGGCGCTGGGCATGCTCGTGGATGATGGGCGCGTGGCCTGGGACGACCCCGTCACCCGCCACCTGCCGTGGTTCCAGCTGGGGGACCCGTGGGTGAGCCGGGGCCTGACCGTGCGGGACCTGCTGACGCACAGGGCCGGCCTGGCGCGCAGCGACCAGCTCTGGATCGCCGCACCGTTCGACCGGGCCGAGGTGCTCCGACGGGCACGGCACCTGCCCACCGCCGCCGGGTTCCGGGCCGAGTACGGCTACAACAACATCATGTACATCGCCGCGGGCGAAGTCGTGGGCGCGGCGGCGGGGACCACGTGGGATGACTTCCTGGACGAGCGTCTGTTCCGGCCGCTGGGAATGACGCGGAGCACGTCGAGGGCGGCGACGGTGGAGACCCGCGACAACGTCGCGACGTCCCATGTCCTGGTGGACGGCCGGGCAGTCGCCGTGCCCCGACGCAACTACGACATCATCGGCGGCGCCGGCGGCGTCTTCTCGAGTGTCCGGGACATGGCGCAGTGGATACGCCTCCACCTGGGCGGCGGCGTGTACGACGGGCAGCGGCTCCTGGAAGCCGCAACCGTCCGGGAGATGCACACGCCCCACACCGTGATCCGCGGGGATACCGTTTCGGAGCGCCTGTTCCCGAACACGCACTTCCGGGCGTACGGGCTGGGCTGGATGCTGCAGGACTACCACGGCCGGAAGATGGTCTACCATTCGGGGTCGATCAACTTCACGCGCACGCAGGTCGGCATGATTCCGGAGGCGGGCGTGGGCGTCGTCGTCATCACCAACCTCTCCACGAGCAACCTCCAGCTCGCCCTCATGTACCGGATCCTGGACGAGCTGCTGGGCCTGCCGCCCCGCGACTGGAATGCGGAGTATCTTGCCCTGGCCGAACGCGCGGAGACGCGCAGCGCGGAGCAGGCGCGGACGGTGGAGGAGGCCCGTGTCCGGGGCACGCGTCCCTCCCTGGAGGCACAGCGCTATGCGGGCACATACACGAGCGCCGTGTACGGGGAGATGCGCCTTGCGTGGGAGGACGGCCGGCTCGTGCTCCAGTACGCGCCGGATTACACCGCCGACCTGTCGCACTGGCACTACGACACGTTCCGGGCGGTCTGGCGGCGGACGGGGTTCGGTCGCGCGTTCGTGACGTTCGCCCTCGATTCCCGCGGCCGGGTGGCCACCATGAACGTGGACGGCCTGGGCGAGTTCCGGCGCACTCCGGACTAGCGGTGTCCATGGCGGAAGAGGTCCGGCACGAGCTGGCGCTGCTCGGCGATCCGGCCACCGCGGCGCAGCTCCAGCGCTACTTCAGGACCGGCCCGGGCCAGTACGGCGAGGGCGACCGCTTCCTGGGCGTGCGGGTCCCCCTCGTCCGCAGCCTGGCCCGCAGGTACCGCGCACTCGACCTCGAACAGTGCGAGACGCTGCTTCGCTCGCCCTGGCACGAGGTCCGGCTCCTCGCCCTGCTCGTGATGGTGGATGCCTGCGGGCGGGGCGACACAGGGACGCGCGACGGGATCCGCGACGTCTACCTCCGCAACACCGACCGCGTGAACAGCTGGGACCTCGTGGACGTGAGTGCGGAACACATCGTCGGGCCGCTGGTCCGGCGTGACGGCCCGTCGGTCCTTCACCGTCTGGCCAGGTCGGGGAACGTGTGGGAGCGCAGGATCGCCATCATGGCCACATATCACCTCATCAAGGCGGGCGAAGTCGCGGAGACGTTCCGTACGGCGGGTCTGCTGCTGGACGACGAACACCCGCTGATCCACAAGGCGACCGGCTGGATGCTGCGGGAGGCGGGACGGCGGGACCTGCGTGCGCTGGAGATGTTCCTGAGCCGCACGTACCGGCGCATGCCCCGCACGATGCTCCGCACCGCCATCGAGCGGCTGCCGCCCGCCCGGCGACAGGCGTATCTCAGGGGGACGGTGGAGCCGGGGGTCGTGCCCGGGAAGGGCGGCCAGTCTTGATGCTGTACTGCGCGCTCATGCAGCGCAGGCGTGTGCCGGACGAACCGCCCACCGCAGCTCCGGCCTGAAGCGCCGGCCCGCAGGCGCGCTTCCGGCCGGCCTCAGCGTCGCAGCCGGTCCGTGACCCAGTCCACGAGGGCCTCGAGGACCTCCTGCGCCACCCGGCGATCCTCCAGTGAGCTGTAGCCGGCGGGATCGCCGTCGGAGTCGCGGAGCATGAGGTGGTTGATGTCGTCGAACACCACCACCGCAACGTCGGCGTTGCCGCCTTCCCGGAATGCCGCGGCGAGCTCGCCCGCCTGGTCAGCCGTCACCTGCCGGTCCGTCGCGCCCTGCAGTATGAGGACGGGCGTACGGACGCGCCGCGCGGTGGGCAGGGGGTCGTACTCCAGGAAGAAGCCCATCCACGGCTGGCGGGCAGCCACCTCGTCGAGCTGGACCCTCGCCGCGGCCAGCACGGAGTCGCGCGCCTCCGGAGCGACGGTCCCGGCATGCTCGACGGCATACTGCTGCTGATACTCGATGATGCGCCGGCCTGTACGTGACGGCCCTGCGATGAGTACGATGCCCGCCAGCAGGGTGTCCGTGGCGGCGACCATGGGTGCGATCATGCCGCCCTCGCTGTGGCCGATGAGGCCGAGGCGCCGCCCGTCGATGTCCTCGCGGGTGCGGAGCCATGCGAGGGCCGCCCGCACGTCGTCCGCGTAGTCGGCGGAGGTTGCCGTGCTCGCATCGCCGGTGGAAGCGCCGAAGCCGCGGTCATCGAGGCGGAGAACGGCGATGCCCTGCCGCGACAGCGTGTCGGCAATGTCCCGGAACGGCCGGTACCCGCGGACCGTGGGGATGGCCTCGTCGCGGTCCTGCGAGCCGGACCCGGTGATGAGGACGACGGCGGGGACCGGCGCGCTCGTGTGGGGCCGGGTGAGCGTTCCGGCGAGTACGTGTCCCATGGGCGTGGGGACGACGACATCCTCGGCCGAGTAGGGCGCCCCCTCCGGCGCGGAGTAGTCCGGCGGCTCCGTGGCAATGGCCGTCACGTGGGCGCCATCCACGCGCGTTACCGTGAGCCGCTGGGCCGGAACCTCGGCACGCAGGAGCCGCCCTTCGCCGTCGACGGCGAGGTGCATGGTCGCGCCGCCCAGGACCACGACTGCACTGTCCGCCGCCGGCCGGGCCACGGTGGCCGGAATCGTCTGACCACCGTTGAGCAGGAACAGCGGCACGTCGACGGTGGCGCCCTCCGGGCCCCGGCCACGGATCAGGAGCTGCTCGATGAGGGCCATGGACGGGTTCAGGTACATCGTGGCGCCCGACCGGGTGGGGATTGCCCGCCGCTGCTCGCCTGCGGCGCCGGTCAGCTCCATGTCGATGCTGTCGCCGCGCATGGTCATGCGAACGTGCTGCATCGGCGCGCCGTCCCGGTCGGCGCCGGGCATCCATGCCTGCAGGTCGAGCCGCTGCACGGTCCCGTCCTGCAGCAGCGTCGCCACGTAGACCATCCGCCCCATGGACAGGGACGTGATCTCCCCCTCCAGCCGGCCCACCGACCGGGTGACGTTCTCCACCGCGAACGTGTCGGCACCGATGACGGTGACGAACGCGTGACTGCCGGGCGTCTGTGCGCAGACCGCCGGCGGCCCAGCCAGCGCTGCGCAGAGGGCTGCCAGCAACGGGAAGGTTGCCGTGGCGGCGCGATACCGGCTCATGTCTCCACCTCGCAGCTCACGGCGGTGCCGTAGCACATGATCTCGGCGGCACCGCTCATGACCATGGACGTCGTGAAGCGGACCCCGACCACAGCGTTGGCCCCCATGTCCTCGGCTTCCGCCACCATGCGGTCGAGTGCCTGTTCGCGGGACTCGGCGAGCATCTTCGTGTACTCGCGGATCTCGCCGCCGGCGATGTTGCGCACGACGGCCTGTATGTCACGCCCCAGGTGGCGGGCGCGAATGGTGTTGCCGCGCACGAGCCCGAGAATCCGCGTAATGCGCCGGCCCGGCAGCTCGTCGGTCGTCGAGACGATCATCGTTCCACGTCCTTGTAGCGTGTGTCCTTCCAGTCGCGATACTGCTCATGCCCCATCCCGATGAGCAGCAGGATCAGACCGGCGGCGACGCCGGTACCCGCGACCCACTCGAGTGTCAGCTCGGCCCGCCACCACGCCAGCAGGGCCAGCACCGCCCAGATACCGGCGCCCAGCATGAGGAACAGCCATCCCGCAGGCCGCGTGATGCGCCGGTGTACATCGTCCCATACGGTATGCCGTCCCGCCGTCCCTGTCATGGTACGCATCGCTCCTCTCAGTCTCCCGAGGATTGCCAGCTCGCGACTGCACTCAGTGCAATCCTGCAGGTGCTCCTCGATCCCCGTTGCCTCACCGGCCGGCAGTTCGCCGTCCAGGTACGCACTCAGTCGTTCCCTCGGGTGGGTCATCACGCCTCCCCCCGCTCCAGGTGCACGCCGCCCGCCTCGACGATCCGGCGCAGCGCGGACCGGGCATGGTGGAGCCGGCTGGCCACCGTTCCCGGCGGGATGCCCATGGATTGGGCGATCGCGGCATAGCTCATGTCCTCGATTTCCTTCAGCACGAGGATCTCCCTGTGCTCCGCCGACAGCCCGGCCAGGGCTGTGCGGACGGCTCTCGCCAGCTCGTGTGCCTCCACGGCCGCCAGGCCGTCCGCGTCCTCCCATCGGACGGCGTCCACTGCCCCCTGGTCCAGTCGGACCCGCCGGCGACGGGACGGTGACCGCAGGCGGTCCAGGCAGCCATTCCGCAGGATCCGGCGGAACCAGGCGCCGAAGTCCGTCCCGTCCGCCAGCCTGTCCAGTGCCCGATAGGCTTTCACGAACGCGTCCTGTACGGCGTCCGCCGCCTCGTCCCCGTCCCCGAGGAGCGCCGTGGCCACGGCCAGGGCCCGGGCCTCGTGTGCCCGGACCAGCGGCTCGAATGCCGCCGCACTTCCCGCCCGGCACCGGGCGATGAGGTCCCACTCCGTCGGGCTGGCCACGTTCAGGGAACGATCCGGGGCTCAGGTTTCTTCACTCGGTGCCTCGCCGGCCTCCCACGCGGCGGCCCGGTCGTGCACGGAGCGGGTGGCGCGGTACACGGCCCAGGCGAAGAGCGCCAGGAAGATCAGGATGCCCGTGAACACACCCGACGTGTCCGGCTCGCCGGCGGCCGCCGTCATCGCTGCCCGGTAGATGATGTACTGGATGAAGCCCATGAGGAGGAGGAGCCATGCGGCCAGCCCGTACATGAAGGTGCGCATGGGCCGCAGGGCATACCGCCGGCCCTCCGGCGGCAGGCGCTCGAGCCGCCGCTTCCCGGGGATGTTCACGCCGGGACCGCCCTCCGCCACTACGGCGGAGAGCACATAGACGAGGAGGACGTGAAGGGAGGCCATGATGGGGAGCAGGAACCAGACACCGCCGTCCCGGCTCTCCCAGCGGGTCACGCCGCGGGGGCCGATGTGGCCGGGGATCCGGTCCGGCAGATCGCCGTACGCCAGCAACGCGAATGCCCACAAGCCTGCCAGGAGCAGGGCATTCACGGCGTGGAGCCAGACCGCGCGGCCGGCCGGGGCAGGTTTGTTGAACGCCATCCGGGATGATTACGGCGCCGCGTGCGCGAGCGCCAGCGCCGGGCGTGCAACTTCCCGGCGGTCGGCTACGTAGGGGTGATGGGAGAACGAGGACCCTCAGCGAGGTGCAATCGGAATGAGGAAGCGGACCATCGCGGGAACGGTGGCCGGCGTCGCGGTCCTGGCGGCCGGCGTCGCCGCCTTCAGCGTGCGGGCGAACGGAAGCAGCGACGACGTGCCGGCCGTGACGGTGGCGCGCGGCGATATCGTGGACCGGGCCCTCGCCGTGGGCACCATCGTGCCCGACATCGAGGTGAGCGTGAAGTCGAAGGTCTCGGGCGTGGTGCGGCGACGCTTCGCCGAGGTGGGCGACTTTGTCGAGGCCGGCGGCCCCCTGCTGGAGATCCGGCCGGACCCCACCCCCCTCGAGCTCGTCGAGGCGCGGCGGAACCTGGAGCTGCAGGAGATTCAGCTGGACAACCTGGCCCGTGAGCTGGCGCGGCAGGAGACGCTGCAGAGCCAGGGACTCATCGCGACCCAGCAGTACGAGATGACGCAGCGGCAGCACAGCGAGGCCCGGCTGAACGTGCGCATGGCGCGCGAGCGGCTGGCCCTCCTGGAGAGCGGACGGATCGTGTCGGGCGACAGCCGCGTGGAGAGCGTGGTCCGGTCGCCCATCAGCGGGTACATCCTCGAGAAGACGGTGGAGGTGGGCGATCCCGTCGTGCCCCTCAGCACGTACCAGGAGGGAACCGTCCTCCTGACGATGGCGGACATGAACCAGCTCATCTTCCGGGGGACCGTGGATGAGATCGACGTGGGCCGTCTGCGTGAGGGGATGCGGGCCGAGATCAAGATCGGCGCCCTGCCGGACGCGCGCATCAGCGGCATCGTCTCCCGCATCTCGCTGAAGGCCCGGCGCGCCGAGCAGGCCACCACGTTCCCCATCGAGATCACCCTGACCGACGTGGGCGACGCCGTCCTGCGGGCCGGCTTCTCGGCGAACGCAGAGGTCATCATCGAATCCCGCACCGACGTCCTGATCGTGCCGGAGCGCGTCGTTACCTTCTCCGGCGACACGGCGTGGGTGACCGTGCGGCCGCCGGCGGGGCCGGACGAGCGGCGCGTCGTCCGGACGGGCCTGAGCGATGCCATCACCATCGAGGTGGTGGACGGGCTCGCCGAGGGCGAGCGCGTGCTGGAGAAGACGCGGCCCGGCAGGTAGCGACATGCCGATCCTCGAGCTGCTGCGGCAGTTCCGCCACGACATGCGCACGCAGCGCCTGCGCACGATCCTCACGGTCATGGGCATCGCGTGGGGCACGGTCGCGGTGGTCGTGCTGCTGGCCTTCGGCACCGGCCTGTCCCGGCAGATGAAGACGAACGCCCTGGGACTCGGCGATGGCATCGTCATCATGAGTGGCGGCCGCACGACCCGCCCCTTCGAGGGCTTCCCCGAGGGCCGCGCCATCCGCCTCACGGAAGTCGACGCCGAAATCCTGCGCCGCGAGATCCCCACCCTTACCGAGATCAGCCCGGAGTACGGGCAGTCGACACGGGTGAGCAATGGCCCGACGGGCGCGAACCCGTACGTCACGGGCATCCTCCCCGAGTACGCCGTCATGCGCAACATCCACGTGCGGGGCGGCGGCCGGTTCATCAATGCCCTCGACCTCGACCAGCGGCGCCGGGTCGCCGTACTCGGGAATGGGCTCGACTCGCTCCTGTTCAAGGGCGAGGACGCCGTCGGTCGGGAAGTCCGCATCGGCGAAGTCCCGTTCATCGTCGTCGGCGTGATGCAGCCGAAGACGCAGAACTCGTCGTATCAGGCGCGTGACCAGGACCGCGTCTTCATCCCGGCGAGCACGCACCGCGCGCTGTTCGGCCAGCAGTACATCCGCCACATCGTCTACCGCGCCGGCGACCCCGAGGAGACGAAGGCGGCGGAACGCCAGGTATTCGAGATCCTCGGACGCCGCCACAAGTTCGACGCGGCGGACCGCACGGCGCTCAACGTGTGGGACACGAACGAGCAGATGCGGATGTTCAAGTACCTGTTCCTCGGTTTCAACATGTTCCTCGGCATCGTCGGCGCGTTCACGCTCACCGTGGGCGGCATCGGTGTGGCGAACATCATGTACATCGTGGTTCGCGAGCGAACGGCGGAGATCGGGATTCGCAGGTCCGTCGGCGCCCGCCGGCGCGACATACTGCGGCAGTTCATCGCGGAGACGTTCGTCGTCGTCGGACTCGGCGCCGCCGCCGGCACCGTGCTGTCTGCGGGGATCATCGCCCTGGGCACCATGGCGCCGTTCCAGGAGGAGATCGGCCGGCCGGTGGTCTCCCTGCCGGTGGCTGCGGCAACGATGGGCCTGCTGGCGGGGATCGCGTTCATGGCCGGGCTGTTCCCGGCCAGGAAGGCGGCGAGCATGGATCCCGTGGAATGCCTGCGCACGGGCATATGAGGTGATGGCATGTGGAAGATCCTGCTCGAGGAGTTCATCGGCGACCTGCGGACCCAGAAGCTTCGCGTCTTCCTGACGTCCGTCGCGGTGGCGTGGGGCACGGCCGCGGTGGTTCTGCTGCTGGCGTTCGGCGAAGGCCTGCGGCGGGCGGTGACGGAGGGACTGCTCAACGCGGGCGAGCGGATGTACATGATCTATGGTGGCGAGACGACGATCGCCACCGAAGGCCTGCCCATCGGCCGGAGGATAAGGCTGACGGAGGACGACCTCGAGCTGATCCGCCGCGGCGTACCCGATGCGGACCTGCTCGGCGCCTCGTACGGCAGGTGGGGGGTATCCCTGCGGGCCGGCGACCAGCGGACCACCACCTACATGGAGGGCGTGACGCCGGCCTTCGGCGACATGCGCCGGATGTACGCCGCCCGGGGCGGCCGCTTCCTGAACGAGCAGGACCTCGCGCTCAAGCGCCGGGTCATCTTCCTGGGCGACTCACTGGCGCTGCGCCTGTTCGGCGTCGCCGACCCGGTGGGCGAGACCGTTGCCATCGACGGCCTGCCGTTCACCGTCGTGGGCGTCCTCGAGCCCAAGATGCAGACGAGCATGAACAACGGGCCGGACGCGCTGCGCGCCATCATCCCGGCGTCCACCATGAAGACGATCTACGGCCAGGTATACGTCGGTCATCTCCTGGTCCGGCCGAGGGACGTGTCCCGTTCCGATGCAACGAAGCGGCAGATCTACGAGGTGCTGGGGCGTCGTCACAAATTCGATCCGGACGACCGCCGCGCCCTCGCCATCTGGGACTTCGTCGAGGAGGAGCGCCTCAATCGCGCCATCGGCCTGGGCATCCAGATCTTCCTGGGCGTCGTGGGAATCTTCACGCTCCTCGTCGCGGGCGTCGGCGTCGCGAACATCATGTACGTCGTCGTCCGGGAGCGTACGCGCGAGATCGGAGTGAAGCTCGCCATCGGCGCCCGCCGGCACCACATCGTCCGGCAGTTCATGTTCGAGGCCGTCCTCCTCGCCTTCGGAGGCGGCCTCGTGGGTCTTGCCATCTCCGTTGGCATCGTCCGCGGCGTGGATGCCATTCCGGACAACGGCGACATGATCATGATGTTCCTGGCCAACCCCAAGCTGTCGTGGCCCATCGCCCTGTGCACGGTAGGCACGCTGGCGCTCATCGGCCTGGTCGCCGGCATCTTCCCCGCTCGCCGCGCGGCGGCGCTGGATCCCGTGGAGTCGCTGCGCTACGAGTAGCCGGGGCAGCGTGCGTCAGCGGGCCGCGGCCGGATCGTCGAGGCTGCGGAGGAACGCCGCAATGGCATGCCGGTAGGCATCACCCGCCACGTACATGAGGTCGTTGTGGCCGGCGCCCTCCACCGCGTAGAACACCCGCGGGCCGGGCGCTGCGTCGTGGAGCCGCCGGCCGTGTGCGAACGGGATGACCTCGTCCCGGGTTCCGTGGATGACCAGGACGGGCCGGCGCACGCCACGGATGTGCACGATGTTGGGGAACGGGTCGAACGGCAGCAGCCGGACCCGGGTCAACACGCGGTACGCACTGGTGAACGCGCTTTCCAGGATGACCCCGGCCACTTCCCGCCGGGCCGCGAGTTCCAGGGCCGGGCCGGAGCCCACGGACCGCCCGTGCAGGACCACAGTCGCCGGATCGATCCCCTGCCCCACGGCCCACTCGTACACTGCCTCCACGTCCTCGGTGGCGGTGCGCACGCCGGGCCGCGTGCGCGTGCTGAGCCCGTAGCCCCTGTAATCGTAGGCGATGACGGCGGCGCCCGCCCGGCGCAGCTCCGCCAGTATCGGCTGCAGGTGGCCCAGGTCCTCGGCATTGCCGTGGCTGAAGATGATCGTGTAGCGGGCGCCCTCGTCCGGCAGATGCAGGACGGCCACGGAATCCGTGCCGGTCACCGGGACGCGGATGATGGGGAGCCCGGCGACTGTATAGGACGGCGGTGGCGGCTGGAAGATGACGCGCTCCGCCAGGAGGAACGCGATCACCACGACGGTGCCGTACGCGAGGAGGAAGGCCCAGATCAAGCGGAGTGCTCTCAATTCGGCTGGCGTCGGGACCCGGCGCGTCTGCGGACGCCGGGTACGGTTTGCGCAGGGGCGGCTTCCGTTCCATCCTGTGCCAGGACGTGCTGACGCGCTCGGTCAACCACCCGGAGCGAGCAATGACGTACCGGATACCCGGCATCGCGTTCGTCTGGCTGATGATAGCGCCCCTTGCCGTCGCGGCACAGGGCCGGCCTGCGGACATCCTGGCCGATTACCGACGGGCGGAGCAGCGCCTGGCCGCGCAGGTCGATCCTCTCGTCTACAGGGCCGAGGCGAGCCCCAACTGGCTGGATGGCGACCGGTTCTGGTATCGGGTCCGGACGGAGCAGGGCGACGAGTTCATACTGGTGGACCCCGCCCGGGGCACGCGGGAACGGGCGTTCGACCACGAACGCCTGGCGCGGGCGCTCACGGCGGCGACGGGCGTGGAGTACTCGCCCCGCGACCTGCCGCTGACGCGACTGCGGCCGTTCGGCGATGGCCGGGGGATGGGCTTCGAGCTCGACCGCCGCCGCTGGGAGTGCGACGTCATCGACTACGTGTGCGAGCGGCCGGCCACGGAGGTGGAGGCCGTCACGGACGCCGTCCTGTCGCCGGACGGCCGCTACGCCGCATTCCGGCGGGACAACGATCTGTGGGTCCGTGAGATGCGCGACGGTACGGAGGTCCGGCTCACCCACGATGGCGAGGCGCGCTACGGCTATGCGACGGACAACGAGGGCTGGCGCCGGAGCGAGCGGCCCGCGGTGACGTGGTCGCCGGACGGGAAGCGGCTGCTGACGTACCGGCTGGATGAGCGCGGCGTCGGCGAGATGCACCTGCTGGAGATGGCGGTGGGCCGGCCGCAGCTCCACTCCTGGCCGTACGCCCTGCCGGGGGACAGCATCGTGCCGCTCCACGAGTGGCTGGTCATCGACGTGGAGTCGCGGGCCTTGACACCGCTGCGCACCCCGGCGGACCACCAGCGCACGTCCAGCTGCTGCGGACGGATGCGTGGCGACGCCATAGGCGACACGGAATGGTCACCCGACGGGCGTCACGTCGCCTGGGTGTCCGTCTCCCGCGACTACCGTGATGTGGCGCTGCGCATCGCGGACGCGACGACAGGCGAGGTCAGGACGGTGCTCGAGGAGCGGGGCGAGCCGTTCTTCGAGTCGAGTGCGGCGGGCCGGGGCGTTCCGAACTGGCGGGTGCTCCACGAGCGTGGCGAGGTGGTCTGGTACTCGCAGCGCGACGACTGGGGTCACCTCTACCTGTACGACCTCCGGACGGGGGCGCTGAAGAACCGCATCACGTCGGGGCCGTGGGTCGTCGTGGATGTCGTACACGTCGATGCCCGGGGCGGCTGGGTGTACTTCACGGCTGTCGGACGGGAACGCGGACGGGACCCGTACCACCGGCACCTTTACCGGGTCCGTCTGAACGGGAGGGACCTCGCACTCCTCACGCCGGAGGACGCGGACCACGTCATCACCGTGGCCCCGTCGGGCCGCTACTTCGTGGACACCTTCTCACGCATCGACGCCGCGCCGGTTACGGTACTCAGACGGGCGGACGGCCGGAGCATCCGTCCGCTGGAGCAGGCCGACGTATCCCGTCTGCTCGACACGGGGTGGAGCTTCCCCTCGCCCTTCACGGCGAAGGCGCGGGATGGGGAGACGGACCTGTACGGCGTGATGTACCGGCCGTCGAACTTCGACCCGTCGCAGCGCTACCCGATCATCAACAACATCTACCCGGGCCCGCAGGCCGGCAGCATCGGGCCGCGGACATTCGCGGCGAACCGGCGGGGCAGTCCGCAGGCGCTGGCGGAACTGGGGTTCATCGTCGTTCAGATCGACGCGCTGGGCACGCCGCTGCGCTCAAAGCCGTTCCACTCCTGGTACTACGGCGACATGGCGGACAACGGTCTGCCGGACCAGATCGCCGTGATGCGTCAGCTCGCCGAACGGCACCCGTGGATCGACCTGTCGCGGGTCGGCGTCTACGGCCATTCCGGCGGCGGCTTCGCCACGGCAGCGGCGATGCTCCAGCATCCCGACTTCTTCCACGTGGGCGTCGCCAGCGCGGGTAACCTGGACAACCGGGGGTACACATATTACTGGGGTGAGAAGTGGCAGGGGCAGCTGGAGGCGACGGCGGATGGGGACACGTACACGGAGCAGGCGGTGCAGCGTCTGGCGGAGAACCTGAGGGGCCGGCTGCTCATCGCGTACGGCACCATGGACCCCAACGTCCACCCCAACATGACGCTGCTGCTCATCAACGAGTTGATCCGCCACAACCGCGACTTCGACACCATCGTCATGCCGAACCGGACCCATGGATTTTCGAACGAGGCGTACTTCGTTCGGCGGACGTGGGACTACTTCGTGGAGCACCTGCGGGGCGTGACGCCGCCGAGGGAATACCTCATCGGCGGCCCGTCACGGTAGCAGGGGCCGGGCGCCGCGGTTACCGGGTCTCGCGGCGCCGTACCATCACGCCGCCGCCCAGCGGCACGGCCAGGACGGCGAGGAACACGGCCGCCGCCAGGACACCGGACCGGCGGCGTGCCGGCACCTCGAGAAGCTCCGTCACGACGCCGGCGTTGAGGACAGCCGCCGCCGCAGTTCCCTCATCCGCGGGCGCGCCGTCGGGCGAAGCGGCGGCAAGAGCCTCCGCCTCGGCACGCATCCTCTCCTCCGCGTAAGCCATGTACGGCCCCGGGAACACCGCCACGTGGTAGTGGGGCGGGTGGAACTCCCGGATCCCGTTCAGCACGCCGCGGGACTCCAGGCCCAGCAGGGCCCCCTCGAGCCACGACCGGCACACGGCGCGGTCGCTGACGCGCAGGTCCAGCGCCATTCCGGCGGGATGCACGGAGAGCGCGTGGGCGTTGCGTGGCTGGCGGTCCACCGGGCGCACCGCACTCGTGACTACCAGCGTCTGGCCACACGCTTCGCGGTACTGCGCGGACAGTCGCTCCACGAACAGGACCGCCGCCGGGTGCGCGTACGGGTAGCGGACGAAATCCGCCACTTCGTAGTCGGCGTTGCCCGTCAGCTCGACGAGGTCGCCCCGCATCACTGCCGCGTGGATCTCAGGCGCCGTGCGGAAGAAGTCCAGCGCATGGTCCTTCGCTATGCGGTTCTGCTGTTCCATGGCCGCGCGGGAACCCCGCAACGATGCGCTGCTCGCCTCCGCAGACGCGGCGCCTGCGGCGACAGCCACGGTCGTCAGCATGGCTCCGCAAGCCAGAGTGATCATCCGTCGCATGCACCCTCCTCAGTGGCGGCGGAGGCCTGCCATACGCAAGCCGTTCAATGACAATGGGATAGAACAATTATAGCGGAACCGCTGCGGGAGGCCAACCCCCGGTGGGGACAGCCGGATACGGTCAGCGGCGGTGAATCCCGCTCAGTCCCGGGACCAGAGGAGGACGTCGTCGGTGCCGGAGTTGAGGATTGCGCCCATTACGCCGCCGACGACCGCGCCGAGGATGGTGTAGCTGGCGATGCGCTGCTCCCTGCACGGCGACCTGCACGCGCCACTGGAACCGGCCGCGCCGCTCGTCATGACGTAAGCGGCCGCGCCGCCGAGACCGCCGAAGATGATGGCGAGGTCGAGGACGTACCCGCGCTGGCCCCGGCGCACGACGGTGTCGATGTCGTCCAGGGCGATGAGGCGGTCGCCGAGGAGCACACCGTTCGGATAGAACTCGCGAACGCGCCCGTCGAAGGCAGCACCCGCGACCATGGTGACGCGGAGGTCCCAGTTCCCGTCGAATGCTTCGTTCAGCACCCAGCGCAGGGCAGCCTCGCCGGGCGGGGCCTGCGGCGCGGTCGTGGCAGGCCGCGCGCCTGCGCACGCCGTGAGCAGCGGGAGCAGCACGAGCAGCACGAGCGGGACGGGGCTCAGGCGCATGCCTTCGTTCGGGTTCCGGGAAGCCGCGTGTCCGGGAGAGCCGGCCGCGTGCTGCAACGTAAAGTCCGGGTGCGACCGCAGCAACACGCTCAGAATCGCCACTCCCGGAAGAGGAATGCACCGAACACGCCGCCGCGACGGGGCTCGTCATCCGTGAGGGTGGGTTCCATCGGCAGGAATCTCGGCTGCCACGACGCGCGCCACTGGAAACCGCTCGGCGTCCAGTATTCGGCGCGCAGGCCCGGGCGGTTCAGCCCCGTCCGTGCCTGTGCCGCGACGAACAGACGCGGTGAGATGTAGCGACCCGCCTCGATCTCCGTCCCCTGCAGGATGTCCGAGTAGCGTCCGGTGAAGAGCTCCGACGGGATGTCGGCGGGGGTGATGCGGAAGACGTCGAGGCCCAGGTCGCGCATGGCGCCCGCCTCCACCTCCTTCACGGCGGACTCGACGGCCACGGCGGCGAGCTGCTGTGTCGCCAGACCGGCGACGTTGCCCACGAGCGCGCCGGCACTCCCGCCCTCGCCGGAGAGGGCGGAGCCCTGCTGATAGAGGAGCGAGGAGGCGTCGCGGCCGAAGGCGAGGTAGGCGAGGAGGTCGGTCTGGGCGATGGGCGGCTGAGCACTGCTCTCGAGGGCGATGGTCAGGTCGCGCAGCGTCCCGCTCAGCACGACGCGGATCTGGAACGCCTCCCGCCCGGGCATGCGGACCTCGTGCTCCGCCGCGATCTGCAGGATGGGGTTGAGCTCGGGCTCGCCCGTAAAGATCACCGCGCCCCGCGTGAGGACGAAACGCCGGCTCATGAACTCGTACTCACCGCGGTCCGTGTTGATGGTGCCATCCATGGCGAAGTTGTCGGCGCCATTCATCCGGAGCCTCACGGGGCCGACCTCCGGGGGCGTGTAGATCTCGACGTTCGCTTCACTGGAGCGGAGCCACACGTCGCGGTCGATGGTCAGACCCACGTCCACTCTCAGGTTCCGCAGGACGCGTGGTCGCGACACCAGGGCCTCACGTTCCGCGACGAACGTGGTGTCGATGCGGGCGAACGTCTCGGGCTCGTCGAGATTCACGACCCTGCTGGACCCCATCTCGGCCAGTTCGGGAATGCGCCACATCCCGCTCATGGCGTGTGCGTCGCCGCTGACCACGAGGGCACCGACGGGCCCGGTGACATCGATGTCGGCATCCGCGCGGAGCCGGATGTCGTCCGTGTCGATGAACAGCGCGTTCGTCGCCTCGACCTCGAGGTCGAAGACGGGTTCCGTGAGCGACGCGAGATCGATCTGCCCGGTGACGCGGATCGGTCCCCCGCTGCTGCCCGCGATGGAGTCCACGGTCAGCGTACGGCCGTCGAGGGAGAGGGTGCCCGTCACGTCCGTGAAGCGGACATCCAGGGGAACGACGCGCAGGGAGCCGAGGTCGAGGTTCACGACGCCGCCCAGGATGGGCGCGTCGAACGTGCCCCTGACCGTGATGTCGCCGGCCACGATGCCGCGCACGTCCTCCACCTGGTCCGTGATGACGGGAAACGCATCGAGGGGGAGGCTGTCCGCGCGGACGTCCACGCTGATCTCGCCGGGCAGCATGCGCCGGGACACATCTCCTGCCAGCCG
This sequence comes from Longimicrobiales bacterium, assembly GCA_035461265.1. Lineage (GTDB taxonomy): Bacteria > Gemmatimonadota > Gemmatimonadetes > Longimicrobiales > RSA9 > SH-MAG3. The sequence continues at coordinate 33,543 of DATHVO010000115.1, forward strand.
CAGATCGATGGGCAGCCGCGCGTCCGCGACGGCGAGCAGCCGGCCGTCCTCCGTGAGTTCGGCGCTGCCCGTCACTTCGCGGCCCGCATACGAGAACGTCGCGCGCACATCCGGCGCATCCTCGCCCGAGACGGTGGCGTCCGTGAGCGTGGCGGTGCCCTCCATGACCGGGTTCTCGAGCGTGCCGGCGAGGCGGATGTCGAAGTCGAGGCGGCCGGCGGTGGCGCCCTCCTGCTGGAGGAGCGACATGACCTGGGCGAACTCGACGTCCTCGCCAGCGACGCGCAGGTCGCCGGCGCCCTCGACGGGGAGTCGTCCGTCGGCGAGAACGCGGCCTCCATGGCTGCCTATGAGCTCGATGGACTCGACGTCGATGCCGGGGCCGCCCCAGCGGATCGTCCCCGGCCGGGCCGTCTGCCACGTCACCGTGTCGAAGCGGAACGCGGCATCTGCCAGGTGCAGCTCGTTCCGTTCGAGGGACAGCAGGAACTCCGCGTCGGCGCGGTAGTCGGTGTCGTCGTCCTGCCGGGCGGCGACGGCGATGCGGCCCTCACCGTACCGCGTCCCGCGATACTCTCCCTCCACGGTGACATGCTCGAACTCCATCCCGGCCGCGGCGAAGTCGTCGAATGCGCCATCGATGCGGACGTCCGGCGTGTCGGTGCCGAGGGCGGCGACGGCGAAGTCAGCCCCGCCGCTACCGGCGCGCACGCCCCGGAAGGCGAAGTCCCCGACATCCATGCGCCCGTCCACCGACAGGTTCTGCAGACTGCCCCGCAGCGTGCCGGCGGCGCGGAGCCGGCCGGCCAGTGGTGCGTCCACGGCGGCGGCCGGGACGGCGGCGGTGTCGGCCGGGACGGGAGCGGCGGCGTCCACGGCCAGGGGGACGGCCGCCGTGTCCGTCGGTGCCGCGCGGGCGGCCACGCCATCACCCGCGACCCAGTGTGCGAATTCCTGCAGTGAGTCCACCGCGATGAGATAGGCCAGGTCGCCGTGGCGCGGCTCGACCAGTCCGATCCGTCCATCCAGCACGGCCTCGGCGGAACCGAGACGGATGACGGACGAGTCGATGGCGGCGATGCCATCGTCGATGGCCACGCGCAGGCGGATCTCGTCGGCGCCGACATCATCGATCCCGCTGTCCACCATGTCCGCGGCAGCGACGGCGCTCATGGTGGCCGGATCGACACCGCGGCCGGCAGCGTGGATGGCGCCGGTGAGGGACGTGGCCACGGGTGCGCGCCAGGTCACGGCGGCAAGGTCGAAGGCGGACGTCCGAAACGCGATGTCGTAGCCCGGCGGACCGCCGGCCACGTCCAGGAGTCCCGTCGCGGTGAGGGCGCCTCCGCCGGCGACGTCGAGGTCGGCATCGATCTGCAGCGCGTCGAGTCGTCCCGACGCCCGCACCCTGCCGCTCACGGAGCCCTGGAGGCCGGCGCCCGGGGCGAAGCGTCCGACTGCGGCGAGGGCGAGAGGGTCCAGGCGGGCATCGACGGTGGCGCGACCGCCGGGTCCGGTGGCGATGTCGGCAGTCCCCGCGACGCGGGACCGGCTGCCGCCATCCGTGTGGACGACGTCCGCGCGGACGGCGAGGCGTCCGGCCGGGGCGCCATCGAGACGGGCGGTACCGGCGAGGGTGCCCTCCATGGGCAGACCGGGCGCGAAGGCGCGGACGAGGGGGAGGGTGAGGGGGTCCATCCGTACGTCGAGGCCGTCGAACCGCAGACCGCTCCGGAGGTCCAGGCCGCCGTCGAGCCCGAGGCGGCTGGTACCGGTGGCGCCGCTCTGGTGGACGACGGTCCCGGCGACACGGAGCACGGCGGAAGGCATGCCATCCAGGCGCAGCGTGCCACGCAGCGTTCCGTCCCTGGGCAGGTCGGGCACGAACGCCCGGACCAGCGAGGCCTGGAGCGGCTCGAAGCGCAGGCGCATGTCGCGGAAGCGTGTCGGGCCGTCCATGCCGACCTCGCCGGCGGCGATGATGCGGCTGGCCTGGCCAGCGGCGGGATCGAAGACGACGTCGCCGTCGACACGGAGCGCGGCAGTCAGGCCCTCCAGCGCCAGTCGTCCTGTGAACACGCCGGGCTCGGGCAGCTCGAACGCGGGGATGAACCGGCGCACCAGGTCCGTGGGGACCCGGCTGAAGCGCAGGTCCGTCTCGCCCAGGCGCAGGGTGTCCCCCGTGGTGAGGTCGAGGCGGCCGGCCAGGATGGCGTCGCCCACCCGCACGTCCATCTCCCGTGCGACGACACGCGTGACGACCTTCCCCATGTCCAGCCTCAGAACGAGGGAGCCGCCGCCCTCGTCCGGCAGCGCGGGGTAGAGCCAGCGGACGTCCTCGAAGGCCACGGGCTCGGCCCGGGCCTGGAGGAGCAGGTCGCCGGACGCGAGGGCGTACGTGCCCTGGGCCGCGATCCGGGAGTTTGGCAGGACGGCCTGGACCCGGGTGAAGCGGAGCGTGTCGTCCTCCAGCCGGAACTTGCCCTCGAGATCCTCGATTACGGCGGCCGGTGGCTGGAACGGCTGCACGAGGCCGCGCAGGCTCGTCACCTCGATGGGAATTCCTGCACTGTCGGGATGTGCGGGCAGGATGCGGGCGAACTCCGCAGTGAGATCGCGGAACTCCATGACAGTCTGGTAGCCGCCGGGGACTTCCACGATGTTGTCCCGCGCCTCGCCCGCGAGCGCATCGCGGATGACGCGCTCGCGTTCCGGTCCCGTCACGTCATCCGGTGGCCGCCACGCCGTCCGGACCGTGAGCCGGCCGTCCCGCATGGTGACGTCATCCAGTGCGATCCAGTCGCCCCAGCCCGGGCTCCGCTCGGCCGGCAGCGTATCCGGCTCGATCCGGAAGATGCGGACGTAGTTCCACGCCTCGCCCGGCGGTCGGTCGAGGACGATGTCGGGCCGGGCGAGGTGCAGGTCGGAGAGCACGATGCGCTGGCGCAGGAGGGACACCAGGGAGAAGCGCGTGGCGACGGTATCGGCGCGGAGAAACGGGCGGCCCTCCGCATCGACGATGGAGACGTCCAGCAGGCGGAAGCCCCGGAGCAGGTTCCCCTCGATGCGGTCGATGGCGACACTGCCGTCCGTGATGGCATCGAGCCGGTCGATTGCGACGGCGCGGATGCGCTCCCTGCCCCGGTCCGTCTGCGTGAAGTAGAGGACCACTGCGAGGAGGAGGAAGAGCACGACGCCGACGCCGGCGGCGACCCATGCCGCGACCTGCCGGCGCCTCGCCATCAGTACGCCTCGCCGATGGAGAGGTGGAGCGTGAGCCGCCGCAGGGCCTGGCGGAAGAAGCCGCCGGCGTCACCGACGGGGTCGTAGCGTCGCGGCGTGTCCAGCCGGACGAGCCGACGCTCGCCGTTCTCCGCCAGCACTTCGGTGATGACGGGCAGGTCCTCGGCGCCACCCGGCCGCACACCCATGTCGATGCGGATGGGACCCACCGGCGACGCGAAGCGGACACCGAACCCCGGCGTGATGGCCCCGGAGCCGTCGGCGAAGAGCGTGCCCGGCGCGTCTCCGACGGTGGCACCGTCCAGGAAGACCGCGCCCTGTATCGTTCCGCGTATCGGGAACCGATACTCGACGCTTGCCTCGAGGACGCTCCTCCCGCCTGCCGGCCTGGGGATGAACTCGTCCGCGGGGACGTCGTTCGGGTCGCACGTCCAGTCGGCGATGGTCGCCCCCGCACAGCCGCCGTCCTCCATGAGGACGTTGGGGTTCACGGTGAGCACACGTGGCCCGAGCTGGTTCTCGCGGTAGCCACGGACGGAGCGGGCACCGCCGGAGTAGAACCGCTTGCGCGGGTGCAGCAGGCCGTCCCACTCGTCACCGATCCCGACAGCCTCGGCCGTGCCGGCCAGCGCGCCGGCCCAGCCCACCCTCAGCCGACCCGCCAGCACGCGGCGGCGGTGCAGGTCCAGCGGGTAGTATCCCGCCGCCGTCGCGGAGACGCGGTTGTAGCGGAAGTCGGACATCGTGGCGGCCGACGCGTGCTCGGCCTCGGCACGCAGGCGGTAGCCAGTGGTGGGCGCGATGGGGTTGTCGGCGCGGTCGGAGAAGATGGACAGTCCCGCCGGCGACAGGCGGTGCCGCTCCTGAAGCGCGTCGATGGTCTGGAGCTCGCAGATGGCGTAGATGACGCAGAAGTACAGGTCGCCGGCCTGTATGGAGACCAGTTCGTAGCGGTACGTCGCGCTGGCCGGCGTCCCGTAGTCGAACCTCCGGGTCGCGGAGATCTCGGCACCGAAGCCCTCGTCTACGACGACGCCAGGGATGATGCGGCGGTGGGTGAATCCGCTCAGACCAAGGATGTTCGACGCGGACCGGAAGGCCGGCTGCATGAACTCGACGCTCGCCAGCCAGGTCGGCTGAAGGAAGGCATTGCCGTTCCTCTCCCCGGGGCCGTCCGGCAGGACATCACGGAAGATCCCCGATCCGTTCAGCTGGTCCGCCAGGAGGTTGCCGACGGTCCCGCGAACGTCCAGCCGCCGGCCACCACCCAACCAGTTGTAGTGCGTGTAGCGTGCCTCGGCCTGG
>DATHVO010000116.1:0-14476 GCA_035461265.1 Longimicrobiales bacterium
GTCGTCCAGTTGAGGAAGTCGTCGAGCGTCAGTCGGTCGCTGGCCGGCGGCGGCGGGACCGTCTGGGCGGCCGTGTGCGAAACGGCGGGCGCGTACATCACGCACGCGAACATGACGACACGCAGCCGGGCGGCGTACCTCATCGCGAGGCCTCCTGTAGAGCGGGATCGGGGGCCGGATCTTAGGCCGCGATCTCGCCGATCCGCCAGACGTCCGCCCCGATGTTACGCCACCCGCCACCGGCGGGCCGCTGCGCAAAGAGTGTCGGCGCGCATGCAACGATTGCGCAGTCCCCGGACCTGCCGACGTTCCCTGCCACGCTGCCCCATCATGCCATCACGTTGTGCCCCAGTGACTTGCAAAGGCGTCCCCGGCAGGCGCGCGGGCGGTGGGCGGACGGCGCTGTTTCTGCGGTTCCATGCGTACATGACGAACTTCTCGACGATGGACCTCGATGCGGTTCTGCCGCGCATGGAGCGCCGGGCGGACAACAGCCTGTTTCCGACGGAGCGCGCGCGGATTCTGAACCTCGCCGGCGACCTCTGCTTCGACGCCGGCCAGCGCGAACGCGCACTCATCTATTACGACCAGGCCATCGACATCTACCTGGCCCTCGGGATGTACGCCTCGGTGGCGGCCGTATGTCAGAAGCTGGTCCGCCTGTCCCCGCGCGTGGTCCGGGCCCGCTGCACGCTCGCGTGGATGGCCATTGCCCGCGGCCAGGCCCGTGAGGCACGCGAGCGGATCGCGGAGTACGCATCGGCGGCGGCGCCGCAGACGGACCACAGCCTGGCCCGGGGCCATCTCCGGATGATGGCGGAGGTGGCGGACGAGCCCGATGTGCTCGGTGCCGTGGCCGAGGCCCTGGAGATGCTCGGGGACGTACGGGGTGCGGAGCGCGCGCGTGCGGCGCAGACGGGCGGCGACATGGCGGGCCGCAAGCTGCCGGAGGAGCCCGACCGTCGCTGGGAGATCGTGCTGGACCGCATGATGAGCCGGCGCAGGAACTGAATGTTCATGTACAGTGCGGTGCAGGGGGCCCGCATTGCAGCCACCCCGGAGCGAAGCGTGATCACGTTGCCGACGTCGCAACCCGAAGCCGTGCCGCTGGATGTCGCGCTCCAGGAGCTATCGGAGCGGATGCGGGAGGATCTGTCGCCTGAGCAGCGCGCACGGCTCATGAACATCGCCGGCGACATGTGCTTCGACGCCGGACAGCGCGAGCGCGCGCTGCTCTACTACGATGCGTGCATCGACCTGTACCTGTCCGCCAGCCGGTTCGCGGCCAGCGCCGCCATCTGCGAGAAGCTGGTACGCCTCAACCCCGAGGTGGTCCGTGCCCGCTGCACGCTTGCCTGGCTCGCCATTGCGCGGGGTCTGGACGACGAGGCGCGGCGGCGCGTGGAGGAGTACGGCGAAGCGGCTCTCCGCCTGGAGCGTCCCACCGTGGCGCAGCGGCAGCTCAGGGCCATGGCGGAGGAAGTGACGAACGAGGAGGTGCTGGAAGCGGTCGCCCACGCCCTGCTCAAGCTGGGCGACGCGGTCTCGGCGGACCGCGTGTTCGGCATGACCCACGATCCGACGGCGCAGCGCCGTCGCCGCTACGCCACGACGGAGGACAGGGACCGGGCCATCATCTGCCGCCTGACACAGGGCTGATCCGGGGCCGGCCTCAGCGGGCGGGGCCGCGGGCATCCGCTCCGGCGCCTCCGGGGTCCACGGCAGCGACCAGCACCTTGTCGATCCTGTCGCCGTCCAGGTCCACCACCTCCACTCTGTGGTCCTCCCAGACGAAATACGCCGCGACGGCGGGTGCCGGACCGAGATGATGCGTGACGAGCTCGGCCACGGTCCGGTGCCCGGCGTCCGGCTCGCCTGACGGCGCGGGCAGGCCCAGGAGGTCGTGTATAGCCTCCATCCGCACCGTGCCGCTGATGAGCCAGGAGCCGTCCTCCCGCTGCACCACCTCGTCCTCCGCCAGCTCCGCCAGCTCCCCGACCAGGCCTTCCAGGATGTCCGTGAGCGTGACCAGCCCCTCCACCCGTTCGTCGTCATCCACGACCAGGGCGACGTGCACCCGGGTCTTCCGGAACTGTTCGAGCAGGGTGAGGGCCCGTGTGGTGGACGGCACGAACAGCGGCGTGATGGCCCGGGCCCGGACGTCCAGCGGCTGCCCGACCAGCGTCGCCGGCCACACGTCCTTCATTGCCACGACGCCCACCACCCGGTCGAGTGCGCCGCGGCACAGGACGTATCGCGCCTGCGGCTGTTCCACCATGACGCGGGCGTGGTCGGCCGCCGGCCGGTCCACGTCCAGCCAGACGATGTCGGCGCGCGGCGTCATCACCGAGTCCACCCGCTGGTCGCCCAGCCAGAAGACGTTCTCCACGATGTCCTGCTCGGCGGCCAGGAACACGCCCGCCCGGGTGCCCTGCTCCAGCAGCACGCGGATGTCCTCCTCCGTCGTGATGGGTTCGTCCGGCGCCGGGTCGGGGAGCATCCGCAGCACGGCCTCCGTCGCCCAGCCGAGCAGCTTCACCAGCGGCGTCGCGATGCGGGACAGCCGGTGCATCAGGCCCGCGGTGCGGGCCGCGATGCGCTCGGGGCGGGTCAGGGCAATGCGCTTGGGCACCAGCTCGCCAATGACGAGCGTCGCGAAGGTGATGGCGACGACGACGACACCGATGCCGATGGCCTGGGCATACCGCGCCAGGGCGGGGACCCCGGCCAGCACGCCGGCCAGCTGCTGCGCCAGGGTGGCGCCGCCGAACGCACCGGCGAACACGCCCACAGCCGTGATTCCGATCTGGACGGTGGAGAGAAACCGGTTCGGGTCGTTGGCCAGCTCGAGGGCGCGACGGGCGCGGCGGTCGCCCTGGTCCGCGCGGCGCTGCAGGCGCGACTTCCGGGACGACACCACGGCGATCTCCGACATGGCGAAGACGCCATTCACCACGATCAGGAGCAGGATGATGAGGAATTCGAGCGTTATGGCCATCGACGGTCCGTGAGCGTTCCACCGCCCGCCACGGGGTGCGGCGGCTGCCGGCGCGAGAGGCGGAGTCTATGGCGGGAGCGCCCACGGCACCAGTTGCCACGCGTCTCGGCCGCCACGTACGTTTCATGTCCGCCCCGTCGCCGGCAGCCCGGGGACGGTCCTCCCCCCGGACCGGAGGGTCCAGTGGCGCCTGAGATCGTGCTAGCGACCCGGTTCGGCGCGTCGTCGGCCGAGCCCGCCCGCGTCGCCGCAAACCTGGCCCGCCAGGTCGGCGGCCACATCACCGTCCTCTACGTTGCCACCGAGCTCGAGGCCGTGGAGCTCGGCGCCGCCGAGGCGGGGATCGACCCGTCCGCCGAGCGTTCGCGCATCGAGGAGCGGATCAAGGCGGAGCTGAAGGCCTTCGCCGACGAGTTCCTCGCGGGGCTGCCGGTCGGTGTGCGGGTGGTGGAGGGTCACGTCGCCGAACGGGTCACGCAGGCGGCGGCGGAGCTCAACGCCCACTACATCGTCGTCGGTACGCGCGGTCGCGGCCAGCTGGCCCGGCTCATCCTGGGCGACACGACGCACAGCATCCTGCAGCATGCGCCATGTCCTGTCGTCGTGGTGCCGCTCCACCCACCGCCCGAGACGGGGCCGGCCCGCTGAGGCCAGGGGTGAGGCGCATGGGGCGGCCGGACCCGCGTCAGGCTGCGGGTCCGGTCGCCCCGTTGTCCCGGCGGCCCCGGCTCAGTCCTCGAAGCCCCAGGGCGCCGGCGGCGGCGGCACCGGCCGCGTGAGGTCGAACTCGATGCGGAACCGCCGGTCCGTCCCCTCCCGGCGCAGGGCGTAGGCGAACACCTCCCCCGGCACCACTTCCACGGTCCAGAAATTCGTCGCCGCGGCGGGGATCAGGTCAGCGGTGTGCTGATCGGCGGGGAACTCCTGGCTGGTGGCGGTCCCAGGCGTCGCCGTGTCGCCACCGTACATCGTCACCTCGTCCTCGCTGCCGTCCTCGTGCCGGTGGTCGTGCTTCAGGCGGATGCCATCGCCGGTGCGCGTGAGAACCCACGTGCGCGACCGGTCATCGCCCACGTGGAATGGAATGCGGATGACGTCGCCCTCGCACTCCCGGGCGTGCATCACGAGACGCTTGCCCGCAAACGTAGTGTCGCCCGCCGGCGCCTCGACGAGCCGGCCTTCATACGCCTCGCCGCACAGGCCGCCGAGGGCGGCCCAGAACTCCTCCTGCGCCGGCGCGAGCGCAGTGCCGGTGCCGGCACCAGATGTCGTATCTCCTGCCGGTGCCCCGGCGCCCCGGTCGTCCGCCTGCCCGCATGCACCCAGGAGCAGCGCCATCGCCGCAATGCCCGCCAGCCCCCGTCTGTTCAGCACCATCATCGGACCTCCACGTTATGGAATCGGGTGCAGGCAGGATAATCACGCAGGCCGCGCGCTGCAAAACGTCGATGCGGCCACTCGCACGCAAACGATCGGTAACGGCCGTTGCGCGAGCGCGCCGGGGCGTGCACCCTTCCCGGCGTGACGAGCGGGCACGGCATCATGGACCTTTTCGCGGTGACCGCGCCCGGCCTGGAGGGCGTGTGCGCTGCAGAGCTCCGCGGCCTCGGGGTCGGCGGCGAGGCCGGCGAGGGCGGCGTCGCGTGGCGCGGCGACGCCGTGTCCATGTACCGCGCCAACCTGGAGTCGCGAACGGCCAGCCGCGTGGTCTGCCGGATCGGGTCGTTCCGTGCCCGCACCTTCCCCGAGCTCGAGCGCCACGCCGGTCGGCTGGACTGGGCGCGCTTCCTCCCGCCCGGACGGGTCGTCCGCCTGCGCGTGACGTGCAGGAAATCACGCCTTTACCACCAGGGCGCCGTGGCGGAGCGCATCGCCGGCGTCCTCCCTGCCGGCACCGGCGCCGTGGCCGGTGCGGCGGGTGCGGCCTGTGCGGCCCGGGACGCCGGGGAGGTGGACGAAGACGCGGACGGCCAGCTCGTCGTCGTCCGGTTCGTCAGGGACGTGTGCACGGTGAGCGTCGACACGTCGGGCGCGCTGCTGCATCAGCGCGGCTATCGCCAGGCGCTGGCGAAGGCGCCCCTCCGGGAGACCGTGGCCGCGGCGATGCTCCTCGCGACCGGATGGCGCGGCTCGACGCCGCTGCTCGACCCGATGTGCGGCTCCGGCACCCTCGCCATCGAGGCCGCCCTCCTGGCGCGCCGCATTGCGCCGGGCATGGCCAGCCCCGGCCTCGTGCCGCGCGCGTTCGCGTTCCAGGCATGGCCGGGCTTCGAAGCCGTCGCGTGGAACGCAGTCGTCGAGGCCGCGCGCGGGCATGCGTTGCCGGCAGCGCCGGTCGTGATCGGCGGGTCCGACCGCGATGCCGGTGCCATCACGGCGGCCCGTTCGAACGCCGACCGCGGCGGCGTCGCCCATGACGTGGAGTTCGAGCGACGGCCCCTGTCGGCGGTGCGGCCCCCCCCGGCAATCGGTCACCTCGTCACGAACCCGCCGTACGGCGTGAGAGTGGGCGACCGCAGGGCGCTCCACGGGCTCTATGCCGCCCTGGGCGACCTGGCCACCACGCGGCTGGCCGGGTGGACGGTGGCGTTCCTGTCCGCGGATCCGCGCCTGGACGCGGCCACGGGTCTGTCCCTGCGAGACGTTCTCGCCACCCGGAACGGCGGCATCCCGGTGAGACTGGTGGCCGCGACCGTCCCGTTACGGGGCGCACCCCGGCAGGACTCCGGGGTAACAGGGGCGGACTTCAGAGGGGAGGCAATGTGAAGAGTGCAATCTATCGCTGGGGCGTGGTGCTGCTGGTGCCGGCCGCTGCGGCGTGCGGGCGGGCCGAGGCGCCGGACGTGCCCCGGGCCGTGGCGTCGTCATCGGCTGAGGCGCCGGCCGCTGCGAACCCGGCCGCCGCCGCAGCGGACACGATGGTCGTCTACAAGACGCCGACGTGCGGTTGCTGCAACGACTGGGTGGACCACGTCCGGGAGCACGGCTTCGAGGTCGTTACCCACGATCTGCCGCGCCTGGACGACATCAAGCGGGAGCTCGGCGTGCCCGCCGGGATGGTGTCCTGCCACACGGCCACGGTACGAGGCTACACCGTGGAGGGCCACGTCCCCGCAGACCTGATCCGCCGCATGATCGACGATAACGAGACATTCCACGGGCTTACCGTCCCGGGGATGCCCATGGGCTCGCCCGGAATGGAAGGCCCCTGGAAGGACCGCTACGACGTGCTGGCTTTCGACCGCGCCGGCAACGTCCGCGTGTACGACACGCGCTGAACCGGTTCGCCGGTCGCCCGCGTCGCGGCCGGCCGGCCCACCACAAGGAATGTCATGAACCTCTCCGGGTTCGCCCTGCCACTGGCGCTGCTGGCCGCTCCAGTACCCGCGGCCCCCGCGGTGTCCTCCGACCCGCCAGCGCTCATCGTCCTCATCGCAGTGGACCAGTTCCGCGGCGACTACGCCGAGCGGTTCGCACCCAACCTCACCGGCGGACTTGCGAGGTTCCGCGAAGAGGGAACGTTCTACGCGAACGGACGTCAGGACCACGCCCTGACGGCGACGGCGCCGGGACACGCGACGATGCTCTCGGGCCGGACCCCCGCCCGGATGAATATCCTCACGAACGACCATGGCGTCCCCGACCCCGGGTATCCGCTCATCGCAGGCGCAGCCGGTGCCGGCGCATCACCCGCGCGGTTCCAGGGCACCGCACTCTATGACTGGATGCTCGCGGCCGACCCGTCCACCCGGGCGCTGAGCATCTCCCGGAAGGACCGGGGCGCGATCCTCCCGGTGGGCAGGTCGCGGGCGGATGTGTACTGGTGGGCTGACGAGCGCTACACGACAAGCACGTACTACCGCGACACGCTGCCGTCGTGGGTCTCCGAGTGGAACGCGTCCCTCAGGCCGGAACAGTGGGCCGGCCGGGAGTGGACGCTTCTCCTGCCGGAGTCCGCGTACCCGGAACCGGATGAGATGCCCCACGAGGGCGTCGGTGCCGGCCGCGGCAACGTCTTCCCGCACCGAATGGAACGTTTCGCGGACGTGGCGGAGTTCCCCTGGTCCGATTCCCTCTCGCTGGACCTCGCGCTGGCGGGTGTGCGGAACCTTGGTCTGGGGACCCGGGGGGGGACGGACCTGCTCGTCCTCTCCCTCTCATCCCTCGACGCCATCGGTCACGACTTCGGGCCGGACTCGCGGGAGGTGCACGACCTCGTCCTGCGAGTGGACCGGTGGCTCGACTGGTTCATGCGCGAACTGGAAGATGCGCTCGCGGCGGATCAGATCGTGTATGTCCTCACGTCCGATCACGGGATCGCGACCATGCCCGCGTATCTGCTGGCACATGGCACACCGGACGCCGGCCGGATCGAGTTGCGCAACGCGATGCGCCCCGTCCTCGCGCCGCTGCAGCAGCAGTTTGCCTCCTCCTTCGCCCTCGAGCTCCAGAGCGGCGTCGTGCTCGCCGATACCGCCGCCATGGCCGGCCACGGCATCGACGTGCCCGCAGTGGGCGATTCACTGGCCCGCCGCCTGGCCGGCCTGCCCGGTGTGGCACGGGTCTTCACGCCGCATTCGCTCGCCGCGGCACCGGACGACGATGAGGCCGCACGTCTCTGGCGGCGCTCCATTCCGCCGGCCCATGCGTGGCTGGCACTGGCGGAGCCCGCCGAGGGCTGGGTGTTCACGGCGTCGCAGAAGGCCGAGCACGGCACCCCCCTCGTGACGAACCGCCACGTCCCCGTGGCGTTCCTGGGGGCCGGCATCCCGGCGGTGCAGCCGGACAGGGTAGTGCGGACCGTGGACATCGCTCCGACCCTGGCAGCGATCCTCGGCATCACACCGGCGGAAGTCCTCGATGGCGTCGTCCTCCAGGAGGTCATCCCGCTCCGGGCCCAGTAGCTGCCCCGGAACTGGCGCGGAGGCGGGGCCCGGCCCAAGTTGGACCTCCCCGCTCCCGCAACGCCGGAAGGATGCCGCCATGACGCACCAGCCGCGCCCCGACCGCATCGACTACTACATGCACATCGCCATGGCCGTCAGGCGACGTGCGAACTGCATCGGCAACCGCGTCGGCGCCCTCCTCGTCCGCAACGACCGCATCATCTCCACCGGCTACAACGGCACGCCCGAAGGAACGCGCAACTGCGATGAAGGCGGCTGCGAGCGCTGCGCCAACCGGGGCAAGTACCGCGGTTCCCACGGCTACGACGTCTGCATCTGCGTGCACGCCGAACAGAACGCCCTGCTGAGCGCGGCCCGCTTCGGCATCGCCGTCGAGGGGGCATCCATCTACACCACCATGCGGCCGTGCTTCGGCTGCACCAAGGAGCTGCTGCAGGCACGAATCTTCGGCGTCTACTACCTGCATGAATGGCAGCACCCCGATCCGGAGCTGTGGCAGCACTACCTCATGCTGCAGGGTCGCTTCCACGGTGGCGTCACCCGCATCGACATCGCTGATCCCGACGCCGAATGGGCCGTGTCCGCCATACGCGAGCACGACCAGGACACGGGCCACACGATGCTGGTCTAGGAGGGAGGACGGACAACGGCGGCAGTCCCCTGAAGGGGACCGCGCCATGTCCGGACGACCGGCTCCGCCGGGAGCGGAGCCGGGTCCTGCATCACTGTCGTATGACCTGCTGGATGTAGATGGCCACGGCGTCCACGTCACGCGGCTTAAGACCCACCAAACCCCAGTGGGGCATGCCTTCTCCGGTGCCCGTGAAGGTCAGCCTGCGGATGGCCTCGCGGTCGTTCGCGTGCGGCCAGTCCGGCGCACGGAGCGACGGTGGCTCCACCGGTACGCCGCCCTGGACGAACCCGCCATCGCCCAACCCGTCATCTCCGTGGCACCGCCGGCAGCTGTAGATCCAGACCACCGACCCCCTCGCCACCGCGGTACTGTCGCTGGCCCAGTGGATCGTGTCGAACATCTCCGGCGTCATCTGGTCGAGGGCGAGCGCGACCGAATCGGCACCGGCCGACGCGGCCGGTGCGCGGTCACCACCGCCGCCGCAGCCGAACAGGAGCAGCACGACAAACCCGACCGGCCAATGCAGAGACCTCATCGCATCCTCCCATACAGTGGGTACCGACGATCCTGCAACCAGCGATCCGACGGCGCAGTGGCCACCCCTATTCCCTCAATGCCATGTGCTGCAACGAGTTGAGGCGAGTCCTCACCGGCCGCGTCAGTCGGATGCCTGGGCCAACGTGTCCCGCTGCCGCCGGCGGCGGGGGCATTTAGTCGTCAACGGCGGCGCATGCCGGGCTGGCGTGCCCCGATCCGACCCGGTGCCCGCGGTCAGTCCTCCAGGGTGAAGCCGACCTTGATGGTCACCTGGAAATGGGAGACACCGCCGTCCTCGATGTGCCCGCGGGTATCGACCACCTCGAACCACCGCATGTTGCGGAGGGTCCGGCCGGCCCGGGCAATCGCATTGCGGATGGCGGCCTCGAGGCTGTCCGGCGAGGAGCCGGTCAGCTCGACGATCTTGTAGACGTGTTCCGACATGTTGCTCCTCCGGAGCAAAGGGCGCGGGTTGGTGGTCGGTCGGGCCGGTGCCCGGGTTGCCGAAGGTTGCCGCAGCGCTGTCCGTAGCGCAACCGGGCGATGCCGGTCCGCCCTTGCTCGGCCGCGCACGCGAGAGCATCGTTGGACAACGCTTTCGCACTCCGCGCCATCCAAGAAGTCGTGGAGAACCGTCCGTGTCCCTGAGGAACTTCTTCGGCGAGCTCCGACGCCGGCATGTGCTGCGCGTCGTCGGCGCCTACGCGGTGGCGGCGTGGGTGTTCGTCGAGGTGTATACCACCGTCCAGCCCATCCTCCTGGAGGAGCAGGAATGGACCAACCGGCTGGTGGTCATCCTCGCTCTGGCCGGCTTCCCGGTGGCTTTCGCACTCGCATGGATCTTCGACATCACCCCCGACGGCGTGCGCCGGACTCTGCCGCTGTCGGAGACGGTGCCGGGCGTTGACCGGCGGGAGGCGGCGACGCCCGTCCCCGTGCCCGTCCGCCGCCGTCCGGCCATCGGCCGGGCCAGCGGGTTCTTCGGTCTCGGCATTCTCGTGGCCCTCGTCGCCGTGGCGGCATATGCGGGCTATCACCATGAGGGCAGGGGGACCGCCGGCCCGGACAGCGATGCCCCCATCGAGTCCATTGCCGTGCTCCCGTTCGTGGACATGAGTCCCGGCCAGGACCAGGAGTTCTTCAGCGATGGCGTGACAGAGGAGCTCCTGAACCGCCTCGCCACGGTGCCGGACCTGCGGGTCGCCGCCCGGACTTCGTCCTTCGTGTTCAAGGGCAGCGCGCAGGACGTCCGCGAGATCGGCCGCCGGCTCGGCGTGCAGTCCGTGCTGGAAGGCAGCGTGCGGCGGGAAGGCGACCGGCTGCGCGTCTCCACCAAGCTCATCGACGTGGCCACCGGCTACCAGATCTGGTCCGACCGCTTCGACGGCGAGGCCACGGATGTGTTCGCGCTCCAGGACGCGATCGCAGGCGCCGTCGTCGATGCCCTGCGCCAGCGCTTCGCCGCCGCGCCGGAGGCGGGCCGGCGGGGCACGACGAGCGTCCGCGCCTACGAGCTGTACCTGCTCGGTCTCCGCCGCGCCAATGCCCGCAACGATCGGGACCTGCGCCAGGCCGTCGCCTACTTCCAGGATGCGCTCCAGGAGGATCCGCAGTTCGCCCTGGCCTACGCCGGGCTGGCCCAGGCCTATGCGATGCTCCCCGTCTACGGCTCGTTCCCGGTGGACTCGGCCGTGGTCAAGGGCTCGACGGCGGCGGCCCAGGCCATTGCCTACGATCCCAGCATGGCGGACGCGTACGCAGCCATGGGTCAGCTCGTACAGAACTTCGAGTGGGACTTCCAGGGCGCCGAGAGCTACTACCGCCGGGCCCTGCGGTACCAGCCGGGCAACGCGACGACGCACCAGTGGTTCGCGGAGACGCTCATGCTCCAGGGGCGGTACGCCGACGCGGAAATCCATGTCCGCAGCCTGCTGGCCACCGACCCGCTGGCGCCCTCCGCCCTGTTCAGTGATGCCTACCTCAAGATGCTCAGGGGCCGGATGGACGAGGCGATGGCGACGTGGCGGGACCTGGTCCGGATTCATCCCGACTTCGCCGCTGGTGTAGCGAACCACGCGTACGCGGCAGTCGCGGCGGGTGACGCCGCAGAGGCCGCGACGTCCGTGGACCGCCTCGCGGACCTTGCCCCGCAGCACGCGCGGCTCTACGGGGCCATCGCCGCGGCCCTGCGAGGCGGCGGTACGGCCGCCGCCGTGCGCGAGCTGCAGGTTGTCAGGGGAATCCACGCGTCCGAGCGCGTGGCGTGGCTCATGGCCCTCCGCAGCACCGATGCCGCCCTGACCGCCCTGGAGGCTGCGTTCGACCTTCACGAGGACGTCAGCCTTCCGTTCATCATGGTCCATCCGCTGCTGACGCCTGTGCGCGACGCCGGCGGTTTCAGCCGCATGGCGACCGAGCTGGGCCTCGGCCTGCGCACGTGACCGCGGTGTCCGCGTCGGTCCAGGCCACGCCCGGCGGGACCCGGCCGGCCGTGCTCGTGACCGGCGCGTCCCGGGGCATCGGGGAGGCGTGCGTCCGCCGTCTGGTACGGGACGGCTGGCGGGTGTTCGCCGGAGTGCGTACGGACGCGGCTGCGGCGAGGCTGCAGTCGGAGCTCGGTGACGCCGTCCTCCCCGTCATCCTCGACGTGACGGATCCCGCGCTCATCCGCGCCGCGGCGTCGACCATCGAGGCCGACACGGGCCACGACGGGCTCACTGCCCTCGTGAACAATGCGGGCATCGCCGTCGCCGGCCCGCTGGAGTTCCTCCCCATCGACGAGTTCCGGCGCCAGCTCGAAGTGAACGTGACGGGGCAGATCGCCGTGACGCAGGCGTGTCTGCCACTGCTCCGCCGGGCGAGGATGTCGGCACCGCGCGGCCAACGCGATCGTGCGGGCCGGATCATCTTCATGAGCTCCGTATCCGGACGCAGTGCCCTGCCGCTGCTCGGACCCTACGCGGCTTCAAAGTTCGCCCTGGAAGCGGCGGCGGACGCCCTCCGTGTAGAGCTGCGACCCTTCGGCATCCGCGTCGTCCTCGTGGAGCCCGGCGTGATCCTCACGCCCATCTGGGACACCTCCCTCGCGTCCGCACGGCGGGCCGGCGAGCGGATGCCCGCCGAGGCGTATACGTGGTACGGCCGCTCCCTCGACGGGCTCGCCGGGATGGTGGAGAGCGGGATGCGCGGACTGCCGCCGGAGTCCGTCGCCGGAGTGGTGGCCCGGGCGCTGGCGGCTCCTCGCCCGCGTGCACGCTATGTCGTCGGGCGCGATGCACGGGCCCGCATCCTCATGCAGACACTCCTACCCGTCGGCGTCCGGGACAGGATCGTCGCCTTCGCCATGAAACGTCTCCAGCGTCAGGGCCGGCACGATCCTTGACCCCCGCTGCACCCGACGCAACGCCAGCCAGGGGGCCGTATCCAGTATGATGCCATCGTGGTGGGCGCCGGGCCCAACGGTCTGTCCGCCGCCATCGTCCTCGCCCGGGCGGGCCTGTCCGTGCTCGTCCGCGAGGCCGCACCCGTCATCGGCGGCGGGACCCGCACGGAGGAACTCACCCTCCCCGGCCATCGCCACGACGTCTGCTCGACGATCCACCCCATGGGTGCCGCATCCCCGTTCTTCCGCCAGCTGCCCCTGGCACGTCACGGGCTGGAGTGGGTCCACACGAGGACACTCCTGGCCCACCCCTTCGACGACGGCAGCGCCGTCACGCTCCACCGGTGCATCGACGAGACCGCCGCCGGCCTCGGCCGCGACGGGGACGCCTACCGCGACCTCATCGGACCCTTCCTGCAGCGGTGGGAGGATCTCGTACACGACTCGCTCCGGCCGATTCGCATCCCGCGCCATCCGCTGTTCATGGCTCGTTTCGGGCTGCAGGCCCTCCGCTCCGCCGACGGCCTCGTCCGCGGCAGATTCCGGGACGACGCGACGCGCGCCCTGTTCGCTGCCATCGCCGGCCACTGCATGCTCCCGCTGGACTGGCTCGGCACCGCCTCCTTCGGTCTCATGCTGTCCACTACAGCACACGCCGTCGGCTGGCCCCTCGCCCGTGGCGGATCAGATGCCATAGCCCATGCACTCGCCGCACATCTCGCGGAACTCGGCGGCGTCATCGAGACCGACGCACCCGTCCGCGACATGGGCGAACTGCCACCCGCCCGGGCCGTCCTCTTCGATGTCACGCCTCGACAGCTCCTGAGCATTGCAGGAGAGCGCCTGCCGCTTTCGTATCGGCGGCGGCTGCAGCGGTACCAGTACGGACCCGGCGCATTCAAGGTCGACTGGGCCCTGTCCGACCCCGTGCCGTGGCGCAATCCGCGGTGCGCCGACGCGCCAGTCCTGCACCTCGGCGGCGGCTACGGCGAGGTGCTGGCTTCCGAGAAGGCGGCCTGGGAGGGACTGGACTGCCAGTCGCCGTTCGTCCTGTTCGTGCAGCCCGCGTCCTTCGATCCCGGGCGCGCCCCGGTCGGTGCCCACATCGGCTGGGCGTACTGCCACGTGCCGCACGGCTCCACCACCGACATGACCGACGCCATCGAGGCACAGGTCGAACGCTTCGCGCCAGGCTTCCGGGATACGATCCGCGAGCGCCACGTGATGTTCCCCGCGGACCTCGAGTCGCACAACGCGAACATCATCGGCGGCGACATCAATGCAGGCGCCCAGCACCTGAGGCAGCTCTTCTTCCGCCCCGTCGCCCGCTGGAATCCCTACACCACGCCCGTCCGCGATCTCTACCTCTGCTCCGCCTCCACCCCTCCCGGCGGCGCCGTACACGGAATGTGTGGATTCCACGCGGCGACTGCCGCGCTGGCACGTTCGTTCGCCTGATCGGAGCGGTGGGTGCGGCACAAATCCGCCGCGCCGCTGTATGGAGGAGGTGAACGAAGGCGTTCGCGACGATTCATCATCAGCAGCTCGGGACCAGACGCACGATGAACGAGGTTGGTCAGAGGCTGCCCAGCCGCTTCGCGGCGGCGGGGCCCCGCGGATTCTTTGCACGCTGGAAGCTGATCCTTCCCGTGGCGGTCGTGCTGTCGGCAGCGGTCATCGTCCCATTGGCGTGGCCGAGGCAGGCGGCTCCGGAGAGCCTCGCCTACAGCGAGCTCGTGGCCGCGATGGGTGCCGGCCGGGTGGCGTCTCTCGAGGTGGGCGCGGGCGACGCCGTGCGCGGACGGTTTGTCGGCAGCACTGCCCTGCCGGGCCGGCACGACTTCATCACGGTATATCCGACGGGTCTCGCCGAGTCCCTCATCGAGCGGGCGGAGGCCGCAGGCGTCGCCATTGCGTTCGAGCGGCCACGGAACACGGAGCGATACCGGAACACGCTGATGCTGGTCCTGCAGCTGATGCTCTTCGCGGGCATCGGCTATTTTCTGTACGTCCAGTTC
>DATHVO010000117.1:0-10234 GCA_035461265.1 Longimicrobiales bacterium
CTCCGCCGCGAAGGCGCGCCCGGACCCGTCGGCGTCTTCCGCCGAATCCGTCGCGGCCCCTGTCGCCGACCCGCCGCACCCGGACCCATTGGCCGGCCGGCCGTCGCCAGCAGCCGAATCCGTCGAATCCGTCGCGGCCCCTGTCGCCGACCCGCCGCACCCGGACTCTGCGCCCGACCCCCTTGCCGCCGCCGTTATCGACACCGGCAATCCCGGCCGCGACGCGGAGCGGGCACTCAGGGCAATGGTGGAGCAGCGCCGGGCGCCCCACGGGCTGGGGATCTTCCTGAAGAGCGCGCACGTGGCCGAGGCGGATGCCGCAAGCGTCGTCATCGAACTGCCGCCGGGACCCGGCCTGGAGAAGCTCGCTGGCGAGTCCACCGCACGGGCTGCCGTCCAGAAGATCATGGCCGAGCTTCTGGGCCGGCCCATCGAGTTGTCGGTTCGCTCCGTACCGCAGGCGCCGGCCGGCGACCGGGTCGATGACGTGCCGGCGCGCATCACGCCCGCCCGCGTCCGTACCGAGAAGCTCGCGAGCATCGCCAGGCGGGACGCAGGGCTCAAGGAGGCAGTGGAGACCTGGGATCTGGAGCTGATGGATTGACGCTGGCGGATTGACCCTCCCCGGGCCTGCCGTTACCTTCCGGGTGTGCCCCAGGAACCACCGGGCGCGAGCTTACGAATCCCGTCAGGGCCCCGCAGGCAGCAGCGGTAAGTACAGCGAGCGTCGCGCGTGATCCTCCTGGGGCGCATTGCATCCATCCTACATGATCCGACGGTGGTCGATCATCGTGCAGCGGTCCTGGACGACGTCGATCCCGGCCGCCTCGAGGCGCGCCGCCGCGTCATCGTTCCGGATCCCCAGCTGGAACCAGACCGCCCCCGGTGACTTCGCGATGATGTCGTCCACGTGGCCGTCGATGTCCGCCGGCCGCCTGAACACCACCACCAGGTCCACTTCGCCCGGGATGTCGGCGACCCGGCGGTACACCGGCTCACCCAGGATGGTCTCCACATCGGCCTGGTTGACTGGCACGGGCACAATGTCGTATCCGGCGCGCTGGAGGTACGCCGGAACGTAGTACGCCGCCGCGGACGGCGACGCGTCCGTCCTGATGCCGAGTACGGCCACGCGTCGCGCCGACCGCAGTATCTCGAATGCCTTCGTCATGATTCCCTGGTTGTCTTGGCCGGCCCGCCCCTCTCGCCCCCCATGCAAGAGGCTGGCCCTTGCCCGTTCCCGTCCCCGTTCCCGTCCCCCCTCCCGTTCCCCCTCCCGTTCCCGTTCCAGTTCCCGTTCACGTTCCCGTGACGCTACCATGCACCACACCGCCGGCCTGCCGGGCCATGGCCGGCCGCCACGCCGTCACCCAGCATACAGGCATGGCGGAACACAACGATTTCGGCAGGGCGGCGGAGGACCTGGCGGCACGCTTCCTCGAGGACCGCGGCTGGACGGTCCTCCATCGGAACTGGCGGTTTCGCCACAAGGAGATCGACCTGGTGGTGCGACGGGGGGCCGTGGTGGCGTTCGTGGAGGTCCGCGCGCGCCGTTCAACCTCCTTCGGCCACCCCCTCGCCACCGTCGGCTGGCGGAAGCGACGGGAGGTTGCGGCCGCGGCACGGGCCTGGCTCGTCCGCCATGGCGGACCGGCGGACGCCTGCCGCTACGACGTCGTGGCCGTGCTTGATCCGGCGGGCCGGGCCGGTTCCGGAGCCCGCCTCGAGCACATCCCCGACGCCTGGCGCGCCTGACCCCGAACTCCGCCCGAAAGGAGGGACCACGGACCGGGTCGCGGTGTAGCAGGGAAGGTCCGGCGGAAGCCGGCGTTTTACTTGCAATCGAGGCGGGGCAGGGACATGTTTCGCCTCCCAATTACCGGGCGGTTCGACCGAAATATCATGACGAACTTCCAGCAGCTCTTCCAGTTGGGCCAGCAGGTTCAGGCCCGCATCAGCCAGCTCCAGACGGAGCTGGGCAATCGCACGATCACGACCTCCAGCGGCGGTGGCATGGTCACGGTCACCGCGGACGGCAAGGGCCGCGTCCGCCAGATCCGCATCGATCCGGCGGTCGTCGATCCGGCGGACGTCGAGATGCTCGAGGACCTGGTCGTCGCGGCGGTGACAGAGGCGCAGCAGCGGGCGGAGCAGGTGTATGAAGAGGAGATGAAGAAGGTGGCCGGCGGCCTGCCGCTGCCGTTCAATCTTCCCGGCTTTTCGTGAGTGCCATTGAGGACCTGACGCTGGAGCTGGCCCGTCTGCCCGGCATCGGGCGCAAGACGGCGCTCCGGCTGACGTACCATCTGTTGAAGCGGCCGCAGGATGAGGTCCGGCGGCTGGCCCGCACCCTGGACGCGGTCGTGGAACGCGTCCGCGCCTGTTCCCGCTGCGGCAACCTCACCGAGGCCGACCCCTGCGAGCTCTGCACGAGCCCCCGCCGGGAGACATCCAGCATCTGCGTCGTGGAGGAGGCATCCGACATCGCTGCCATCGAGCGCACCGGCGAGTACCGCGGTCTGTACCACGTGCTCGGCGGACGCCTTTCCCCCCTCGACGGCATCGGCCCCGACGAACTGGAGGTGGCCTCCCTGCTGAGGCGCCTGCAGCCGGGCCCCGTACTGGAAGTGATCATCGCCACCAACCCAAGTGTGGAAGGCGAGGCGACTGCGTTGTACCTTCAGAGAGTCGTTCAGCCGCTGGGCGTGCGTGTCACGCGCCTCGCCCGCGGCCTCCCGGTCGGCGGCGATCTCGAGTACGCCGACGGTGTCACCATCGCACAGGCGTTCGCGGGGCGGCGCGAGTTGTAGGCACGGACATTCTTGCAGGGATCAGTGGAGATGCGTCGGAGCAGCATACTCAGGACCGCGGGTATCATCCTGCTGAGCTTCGGTGTGGCGTCCGCGGCGGGTGTTCTCGTCGTGCGCGACCAGTTCGCGCGCCACCAGCGCAACCTCTTCAGCCCCCACGTCCTGCGAAGATTCGCCGCCCTCGGCTACCTGTCCGGCGCCATCGCATCGGTGGAGCTCGTCCGCCTCCTCCGTGACTTCGCCAGATGGGAGCCCAGCCCGATCCTGCGCAAGCGAGCTGCGCAGATCACTGCGCGCATGGAGCGGGACCTCCAAACCCAACCGCCCCGCCATCCGCACGACGTGCCCGCCGGTATTGCTGGATGACAGCGGACGCGAAGCAGATCGGTTTCGTCGGCGCCGACGATGTACGTGACCTCGAGGAGCTGCTCCACGACCTCGTCGAGGGTGCCAGGATTCGCTTCGCGGTGATCATCGACCGCGCGGGCAGGGCCCTCGCCTCCGCAGGTGAACCGGACGGCCTCGACCAGACCGCGTTCGCCTCGCTCGCCGCGGCCGACTTCGCCGCCAGCGACCGCCTGGCAGCACTCCTCGGCGAGGAGGAGTTTGCCACGCTCTATCATCATGGCGACGAACGGTCCATGTTCCTCGCCGACATCGGGGGCGCCGCCATTCTGGCCGTCCTGTTCGACACACGCACGACGCTGGGCATGGTTCGCATACTCACTCGCTCGCTCATCCCGCGGCTCGCCGCATGCCTCGACCGCATCGCAGAGCGCGGTCCCTCCGGCCAGGTGGTCCAGATCGAGCCCGACTGGGCGGCCGAGGCCGAGTCCGAAATCGACCGCCTCTTCAGCGAGTAGAGACGGCGATGTCCATGATCAACTACGCCAGCCGGGAGATCAACTGCAAGCTGGTGTACTACGGGCCGGGACTCGGCGGCAAGACCACGAACCTCGAGTACGTCTACGGCAAGGTGAATCCCGAGACCCGGGGCAAGCTCATCTCCCTGGCGACGGAGCACGAGCGCACCCTCTTCTTCGACTTCCTGCCGGTCGACCTGGGCAGCATCAGGGGTTTCACCACCCGCTTCCATCTCTACACCGTGCCCGGACAGGTCTACTACAACGCATCGCGACGCCTCATCCTCAAGGGCGTGGACGGACTGGTCTTCGTCGCCGACTCCCAGGCGGAGCGGATGGACGCGAACATCGCGGCGCTGGAGAACCTGTACGAGAATCTGCTGGACTACGGGTACGACGCGACGCAGCTCCCCATCGTGATCCAGTGGAACAAGCGGGATCTCCCGAACGCCCTCCCCGTCGAGGAACTCAGCCGTCAGCTCAATCCCATGGGCCTGCGGGAGTTCGAGGCGGTGGCAACAACGGGTGTGGGTGTGTTCGACACGTTGAAGGCCGTGAGCAAGCTGGTCCTGAAGTCGCTGAGCTGACGGATGACCATCTGGCAGAAGCGCACGCTGCCGAACGCCATTACCGTCGGGCGCATCGTCATGGCGCCTCTGGTCGGACTGCTCCTCTTCGTACCGACGTTCACCGCGAGACTCGCGGCCTTCATCCTGTTCCTCATCGCGGCCTTCTCCGACCTCTGGGATGGCCACCTCGCCCGCAAGTACGGCTGGATCTCGGACTTCGGAAAGCTGGTCGACCCCATCGCCGACAAGCTGCTCCTCATCATGACGTTCGTGCCATTCTACATCCTGTCCCACCGGCCTGCTGATCCCCACGGCCAGCTCGTCGCCGTCGGCGCGCTGCCGCTCTGGATTCTGCTCGTCGTTCTCGGACGCGAGCTGCTGGTCACGGTGATCCGGTCCATCGCCGCGCGGCAGGGCACTGTCATCCCCGCCGGCGCCAGCGGCAAGCTGAAGGCCGTCTTCCAGAACATCTTCATCGGTACG
This sequence comes from Longimicrobiales bacterium, assembly GCA_035461265.1. Taxonomy (GTDB): domain Bacteria; phylum Gemmatimonadota; class Gemmatimonadetes; order Longimicrobiales; family RSA9; genus SH-MAG3. The sequence continues at coordinate 4,726 of DATHVO010000117.1, forward strand.
GCCATCGCGTGGCTCGCCATCAACAGTGCCGCGCTGAACCGCGGCTGGGATACGGAGCTGTGGCAGTTCTGGCGGCTGTTCCACGGCTTCGTCTTCGTCACCTCGCTGGCCATCGCCGTTCTGCTCACGGTCTACTCCCTGGCCGTCTACCTGTGGCAGTGGCGACGCCTGGTCGCCCGCCTCTGAACCCGCTCCCGTTTTCGTTCCCGTTCCCGCTCCCGGTCGAATGATCGAACTCCTCTCCATCGGCAATGAGCTGCTCCTGGGCGAGACCACGGACACGAACGCGAGCTGGATCGCCCGGCGCCTGGCAGGGGAGGGCATCGCCGTCAGGCGGGTGACGACGGTGGGCGACGACGTCGGCGTTATCCGCGACGCCATGCGGGACGGGCTGCGACGCTCGGGCACGGTGCTGTGCACGGGCGGGCTGGGGCCCACGCCCGACGATCTCACGCGCCACGCGCTGGCCGAGGTCTACGGCAGCCGGATCGTCGTGGACGAGGGCTGGATGGAGGTCCTCCGGGAGCGATATGCCCGCCGGGGCATCCCTTTGCCGCCGGCGAACCGCGTGCAGGCGGAGCGGCCCGAGGCCGCGGTGCTCCTCCACAACGAGCGCGGTACCGCTCCGGGGCTGGCCATGGACGGCACGCCCGGCCTCACCGTCGTGCTTCCGGGCGTGCCCCACGAGATGCGCGCGCTCCTGGACGCGGCGGTCCTGCCGCTCCTTCACCGGCGGTTTCCCGGCACCACGTCCATCGAGTCCCGCGTCCTGCGTACGACGGGGATCAGCGAGGCCCTGGTCGCAGAGAACGTCGCGGACCTGGTCCCGGAGCTGGCGCCCCTGGTGCTGGCATTCCTGCCGCAGATCACCGGCGTGGACCTCCGCCTGACGGCACCCGGGGCCGAAGCGGCCCGGCAGCTCGACGGCGGCGTGGAGCGGCTCCGTGACCGGCTCGGCCATCATGTCTACGCCGACGGGACGGACGACCTCGCCGTCGTCGTTGGCCGCATGCTCCGGGAGCGCGGGATGAAGCTCGCCCTGGCGGAGAGCTGCACCGGCGGACTTGTCGCCCGTCGCATGACGGACGAGGCCGGCGCGTCGGAATACCTCCTCGCCGGCTTCGTCACGTACTCCAATGACGCGAAGCAGGCTTCCCTCGGCGTCCGTCCGGAGACCCTCGCCATGCACGGGGCGGTGAGCGAGTTGTGTGCGCGGGAAATGGCCGAGGGCGCGCGCCGCGTCACCGGCGCAGACGCCGGCGTCGCCATCACGGGAGTCGCAGGCCCGGGCGGCGGCAGCGAGGACAAGCCCGTGGGCACGGTGTGGCTCGCCGTGGCACTGCCCGGTGGAACCGTGGCGCGGCATGTGGTCTTTCCCGGGGACCGCGGTGCCATCCGGGAGCGGTCGGCCCAGGCCGCCCTGGACCTCCTGCGACGGTCGCTCCAGTGATCGCGTGAGCGCGCCGCCGGCCGAGCCGCTACGTGGCTGAGACGCTGCGACGCGGCGAGGGCTCGCTCAGGGGCGTCAAGGGCGTGCGCCTGGCCTATCGGACGTGGGAGCGGCCAAACGCCAGGGCGGCCCTGATGGTGGTGCACGGGCTGGGCGAGCACTCGGGGCGCTATGCGGAGTTCGGCGAGCGCATGGCGACCTACGGCATCTCGACATTCGTCATGGATCTCCGCGGGCACGGCCTCTCCGACGGGAGGCGCGGCCACGTCCCCCGCTTCGACATCCACCTGCAGGAGGTCGACCGGTTCCGACGCGAAGTGGAGGGACTCGCCGACCTGCGTGTTCCCCTCTTCCTGTTCGGCCAGTCCATGGGTGGACTCATCGCCCTGCGCTACCTCGAGGAGTACGAGGGGCGCTTCCGGGGCGCCATCATCGCGTCACCGTGGCTCGCCACGGCGATGCCGGTGCCGCGGTGGAAGGTCGCCGTCGCAGGCCTGCTCAACCGCGTGCTGCCGGCTCTGCCGCTGCGCCACGGCATCGACCCGGCTCACCTCAGCCACGATCCCGAGGTCGTGGATCGCTACCGCGGCGATCCGCTCGTCCACGGACACATCACACCCCGTACGTTCTCGGAGGCGTCGGCGGCCATGGGTCTCGTCCTCCAGCGGAGCGACCGCATCAGCGAGCCGCTCCTCTTCCTGCTCGGCGGCGACGACATGATCGTGGACACCGGCCGGTCCCTGCACTTCGCCCGGGCCATCGCGGGCCGCGACGTCACCGTGAAGGTCTGCGCCGGCCAGTACCACGAAGTCCATAACGAGATCGATCGGCCGGCCATCCACCGCGAGATCCGCGAGTGGATCATGGCGCGTGTCTGAGCCGCGCATCCCGCGCCCACGTCCGGACCATGCCTCCGCCTTGCCCGCGGCCGCGTCGCCAGCCACTTTGGCAGACGGAGCCGGTACCGCGCTTGCACGCTGCGGGGCGGACTGCACACAGTACGAACCCTGACGGATAGAGCCATGGCGGACCACCGTATGGACGACATCACGCCGCGGGAGACCGCGGATGAGGGCGCCTTCGAGGAGCTCATCGACAGCGAGCCGCCGAACGTGACCGAGGCGGCGCCCCCTGGTGAGGGGACGGAGGAGGAGGCGCAACAGATCGAGGAGGATCTCGAGCAGCTGCAGCGGGAGTTCCAGACCCTCTCCGACCGGCACCTGCGGCTGGCGGCCGAGTTCGACAACTACCGGAAGCGGGTGGACCGTGAGCGGGCGGACGCGTGGTCACGCGCCCAGGGGGATCTGGCGGGGCGGCTCCTCGAATCACTCGACGACCTGGAGCGTGTCGCGCAGCACGCGGACGGCTCGGAACCGCTCCTCCAGGGCGTCCAGCTCGTGGAGCGCAAGCTGCGGCAGGCGCTGGAGGCGGCGGGGCTGGAGCCCATCGACCCCCACGGTGCTGCCTTCGACCCGAACACCATGGAGGCAGTGGCCATGGTGGCGGCGGAGTCCCGGGACGAGGATGACATCGTGAGCGACGTCTTCCAGCGAGGGTACGTGTTCAAGGGCGTTCTCCTCCGTCCCGCCCGGGTCCGGGTGAAGAAGCACGGGGCCTGACCGGCATGGCGTCCGCCGCGACGAAGGACTACTACCAGGTGCTCGGCGTGCCGGAGACGGCCACGCAGGATGAGGTCAAGAAGGCGTATCGCCGTCTCGCCAAGAAGCACCACCCGGACGCCAATGCGAACGACCCCCGGGCTGCGGACCGCTTCAAGGAGGTGGGGGAGGCGTACGCCGTCCTTTCGGACGAGACCCGGCGCAAGCAGTACGACACGATGCGCCGGAACCCGTTCGCCGGCTACTCGACCCGGACAGGAGGGCCGGGGGCGGGCACCCAGCCGGGCGCCGGCTTCTCCTTCGAGGACCTGGGCGACCTCGGCGGTCTCGGCGACATATTCACGTCCATCTTCGACCGCGGCCGGCGCCGCCAGCAACGCGGCGCCAGGACGGCGCGGGGCAGGGACGTCGAGTACGTGCTGGACGTCCCGTTCCACGTGGCGGCCAGGGGCGGCCGCATCGAGATCACGGTGCCCATGCAGGATGACTGCTCGGTGTGCGGCGGGTCGGGCGCTGCGCCGGGCGCGAAGCTGCAGGCCTGCACGGAATGCACCGGCACGGGCACCGTACAGTTCGGCCAGGGCGGGTTCGCGGTGAGCCGGCCGTGTCCCGCCTGCCTCGGTCGCGGCCAGGTTCCGACTCAGCGCTGCAGCGCATGCGGCGGGACGGGCCAGGTCAGGGAACAGCGTCGCATCGCCATGACTGTTCCGTCAGGTGTGGACACGGGCTCGAAGCTGCGTCTCTCGGGGCAGGGCGAGAAGGGGAGCGCCGGCGCGCCTGCCGGCGACCTGCTGGTCACGTTCAGGGTCCAGCCCCACCATTTCTTCAGGCGGGATGCCCTCGACGTGCACTGCACCGTGCCCATCAATGTCGCACAGGCGGTGCTCGGCTCGCGGATCCGCGTCAAGACGGTGGAAGACCGGAAGATCGTCCTGCGCATCCCGCCGGGCACGCAGTCCGGCATGAAGTTCCGCATCCCCGGGCAGGGCATCGAGAAGGCCGGCCGGCGCGGCGACCAGTACGTCGAGGTAAAGGTCGACCTGCCGGAGACGCTGTCGCCGGAGCAGGAGCGGCTCATGCGCGAGTTCGCGGAAGAGGCAGGCCTCAGGTACTGACGGCACGGGCGCCCGCCTGCGCCCACGGCTGCACGTTGCGCCGTCCAGACTGTTCGCCGCCGCCGCCTGTCGGTGAGGTTTGCGGTCTGCCGCAGGAAGCTTGCGGTTCGTCGCACCCTACCAGACTGAAACCGAAAAGCTCCTCAGCCGGACCCGGATCTCGCCCACGCGAGGGATACTCGTGATCGTCACACCGAGCGCGCCGATCCAGTCCTGCTGCCCGCCGGACAGGCCCACGTTGGAGTATGCCCTCACATCGGACTCGCGGATCGGCGGGCCGATCGTCAAGGCACCGAAGCCCACCGAGTGATTGCCGGCGGCGTTGACGCCGCAGAGGTGGTGGTCCAGCGTGAACACACCCGGGGACATCGCCACGTAGTCCAACGGGGTGATGAGCGTTGCGGCCTGGTCGCCCTGCAGGCCGCTCGGCGTATTCAGGCGGGTGCCGTCCGGGCGGAACTGGCAGGTGACGTTGGCGCTCGGTTCGTTCTGGACGAAATCCTCGTTACCGAACTTCACCTGCAGCGCGACTGCCCAGGGCTCCGGGCGGTCCGAACCGGACGGAAGCCCCTCCGGGCGATCGAACTCCACGGCAGTCGTAAGCCGGCTGGCGAGCAGGAGGTTGGCCTCCGGGAGCACCGCGTACACACCGATCGCCGCGGGATCGCCGGTGAAGCTCAGCGACAGCTTCAGTCCCTGCGGGTCCGCCGCGTGTGCGCCGACGCCCGGACCCGACCTCCCGATCCGCATGTCGCCCCAACCCCTCGCATCAAGGCTTGGCGAGAGGTTCCCCTGGCGGAAATCTACTCTGTAGACGGGCTTGGATGGCATGGCAGTCCCCTGGTGGAAGGTAGGATAGTCAGGGTGTCGCCGATTCTACTCCGGGGAGAACGGGATTCCCACAGTCTCAACAGCCAAGGCAGCAAATACCATGATGAATTCTTACAGGAGCGGTCCATACGGAGGATCTTCCCGCACAGCCCAACCGCGCGAGGCACCGTTTGGCGCTATGCTGTTCACCGGCACTTTGCCGCGGACGTCGCTGCAATCGATCGACTGTGAGGACAAAATCGCGAGGCCGCTCCAGAACGAGCGCCAGTAAGCGGCAAGCTCCCGTCATTATGCTGCGGCCACGCAGACAGGGTCAAGGAATTCCGCCGGGCGGCGCGCCGCTATTCCCGTCGCGGTCGGACGCGGCCAAGCCGTTGCCGAAGGCGACCGCCACGGCATGGCTGCTGCGAGCGGAGCGCGTGCGGGTCTGCCGAAACTGGCGGATAGCGCGTATCATCCCTACCGTCGCCTATGGGCCTCGGAGCGGTCAATAC
>DATHVO010000118.1:0-13945 GCA_035461265.1 Longimicrobiales bacterium
CTTGTGAAGCGGCCTGCAACGCAGTAGAGTGTGCCCAATCGCCACCTACATTAGTCGGGACGGCGGGATTTGAACCCGCGACCCCCTGAACCCCATTCAGGTGCGCTACCGGGCTGCGCTACGTCCCGCGGTCCACAAAGCTAGCAGGATCGCCGGCAGGCGACAACTCACCGCGGCGACCCCTCCCCCTCCCCGTTTCGATCGGGCTCCACCAGCCGGACCGAGGCCATCATGGCGTCCAGGATCCGCTGGCGGGCCGCGAAGGGCGGTGGATCGGCGTCCTGCACGTCGTGGGTCACGGCGATGAGGGTCTGGCCGTCGACGTCCACGAACCACGCGTATGAACGCTGCCCGGCGTCGTACAGGCCCCAGCCCGTGTGGCGCAGCTCGGCCCGGAGGGCCGGGCGACCGTCCACCTCCGCGTCCGTCGCATCAAGTACGTCAACGGACGGGTCGGCGGCGAAATCCGTGGCCTGCCGGAAGCTCACGTCCTGCAGTGACATCGAGACGGCAATGGCCGTCGGCATCTCGCTGTCCACGGGGATGTCCACGTTCCTTGGATCGAACACGGAGCACGGCGGCAGGCCGTCGCCCGTGTTGACCAGCCAGCCCGCCGGGTAGCGAACGGTGTAGCCGCCCACGTCGTTCGTGCATGACGCATCCAGGGCGGTGTCCGAACGGTCAGAAGGTCCGGGTGTCGCATTGCCCGGGATCGGCGTGTCCCCGTCGCCGGAGCACGCCGGGGCAGCCAGCGCGAGGAGCAGCGTCGCCATCCGCAGCAACCCGCCGTGCACGCGCCGGGCGTGCCGGAGGATGTCACCCATCCGGCCGGTCCTCCGCCCGCCGGGCCGGCAGCGTGAAGGCGAAGACGGTCTCGCCGGCCTCGGTGAACTCCGCCCAGATCCTGCCGCCGTTCCGCTCCACGGCTTCCCGTACGAGGGAGAGGCCGAGGCCGGTGCCCTCCACGTTCGACGTCGCCCGGGACCGGAAGAACCGCTCGAAGAGCCGTGGGCGATCCTCCTCCGTGACGCCGCGGCCGTTGTCCATCACCTCCACCACCACCAGGTCCGGGCGGGCGGGGTCCAGGGCCGCCTGGACCCGGACGCGGCGGTCCGTGCATTTCGGGTCGGCGTACTTGATGCCGTTGGCGACGAGGTTGGTGAGAGCGAGGTCAACGGTGGCGGCGTTGACCTCGATGCACGGCAGGTCCTCCGCCACCTCCACACGCACGTCGTTCACCTCGGCGTAGCCCCGCAGCCGCCGCGCGACCTCGCCGGCGGCGTGGGCAAGCCGGACCCTGCGGTGGCGGCGGGCATCGCCGTCCACGCGGGACAGCTCCAGCAGGTTCTCCAGCACGCGCTCCACCCGCTCGGCGTTGTTGATCACCATGGATACGAACTGCTCGGTGCGGGGCGTGTCGTGGAGGACGAACGGCTCCTTCAGCATGCGCGCCGCGCCGAGGATGGCGCCCACCTCGTTGCGCAGCTCGTGGGAGACGGCGCGGTTGAAGCCGCGGAGCCGCTCCTCGCGCTCGCGCACCTGCTCGTCCGCCATGGCCAGGTACTCCTCCACGGTAGCGCGCTGCACGGCGGACAGTGCATGGAACAGCCGCCGCACGAACGGCTCGGGAATGCCGCCGGACGTCAGCGCATACTCGTCCAGGTACTGGAGGATGATGCCGCCCAGCAGCTCGTACTCCCACAGGATCTGCCGGGCGCTGAACGCCTGCTGGAACCGGAGCCGGCCGAGTTCACGCGCCTTGGCGATGACCGGCGCGTTCGCGGTGATCTCCGCCTCGGCCTCCTGCTCGAGGTAGTCGGCGATGCCGTCCACCAGCAGCGGAACCTGGTCGATGAGGGTTTCCGACGGGAACACGAAGTCGCGCTTCAACGCGACGCGCGCAACGATGCGGTCGAGCCAGCGGTGGACGATGACTTCGCGGCCGGAACGAAGGACGAGGGCCAGGTCTGAGACGTTGGTTGCCATGGCGAGCCGGGGCTGCAGTGCTGCGAGTGATGCTAAACGAAGATATGCCGTCAGCTGCCGGAGGACGCCGGACGGCGGCCGCTTCGGCGGGTGGTCTTCATGGTGAGGCTGCCGGGCTCGCGGAGGAGATCCCCTACCGTCGTCTTCCGGAAGAACACGCCCACCTGCTCCGAGATGTCCTTCCAGCGACCGTGCGCCGGGCACGGATTGCGGTCACTGCAGCGGGCCCGCCCCAGGATACAGCTCCGCGGTCCGTCCACGGCATCCCACGGGGCCACCACCTGGCGGAGCTGGATGGCGTCCGGGTCCCGGGCGAGGCGGAAGCCGCCCGACGGCCCGCGCGACGACAGCAGCAGCCCGTCGCGGGCCAGCGTGTGGAGGATCTTGGACAGGTAGTTGCGCGGCACGTCCAGCGCCGCGGCGATGCTGTCGTTGCGGACCAGGCCATCGTCGGTCTCGTGCTGGGCGATGTAGAGCACTGCCCGGAGTGCGTATTCGGCCGTGTGAGAGAGCAACTCGCTCCGAGGGTTGGGGTCCTGATGGAAGCTCGCGTCATTCCGGCGGCCCCGCAAGCGCCAGCGCCGCGCCGGGACACCCGGTGCGTCACCGCATCGTCCGGCATTCCCCCACACCGGACGGGACATCTCCCCGGACAGGTTCCGCACACCGCCCGACGGCGGACGCCCGCCAGCCCGCCATATTCATGACCTGACCATGATGAATGAGCCATGAACGCGACGGCACGACTCTACGCGCGCTACGCCCTCGGACTGCTGGCCCTGACGCTGCTGGCGGGCGTCCATCTCCGGGCGGCATTCGCCTGGCCGGCCATGCGGGGTGGGATGAACGGCGCCTACCTCATCCACGCGCATTCCCACGCCGGCTTCTTCGGCTGGGCCGTCATGGCGGCGTTCGCGGCCATCACGGCGGGCATGGCGTTGACGCCGGCGACGACCCGGGTGCAGCAGGTCATCGCCCACGCGCTGGGCCTGGCGTCGGTGGCGGCGTTCGTCGGGTTCGCGCTGCGTGGCTACGACCTGGTGACGGTGGCCATCTCCGTCCTGCACGTGCTGCTCTGGATCGCCTTCGTGGCGAGCGTCGCCGGGCGACTGGCCGGGGGCAACCACGCGGCCCGCTTCACCCGCGCCGCACTGGGATTCCTCGTGGCCGCCGGCCTCGCCACTACCGCGCCCGTCGTGATGATGGTCCGGGGCGTGACGGATCCGTGGCTCCTCCAGCTGGGCGTGAAGCTGTTCCTCACGCCCTTCGCCACCGGCTTCCTGGTGCTCCTCGCCCTGGGCATCGTGTACCGCAGGATTCCCACGCCCCGGTACGCGAACGCAGTGCTGGCGCTCATCGCCGCCGGGACCCTGCCTTCGACGCTGCTCTACGTGCAGGCAGCCCCGCCCACGCCCTGGCTCACGGTCGTCGGGCGTGCCGGCATCGCCCTCACCGGCGCCGGGATGCTCCTCTTCGCCGCCGATGCGGCGCGGCGCCGCCTCGTGCCGCTGGCGCGGGTCGTGATCGCGTCGGCTGCCGCGACGGGTGCCGTGCAGCTTCTGGCGGCGGCAGGCGTCGGCGCGGCGTTCATGCACAGCCGCGCCATCACCATCGCCGTTCTCCACCTCGTGGTCCTTGGCGTCGTGACGCCCGCACTCCTGCTGGCGCTGCGGCCGCACGTCGTGGCGCCGGTCCGAACGGCCGTCTACGCCGCCGGCACGGCCGTGATGCTGCTGGCCCTCGCCGCCACGGGCTGGCCGTGGGCGGCCCGGACGCTGATGCTGCGGGGTGTGGAGATCGGAACGCTGCTGGCCGGGGCGGCGGTGGGCGGGGTGGTGGGGGCGGCGGCGCTGCTTTCGCTCAGTGGGGACAGGCGCCCGATTCGCGTTTCGGCCGATCTCGATATGGGGGCGCCCCGAACCCGGGTCTAGCTTGGAGTGAGGCCGGGCCTGGCGTCACGCGCCGCCCGGCCAGGCCGCCGTGAGATTTTAGACCATTGCTCCGCGGCATGCCGGATCGGTCCCCGAACCTGTCCACACGTAGCAGAACCATGCGGCGGTCGGCCGTGCCGCGAATCGGGGGCCTGTCCCCCCTACGGCCTGTCCCCGCTACGGCCGCGCCAGCCCCGTCAGCACCGCCGTCGCCAGCAGCACCACCGCCGCGAAGCCCAGCTCCAGACCGGCGCTGACCCTCAAACGCCGGCCATCGTCGGTCCCCGCCGCCAGGCGCGGCCGCGTGACGCGCCAGTTGTAGAAGCCCGCCAGCAGGACCAGCCCGAATACCGCCAGCTTGACCAGGAGCGCGCGGCCGTAGTCGGTGCCGAACAGCTGCGCCGGCTCGCTGAAGTGCATGAGCGCATTGATGCCGCCCGTCGCCACGAGGACTCCTGCGGCGATCAGCGCCTGTGGCGAGAAGCGGTCCACGGCATCGGCGATACTGCCTGCCGGCGTGCCGCGGCCGCGGCGCAGCCCGGGCACCAGCACGAACATCACCATTGCGAGGGTTCCCAGCCATGCCCCCGCCGCCACCACGTGCGCCGTGTCGTTGAGCACCACGAGCCACGCCAGCCCGCCGGCGCCCGCGGCGTGGCCGGTGAGGGCGGGGATCGCCGACAGGCCGAGGGCGGCGATGGCGGCGATGACCAGCGCGGCGCGGTCGCGGAGCGGCTGGGCGTACATGATGCCCGCGCCGAGGATCGCGAAGAGGAAGGCCTGGAACAGCCACGCCCGCCCCCAGCCGGTGTCCGTGAGCATGATGGAGAGCAGCGCGCTGTTCCACGCGCGGTCGGCGCCGTGCAGCGCCACGGACTGCAGCCAGAGGCGCAGGACGGCGGCAACGCCCAGCAGCAGCGCTGCCGCGGCGACGATGCGCCATGTGCGCCGGACCAGGTCGCGCCGGAGGTCCTCGGCCAGCAGGAGGCGCGGCAGCAGCAGCGCCCGGAACGCCAGCCCCCCCGTGAGCAGGACGAGGGCGAGGAAATGGAGCCAGCGCGCGGCGATGGGCCGGACATCGAGGCCCGCCGCGGCCGCGTCCTCCATGTGGTGATCGTGATCCGTGTGGACCGGGGCGGCAACCGGCGGAAGCGTGTCCGCCGCGGTGCCCGTGGTGTCGCCGGCCAGGACGAACGTATACGATCCCTCCAGGACGTGGCCGTCGGCGCCGGCGGTGCGCCACTGCACGGTGTAGGTCCCGGGCGCGGTCACGGGCGGCATGGCCACCGTGAACTCGCGGTCCGAGCCCGCAACGAACTCCACGGCGCCCACCGGGACGCCGCTCCCGTCCGGCGCCAGGAGCGTTATGCTGGTGTAGCGCCGCTCGATGGTGCCGGAGAAGACGAGCCGCAGCTCCGGCGGCGCCTCGTCCACCACGGCGTCCCGCGCCGGTGTCGTCGCCACGAGGGAAACGTGGGCCCACGCGATGGCCGGGACGGCGGTGAGCAGACACGCCGCGAGTAGCGAGCGCGAGCGCAGGACCGATGCAGCCCGGCGGACCGCTGCGGTGAGGCGGCTTTGCATGGCACAAGGGGTGAGGGACATGACCGGCAAGCTATACGGCGGAGGGGGTCCTGTCACGACCCCGCCATCGGCATTCGTGGCAGGCGCCACCGGCTACACGGGCCGCGCCCTCGTGATGGAGCTCGTCCGCACGGGCGTCCGCACCGTCGCCCACGTACGCCCCGATTCGGCCGCAGCCCCAACGTGGCGCCAGCGGTTCGAGGCGGCAGGCGCAACCGTTGACGTGAGCCCCTGGACCGACGAGGCCATGTGCGACGCGCTCGGAACCCACCGCCCCGACGTCGTCTTCGCACTCCTGGGCACCACCCGCGCCCGCGGCCGCGCAGCCCGCGACGCCGGTCGCGAGGAGACGTACGAGACCGTGGACTACGGTCTCACCGTGATGCTGCTTCGTGCCACGGCCCGCTGCGCCGCGCACGCACGGTTCGTCTACCTGTCGTCCATCGGCGCCGGGCGGTGGGGACGCGGCGCCTACCTCGAGGTGCGGAAGCGCGTGGAGGCGGAACTCCGTGCCAGCGGCCTCGACTGGACGATCGTCCGGCCCGCCATCATCGGCGGTGCGGACCGGGATGAGGTGAGAACCGGTGAGCGCATGACAGGCCGGCTGATGGACGCCGCCCTGCGCATTCCGCACATCCTCGGCGCCCGCCGCCTCGCCGACCGCTACCGATCCATCACGTCGGCGGAGCTCGCCCGGGGCCTCGCCCGGGCTGCGTTCACGGACGGCGCGTCACGCTCCATCGTCCGGGGCGACGAACTGCGGGACTGACGCGTCAGCCCCGCACCGCGAGCACGATGTACCCGGCGACGGCCAGCGTCGCGATGATCACCGTGCTCTGCACCGCAAGCGTCCGCGTCCCGTGCCGCGTGTGGTACGCCTGCAGCCGCTGCCACGAGCCCGCAATTGCGACGCCCGTGGTGGTCCGGACGGCGCGCCCGAAGGCCTCGAACGCTACGCCCGCACCTTCGACCGCCCAGAGGATGGGCTGGCGGTAGAGGACGTCGATGTCCCGCGTCGTCGTCGGCTCGCCGCCCAGCTTCACCCGCAGGATCCAGAACCCCAGCGCCGTCCCCAGCAGCAGCTGCAGCGACTCCAGGAAGTGGTGCCCGGTGAACGGGTCGTACGTCGCGTCGAAGGGCAGCAGCGCGTAGAGCGTCATGCCCGGGATCACGCCGGTGACGAAGCAGATGATGGCGGCCAGGACCATCGCCACGTACATGGACGCCGGCACGGGCCGCAGCACCCGGGCGCCGTTGTCCGTACCGAAGAAGGTGAACCACGGCAGCTTGAGCCCGGTGTGCAGGAACGTACCCATGGACGCGATGAGGAGCATCAGCTCGATGGGCGCGCGGTCCGCGTAGGCCGCGGCGGACACCACCATGGACTTGCTCACGAAGCCGTTGAAGAACGGCACGCCGGAGATGGAGAAGGCGCCGATCATCATGAGCACGAGGGTCCAGCGCAGCGGCCCCGCGAGCCGGCCCAGCTCCGTCAGCTTGCCCCGGCCGGTGGCGTAGATCACCGCACCGGCGGACATCATGAGGAGGCCCTTGTAGAAGATGTGCGAGAACGCGTGGGCGGTGGTGCCGTTCAGGGCCAGCGCCGTGCCGAGTCCCACGCCCGCCACCATGTAGCCAACCTGGCTGATGATGTGGTAGGCGAGGAGTCGGCGGATGTCGTTCTCGAGGACGGCGTACACGACGCCGAACAGTGCCATGATGGCGCCCGCCCAGACCAGAAGCTCCACGCCCGGGAAGGCCCGGGCGAGGGCGTAGACCGCGGCTTTAGTCGTGAACGCGGCGAGGAAGACCGTGCCGAAGACGCTGGCCCGCGGATAGGCGTCGGACAGCCAGGCGTGGAGCGGCGGCACCGCGGCATTCGTCACCATGCCGATGAGGATGAGCCACGCCGAGATGTCGGTGGCCGGCATCACCTCGAACGCCGTGCTGCCCTCGGCCATGCGGAGCAGGATGCCCATGAGCATGACCGTCGCGCCCAGCAGGTGGAACACCAGGTAGCGGAAGCCCGCCGCCCAGGCGCCGGCCGTGTTGCCGAACCAGATGGTGAACAGCGACGCGACGGTGAGCCACTCCCAGAAGAAGAACAGGGAGAGGAGGTCGCCGGCCAGGACGACGCCGACGCCGGCGCCGCACAGGGCCAGCGCGGCGACCTTGGGCCCGGTGGCGGTCTCCTGCCACGCGTAGATGCCGGCGATGAACGAGTAGACGATGAACGCCAGGGCGAACACCCGCGCGAGGCCGTCGGTCCGCAGGAGCACCCAGTCGTGGCCGAAGGCGGCGAGGGAGGCCGTGGCGTCGGGCAGCGTGAGGAGGAACGCCAGCGCGACGACGGGCGCCGCCAGGGACAGCAGGCGCCGGCCCATGACGCCGGCGACGGGCGCCAGGGCGGCCGCGACGATGTATGGCAGGACCGGGTGGAGCAGCAGGCTAGTCGTCATCGCTCTCCGGTCGCTGGAGCAGCCAGGCCCCGAGGGCCTTGCTCAGGAGGACGACGAAGATGCACGCCAGCAGCCCGATGAGCGCCGCGTAGCCGGGCATGTGGTGCCAGGGGAACTTCGGCGCGTAGTGCGGCACCCACAGCCACTCGACGGCCACGAGGGCGGCGAGGATCACTGCCATGATGATGGCGACGCGGTCCTTCATGGCTTCCCTCATGGCGCGCCCCCGAAGACGCGGGCCGCCACGTCCGAGGCCAGGCCGTACTGCACGCCGATGATGCCCGGCACGACGCCGAACAGCACCACGAGGACGGCCGTCACCAGCAGGGGCACGAGCATGGCGGCGGGCGCCTCCGCGCGCCGGGGTGCCGGCTCACCGTCGGGGCGCGGTCCCGGGAAGAACGCGATGCGCACGATGGGCAGCAGGTACGACGCGGTGAGCAGCGACGCCCCCAGCATGATGGTGAGAGCGATCATGTCCCCCGCCTCGATGGCGCCCCGGGCCAGGAAGAACTTGCCGACGAACCCGCTCAGGCCCGGAATCCCCACCAGCGCCAGCGATCCCACGGTGAAGGCGCCGAACGTCCACGGCATGACCCGGCCGAGGCCCGCCATCTCGCTGATGTTCTCCCGGTGCGAGGCCGCGTAGATGGCGCCGGCGCAGAAGAAGAGCGTGATCTTCGCGAGACCGTGATTGACCATGTGCATCACGGAGCCCACCATCCCGAACGGCACGACGAGGGCGGCGCCCAGGACGATGTAGGAGAGGTGCACGACGGTGGAGTATGCCAGCCGCCGCTTGAGGTTGTCCTGTCGCAGTGCGATGAGGGAGCCGATGACGATGGTGGCGGCCGCGAGTCCGGCCAGCACCTCCGCCCCGCCGAGCCCCGCGAGGGACGCCGGCCCGAAGACGAACCCCAGCATCCGCATCATGCCGAAGACGCCGGCCTTCACCACGGCGACGGCGTGGAGCAGCGCACTCACCGGTGTGGGCGCGACCATGGCCGCGGGCAGCCACGCGTGGAGGGGCATGACGGCGGACTTCACGGCCACGCCCGTCACGAACAGCGCGAACAGCACCGCCAGGATCGTGGGCGTCGTCTGCCCCTGCAGGAAGCCGCCGGGCACGAAGTCCAGCGTCCCGGCCAGCTGCCAGGTCCACGCAACGCCGGTGAGCAGCGCGAGACCGCCGCCCAGGGCGAAGAGCAGGTAGCGCCGGCCCGCCCTGAACGCCTTCTCGCTCTCCTTGTGCACGACCAGCGGATACGTCGCCAGCGTGAGGGCCTCGTAGAACAGGAAGAACGTGAGGAGGTTGCCGGCGAAGGCCACGCCCATGGCCGCGCCGATGGACGCCGCGAAGGCCGCGAAGTAGCGCGGCCGGTTCTTCAGGTCGTCGGAGCGTACGTACCCGCTCGAGTATACGCCGGTGACGATCCAGAGGCCCGACGCGAGCAGGCCGAAGGTCAGGCCCAGGGCGTCCACCCGGAAGAGCAGGTCCAGCCCCGGCGCGAGCTGGAAGAGCACCAGCTCCACGGTCTGTCCTGCACGCACGGCCGGCAGCAGCAGACCCGCGAGCGTCACCGCCACTACGGCCGCGATGTAGCCCCACGCCTCCACCAGCCGCCGGGGCCCCGCCAGGATGAGGAGCGCCGCGATGAACGGCGCCGCCACCGCCCATCCCGCCAGCGCGCCGCCGCCCATGGCCATCACGGTGCGCCCCCCGGCAGTGCCGGCAGGATCAGGAGCGAGACCACGCGCTCGTTGCCGATACCCAGGACGACGATGAGCGCCGCCAGGAGGACGCAGGCGACGACGACCGGTACGTCGCCTTCCCGTCGCAGCGGCGAGTCGAGCTCATCACCGGGCGGCTTCCCGAAGAAGAGCTGCTCGAAGATGCGGAACACGTAGCCGACGCTGGCCAGGCTCCCCACCACCAGCGCGCCTGCGAGGACGTACCGCCCGTCCGCCAGCGTGCCGCTCAGCACGTACCACTTCCCGAAGAAACCGCTGAGGGGCGGGATGCCCACCAGGGACAGGCCCGCCACCGCAACGGCGGCGCTGGTCCACGGCGCCCGTCCCCGGAGCCGCCCGAGGTCGGTGACGTCACGCGCGCCGAAGCGGAGGAGGGCGATGCCCGCGGCCAGGAACAGGACGCCCTTCATGAGGGCGTCGTTGGCGATGTGCAGGACGGCGCCGGTGAGGCCCGCCGTGTTGGCGAGCCCGATGCCCAGCGCCACCACACCCATCTGCCCGATGCTCGAGTACGCCAGGAGTCGCCGCAGGTCCGTCTGCACGAAGGCCATGAGGCCGCCGCCCACCATGGCGGCGGCGCCGGCCACCGTCAGCAGCTCCAGCAGCACGCGGTCGGCCTGCAGCGTGCCCCCGCCGAAGACCCAGAAGAGGACGCGGATCAGCGCGTACGCGGAGACCTTCGTCACCAGCGGCGCCATCAGCGAAGCGGACGCGACGGGAGCGCGGGAGTACGCCGCCGGCATCCACATGTGAAGCGGGAAGAGCGCCATCTTGATCCCGAGGCCACCCACGATGAGGAGGCCGCCCACCACCACGAGGCGGGAGTCCGCGTCGCCGATGAGCCGGGCCACGTCGGCCATGTTCAGCGAGCCCGTCGCCGCGAAGAGGAAGCCCACCCCCATGAGGTAGAGCGAGGCGCCCATGCTCCCGATGATGAGGTAGTTCAGCCCGGCCCTGGGCGCGCCGCGCCCGCCTGCCGCCACCAGGGCATACGCGCTGATGCTCGCCACCTCGAGGTGCACGAAGAGATTGAACAGGTCGCCCGTGACGACCATGCCCATGAGCCCGCTCACCATCAGCAGGACGCACGCGTAGTAGACCGTCTCGCGATCGCCCAGCTCCGGCCGGACCTGCGCCGTGCTGCCCGTGACGACGACCAGCGCCACTACCGCCACCACCACGGCGATGAACGCGCTCAGCGGGTCCACGAGGAGCTCGATGCCGATGGGGGGTGGCCAGCCGCCCATCCGGCCCTGGAGCGTGCCGTGCTCCAGCACGCGGGCGAGGGAGAGGACGGAGACGCCGGCGGTGAGCGCCAGCGCGAACAGGGCCAGCGGGCGGGCGAGGCCGCGGACCACCCAGCCGGCGGCCGCGATGACGATGGCCGCCATGAAGGGGATGACGAACAGGAGGGCCGGAACGTTCGATATCACTTCGACCCGTCCTGTCCGGCCGGGTCCTCGATGGTGCCCGCCTCGGCCTGGATCCGCCGCAGGATGGCCACGGCGACGCCTATGGTGGCCACGCCCACCACGATGGCCGTCAGCATCATGGCGTGGGGCAGCGGGTTGTGCATCGCCTGGCCGTCCAGTGCGATGGGGACCGTGCCCTCGGTGCGGAAGCTCAGCGTGATGAACAGCAGGATCACGGCGGTCTGGAACAGGTACAGCCCCACCACCGCCTTCAGCAGGTTCCGCTGCGACGCCATGAGGAACATGCCGATCATGACGAGCAGGACGAACAGCAGGTAGGGGCCGCGCTCCAGGAGGTACTCAAACATCCGGGTCCTCGCCTCCCACGGGGCCGGACAGGGCGTAGAAGATGGAGAGCATCGCGCCGGCCACGGCCAGGGTCACGCCCACCTCGATGAGCAGGATGCCCATGGACCGCCGCATGGCCGGCTCCCCGCCGAGGGGCAGCACGGCGTAGTCGAGCATGTCGTGCCCGATCACCATCGGGGCCACGCCGATCACCGCGAAGAAGATGATGCCGACCGCAGCCATGATGGCGGCACCCCGGGGCGTGAGGGCGAACCGCCCCGTGGGGTGGCCCCGGGTGAGTCGCGGCAGGATCAGGGATGCGGCCAGGAGGATGCCCGCCACGAAGCCGCCGCCCGGGCTGTAGTGGCCGTGGAGCAGCGCATAGACGGCGAGAAGCTGGAGCGCCGCCACGAGCGGGTCCAGCAGCGTCCGGAGCATGACGCTGTCAAACGACCGGATCATCGCGATGCATCAGGATGAGCAGACATGCGAGGACGGCGGCGACGACCACCGCCGCCTCCATGAGCGTGTCCAGGCTGCGGTAGTCGGCCAGCACGGCCGCCACCACGTTCGGCGTCGCCATGTCCGCCACGCTCTGCTGGGCGTAGACCGGCGAGATGTGCCGCATGGCCGGAGCATTGGGATCGCCGAACGCCGGCAGCGCGTTGATCCCGTAGACGAGCACACCGCCCAGGCCCAGCGTCGGGACCAGGGTGAGCAGCCGGCGGCCCAGCGCGTACCGCGTGGCCTCCTGCGGGTCGATCCACCACATCAGACTCAGCAGGAATACGGTGGACATGCTCGTGCCCACCACGGCCTCCATGAACGCGACGTCCACCGCGCCCATGGCCGCGAACGCGCCCGCCAGGAGGCCGCTGTAGACCGACAGGAGCACCACCACCGCGAACAGGTCGCGGGTGAACACCAGGGCCAGGGCGCTGACGGCCAGCAGGATGGTGAGTATCTCGGCGGCGTAGACGATCACGGGGTCACGCCTCCTCGTCCGGCCAGCGACGCCCTGGCACGGCCACGAACTCCGCCCCTTCCTCGATCACCCCCGGCTCATGGCCGGCCTCCAGCGCCGCCCGTGCCAGCAGGTGTCCCACCAGCGGGCTGGTCACCGTCAGGAACAGTGTCGCGAGGACGAGCTTGAGGGACACGAGCTGCGGGCCGAGGTACACCGCGGTGCCCAGCATGATCAGAGGCGCGCCCAGCGTGTCCACCACGCCGGTCACGTGCAGGCGGCAGAACACGTCGGGCAGCCGCATGAAGCCGATGGCGCCCACCACGAGGAAGAATATCCCCGTGAACACCATGACCACGGCGATGACGTCGAAGACCATCACTCGGCCTCCGCCTTGTCGCGGACGTAGCGGGCGACCAGCAGTGTGGTGAAGAGGTTGAGGAGGAACAGCGCCAGGGCCAGGTCCACGAACATGTCCACGCGGCCGTAGGCCAGGCCGACGACGATCATGAGCACGGGCACCAGTGTGCCCATGCCGTTGAGGGCGATGACCCGGTCGAAGATGGTGGGCCCGACGATGGCCCGGCCGATGAACGGCACCATCAGGATCACCACGAAGACAGCGGCGGCCCCGAAGACCGTGATCATTGCGCCGGCGCCTTGAAGATCCGGCGGACGCGCCGGGACATCAGCTCGTCGCGCAGGTCGTCCGCCGACTTCTGGTCGAGGGCATGGACGAAGATCTCGTCCTGACCGACGTCCACGGTGAGCGTGCCGGGCGTGAGCGAGACGCTGCATCCCAGCAGCGTCAGCGCGCGGTCACCCACCACGCCGGGCGGCTGGCTCAGGAAGACGGGCCGGATGGCCATCCGCCGGCTGAAGACCAGCCGCGCGACCCGCAGGTTGGAGATGACGACCTGGACGAAGAGCCAGGGCAGGAACAGCAGGAACTGGCCGGGCCGGAATCGGCAGGCGTCCGCCATGCCGCGGTAGAGCAGAGCGATGACCACCGCAGTGATCACGCCCGTCCCGAAGTGCAGCACGTCGAACTTCCCGGACAGCACGTACCACGTCGCCAGCAGGATGGCGCTGATCAGCGCGGTTCGCCTCATGGACTGCCGCAATTCCATTCCGTCTGCTGCTCCCCTGTCGCGATCGCCGCGGCATCGCGAAATCCTCCGCCCCGCCGCTTCGGAGGGCGGATGTTACGTCGGCCCCGGCCCGCAGGCAACATGCCGGCCAGCGTCCATGCCCCTGTCGCCACTGTCATTCGCCGCCTGGCAGGAACCCTTCCAGCGCCGCGTGGACGCCAACCGTTTCCCTGCCCTCGAGCTGGTCGATCATCGCGGCGAACGACTCACGCATCAGCGGATAGCGTACGCGGTAGGCGCGGCGGTACACGGCGTACAGGATGCGCCGGACCGTGGCGGCCGGCAGTTCGCGGCGCGTGTCGCCCATGGGCTGGCGGTACAGGATGTACGGCTCGGAGACGCCGGGCGTCATGCCGGG
>DATHVO010000119.1:0-9245 GCA_035461265.1 Longimicrobiales bacterium
AGCAGACCCCCGCCGCCGAAGCGCCGGGCAACGTCACCGAAGGTGAGCCCTCCGGCACCGACGGCGACGTGCAGCTGCTCAACCCGGCGCGCCAGGGCGAGCAGGCCCCGGAGGTCGGACGAAGCCGGCGGATCCGCGAACACGACCTGCAGGCGACTCCGCGGCACGCGCTGGAGCGCACGGGCCCATGCGCGGCGAGCGAAAGCGCCGTCTGCCAGCGGTAGAGGTGGGACGTGCAGGAGCTCGGGCAGGTGCCCGATGGTCGTCACCCGCGGCGGTATCAGGCGGATGCACCGTTCGGAAGCTTCGTCAACGAGCAGCTCCTTCAGGCGCCGGCCGGCACGGGCGCCCGGGACCACCAGAACGCAGTCGCGCAGCCTCAGCTCGCCCGCCACGGCGTAGCGGTCGGCGAGGAGCGTGGCCGCGCAGCGGAGCGCGGGCCAGTCCCACCCCACGTGGATTCTGCCACCAGACATCAGCGCCTCGTATGTTCCGGTCCTGCATGAAAGTAATGCAATCCTCCGACAGTGGAGAGCCGGGCGATACTTGCGTCGCCGCCCGCGACGGCATAACCATGATGCCAAACCCCAGTAAAGCGTGACCCGTCGAGCGCGGGCGCCTGCGCACCGTGCAGTGCGGTCACGCATCCACCATTCATGTGAGGTGCCGATGAACGTACGTACCCCCCTCCTGCTCCTTGGTCTGGTGCCGCTGCTCGCCGGCTGCCGCGGTGACGCACCCGCGCCGGCGGCCAACGCGGAGGAAGTCGCGGTCGCGCCCGGGGAGCTCCTGATCGTCGCGCGCGACTTCCAGTTCGTGGACATGCCCTCCTCCGTGCCGTCCGGGCTGACGAACATCCGGCTCATCAACGAAGGACCCGACTTCCACCACGTGTGGCTCATCCGTCTCGACGACGGACGCACCCTCGATGACGCCCTGGACGCCTTTTCAGCCGGCGGCCCGCTGCCGTCGTGGATGGTGGACGTCGGCGGTCCGAACACACCCGGACAGCCGGGTGAAGAGACATCGGCGCTCGTCGATCTCCAGCCGGGGACCTACGCCGTTGTCTGCGTGATCCCTGCGGACGACGGCGTGCCGCACATCATGAAGGGCATGGTCAACCAGCTCGAGGTGGTGCCCGGCGACGGGCCGCCGGCGCAGCTCCCGGCAGCCGACGTCGTGATGACGCTGGACGACTATTCCTTCGCCACCGACCGGCCCATTACCGCCGGCCCGCAGACGATCCGCGTGGTGAACAACGCGTCACAGGCGCACGAGGTCCTGTTCGTAAAGCTCGAGCCCGGCAGGACGCCCATGGACTTCGTGATGTTCGTGGACTCGCGTGAAGGCGATCCGCCGGGGAGAATCCTGGGCGGCACCACGGGCATCGCCCAGGGTGGCATGAACCAGATCACGCTGGACTTCGAGCCGGGCGATTACGCCCTCCTCTGCTTCATTCCCGACGCTGGCGACGGCCAGCCGCACTTCGTCCACGGCATGATGGAGCAGATCCGGGTCGATTAGAATTCGGGGAGCCGGGTGCCACCGACGCACCCGGCTCCCATCCCCGACGTTCCGCGAATCATCACCGCCCTTCGTTTCGCTCCACTCGCCTGAACCGCCCCTCCGGTGCGCATCTTGCACCTCGGGTTCCTGTCTTCAACTCAGCGGTAACCACAATGGCTACGAAGCAGCACCAAATGACACCCGGCCGGCAGGCCTGGACCTCTGCCGCCGTGATTGCACTGTGCACGGCCATACTGCCGTTTCCGGCCGCTCCGCAGGCGACTCCGTCCGACGGGAATCGCGCACACCTGCTCGTGGGGGCGTTTGCCGGCCGGCTGGACCTGCACGGCGCCGGCGAGACGGACCTGATCGGCGGCAGGGCGGGAATCGGCTTCGGTGAGCTCCTGCAGCTCACCGGATTCTACTGGCGCGGCGTGGACCGCTCCGAGGAGGACATCACCGCGGACTACGCGTGGGGTGGCGAGCTGCAGTTCAACCTGAACACGGGGTTCGGACTCACGCCATTCCTCGTTGGTGGCGTCGCGCGCGTCGACCAGGAAAACGCCGCGGCCCAGACGGCCGCGGTGGCCGGTGCGGGCCTGGTCTTCCCCCTGGGGCCCGTGCTCGTTCACGCCGGCGCCCGGGACTACATGTACGGCGTGGAAGGGCTGCGTGACTCGAACAGCCCCGAGGACGTCACGCACAACTGGCTCTACAGCGCCGGGATCACGTTCGCACTGGGCCAGCGGCGGCCCCGCCGGGCCGTGGTCGCACGTCCGCCTGCGGCAGACGACGCCGAGCTGGTGGCAGCGCGCCGGGAGCTCGATGCTCTACGCCAGGAGACCGCGCGGCTCGCCGCGCAACGGGACACCCTGCTCACCGGGGGCGTCGCGCCAGCGCCGGGTGTGGTCGTCGTCGGCGACACGGCCGGCGCGCGTCGGAGCTACCACAGCACCGAGCGCATCGTCATCCCCATCCCCACCGAGGGGTCCATCACCCTGCGCTACGGGCCCGAGACGGCCGCAGCCCCGGTGATCGTCGCCGGCCCGAGCCTGCCGGCGCCGCCGCGGACGGCTGCGGTGCCTGCCGCCCCGCTGGACCCGCGGCCGGAAACCGCAGTGGCTGCTGCCCCGCTGGAAGCGCGGCCGGAAGCCCCACTGACTGCCGCCCCGCTGCAAGCACAGGCGGAAGCCGCTGCCCCGATCCCGCCTCCCGCCGGTGCCCGGCTGGACGATCCGGCGGTGCAGAGCTGGATCCAGCAGATCGTTGCGACGGAGGTGGCGCGCCAGGCCGTCGTGCAGCAAAGAGCCGAAGCGGCACCGCTGACACAGGCGCAGATGGATGCCATCGTGCAGCGCGTCACGGACGGCGTCATGGTCTCGGTGGTGCCCCGCATGGACGCCGCGCAGGCCCAGCGCATCAACGCCCTCCGCGAGGAACTGCGGTTTGCCCTGGCCGGTCAGCGGTCCGAGTTCCTCGGTGATATCGCCCGCCGCGAGGCGGGCGCAATCCCGGCTCCTGGCATGGCGCCGGCGCCTGTTGCACCGGCACAGCCCACGCCTGTCGCGCCAGCCGCGGCCATTGAGCAGCCCGCGCCCGCGACGACGCCTGCAGCGCCGGGCGAAACCGCAGCCGCGGCGGCGGCCCGGGACGAGGCCGCGCAGCGCACCAGCCTGGCGGCGGCGGCAGCCGCGCACCCTGCAGTCCTCTCGGCGGCCGAGACGGAACGCGGACCGGCGGCGGTCCTGGGGGATGTTGCCTTCGAGAGCGGAGCCACCCTCGTCAGCCCCGCCGCACGGACCGCCCTGACGGCGGTGGCGCAGGTGCTCCGCGCGCACCCGGACCGGCGGGTATACGTCCACGGGCACACGGATGCCGTGGGCGCCGAGCTCTCAAACCAGCGGCTCTCGGAGCTCCGGGCCGAGTCCGTCCGGTCGCTCCTCGTCCAGGACGGCATAGAGGCGGACCGGATATTCGTCGTGGGGTATGGCCAGGCCCGTCCCGTGGCGGACAACGCGACAGCCCGCGGCCGTGCGCTGAACAGACGGGTGGAGATCGTCGTCGGCGAGAGCCGCCACGCAGCTTTACGCTAGACTTGCAGATGAAGGAGACTGGAATGCGACTCACATCACTGGTACTCGCGGCAGCGCTGCTCGCGGGCTGCGGTGGCGACGCCAGCGGGCCGTCCCGCTCCGACGCCGCCGGCACCTACTTCCTCACGACGCTGGCGTTCGACCCGCAGGGCGTCCTCCCCGAAGTCGACATCCTCGCCCGCGTGGGCGGCGACGTGCCCAGACTGGTACTCGCCCCGGGCGGCGAGGCGCAGCTCGTGTTCGAGGACCCCGCCACGGGCCTCATCACCATCGCCAACGGCACGTACTCGACGCCGCAGTCCGGCGTGCGCGTCGATTTCGGGGCCACCACCACGTACAGCAGCGTGCTGCTGTCCAGGCGCATGACTTTCGACGCCGGCTCGGGCGGCACCCTCACTTTCCAGGGTACCGCGCCGGACGGCGTCGCGCGCCAGCGTCTACTACAGCTCGTCCCCGAATTCGCCGGCGAGCAGCTCCTCGACCCGGTGCCCGGCGAGCTCACCGTCGTCTTCACGCGCAGCCAGTGAGGCAGGTACATACATGACGACCCGTTCCGCCGCCGCTACCGCCGGCATCTGCCTGCTATCGGGACTGGCCGCCTGGCCAGCGGGCGCCGCAGCACAGAGAGCGCCCTCCTTTGCCGGCGTGGAGGGTCGCGTCGGGCTCGCCTTCCCTGAAAAGGCTTCCGCCGGCCCGTCCGCCATGGCCGAAGTGGATCTCGGATACCTCGGACAACCGGAGCTGCGCCTCATCGCCGGCATTGGCCGGTTCAGCGCGAACATCGATCGGGAGCCGGGCGACGACGAGGGTTCCTTCTCCGCCACCGGAGTATGGCTCGGTGGACGGTACGAACTCTTTGCCCTCCGACCCACGTCGGCATACCTGCGCGCCGCGGCCACCGTGCACCGTGTGGACGCGGACGCATGGTCGTCCGATGTCGGCGACCTGCTCTCCGGAACTGTCGTCGGAGCTGCCGTGGCGGCCGGCGCAAGCCGGGCCCTCGACCCCCACGGCCGGCTGAACGGCACCGTGGAGGTGCGCCGCACTTTCCTCAGCAACGTCGGACACACGGCCGTGGAAATCGGCGTCCGGTGGCTGCGACGCGGTTCCGTGACCTACACACCCGACGCCGTCGCTCTCGCCCCGCCTGTACGGCCCCTCGACGAACCAGGGGGCCTGCGGTTGCCGCCGCCCGCACCCCGACCGGCCGAACCCGCCGAACGCGCGGATGCCGCCGCCGCACGGCGACTCGCCGATGAGCCGGCCCCCCAGCCCGATCCAGCAGCCGCCGAGGAAGCGGCCCGGGCAGAAGCGCGGAGGCTCGCCGAGCTCGCCGAGCAGCGGGCCCGGGAAGCAGCCATGGAGGAACAGCGCACTGCGGCAGTGATCGCAGAGCGTGCTGCCGCCGCCGAAGCACTGCTGCGCCAGGGACTCGGCCGCGCCTCGTCCGCCATGCGCAGCGTGAGTAGCGTGACGGAGACGGACGACGCGTTCATCGTCACGCTGGGCGGGACCGCCTTCGCCAGCGGCGCAGCCGCACTCGCGGCCTCCGCCAGGAGCGAGTTGCGCACCCTCGCCACCGTACTGGCCGGCTACCCGGGCCACATCGTAAGCGTCGAGGGACATACGGACGCCGTGGGTAATTCCGCCGCGAACCAGGACCTGTCCGTGGAACGCGCGGCCGCCGTCCGGGCGGCCCTCATCGTCGAGGGGGTGGACCCGCTCTGGGTGGGTGTACGCGGGTTCGGTGCAGACCGGCCAGTCGCGTCCAACGATACCGCGGCCGGTCGCGCGGCAAACCGCCGTGTCGAAATCCGCGTGCTGCGGCGTCCCTGCCCCGTACCACCCGGACCCGACGCCGACGGCGCCCTCGCCTGCCCCGCCGGGCGCTGACACGCCTCGGTTGAATGGCGGCTGGATGCACGAAACCCCCGGCATCCCGGACAAGTCCGTGATACCAGGGGTTCGGCATACTGGCGAGAGCTTCAAGAATCCGTGTGTTCGGTGGCGCCTTGCGACGCGCCGGACTCCGCCCTCTTTCTCCGTCCCACAGCGGCCTGCGGTACGGGCGCCCCTGGCCCGGGGCATTTCGACTGCGGCCAGTTACCTCGCAGCCGACTCATCGGCATCCGAACGCCCGACGAGTTGTTCCCGAAAAGCGTCCCTTTCGGCAACGACGTCCGCATCCCAAGTGCCGCTCGGCTGCTGACGTCTGATCCAAAGGTAAAGGCGAACGATCGCCCGGTCAAGAGATTCGCCTGAATGTCTATCTTCTTCATTTACAACAATTTGTGGCGTTCTCGGCAGTTCTTCGGAAAAGCGCGTCCGCCCCGGGCTCCCAGGATCATTGGGACGCATGCCGATGGGGCAATGTAACAATCTCAATTCACAGTTTTTCGATATTTTTCAACACGCATTCCACAGCGGTTGTCGGGTTCCCCACAGATTCTTCCACAATTGACCCACGCCCGGCACTGAGGTGAGCGCAGAGGCAGTCCATCATGGCCTGAGTGGCGCAGCCATGGCCGGGTTGCCGTCGAAGAAGTCGAACGGGCGCAGCTCGAAGGCGTGCCAGGCGACGGGCATCACTGGCCAGTCCTCGGCGCGAGCGACGTGATGCATGCCGAAGGTGTACCAGAGCACGATATCGGTGTTCTCGATGCTTCGATTGGCCCGGGTCCACTGCGGCAGCCCCTCGCCCGGCCGGCTGAGGGTCGGATACATCCCGGCGGCGTAGAGTTCGGCAGGCTGGTGCGGCGTGACCCAGAGATGGTGATCGATGAAGCCGGCTCGGCGGCGCGGGTAGTCGTCGGGCGTGAGCAGGGTATGGATGGGCATGCCGGGCATGAGCTGGTAACTGGTGTTGTAGCCGACGTGGTTGCGGGCCTGGTTGCTGGTGACGCGCCACAGCGCCGGCCTGTGCATGTCCATGCTCAGCATCGCGTCATGCTCCCGGCGGGCGACCTCCGGGTTCACGACCCACACGCTGCGGCGAGGGTTGTCGGCCGGCAGCTCGACGGTCTGCAGCCGGTCGCGCACGAAGTTGTTGGTCATGCCGTCGACGTCGAGATCGATGCGGTAGCTGAAGTAGTGATCGTGGTTCACCGCCACGATGTTGTCGGCGACGAACCGGCCGTACGCGTCGGCGCGGGTCCGCCCGGCGACGCCGTTGCCGTTGGCCGCGGCCAGGAGGGTGTTGCGGTCGTGGACGATCTTCACTTCCGTGATACCGGTGGCACCCACGGCTGCGCGGATGGTCCCGTCCTGCTGAAAGACCCAGTCGAAGATGTAGTCGTAGTTGCCGAGGACGGCGGCAGCGCGGACGACGAGGTCGCGCTTCGGCCGTCCCTCCACTGTCTCTGCGCTGTGGCGCCAGATCATGTCTCCGCTGAGCCGCTCGAAGATGCAGATGACGCGTTCCACGGTGCGGGGGCGGCCGTTGTCCTGAATGACGGTCTGGGGGATGAAGGCGGCGCTGGCTGGACAGTCGATGCCCGGCGCCAGGGGCTTCAGCAGGCCGCCGGCCACGAACTCGCCCGCATCGAGGAAGTTGCGCCGGTACCACGAGAACGCCGGGTCCATGTAGGGGACGAAGATTTCGCTGAGGGACCCCTGGTACAGGATCGGGCGGTCCCGATCGCCGTCACGGAACCGGACCGTCGAAATGATGGGACCCACGCGCTGGTCCGGTCGCACGTGCAGGCTCCACGAGTCCCACGTGATCTGGTGCCCCTGGAGGTGGAACCCGGGACCGAGGGGCTGCGTGATCTCCATGGGATGGGCACGCGTGCGCAGCGGGCCCACGGCCGCCACGTCGTACTCTGCCCGGGTGCCCGGGATCGGGACCGCGCCCTCATCGACGACGCGGATCACGGTGCCGGCATCGATATCGATCACAACCGTCAGCCCCTCGATCTGCTGCGGCCACAGGTTTCGAAGGCGTCGGGCATCCGCGCACTGCACGTACGAGACACGACGACCCTCCTCGTCCGCGAGGCCAAAGTAGCCGGGCGGCACGCCGTGGCAGTCGATGAACGTGAGATCCGTGATGCCCCGGCGCTGCATGGCAGAAAGGAACTCCGGGTGCCGCCTGACCTCGTCGATGCCCGCCACGAACTCCTCATCCAGCCAGTTCGCCTGCGCACCCGGCACCTCGGTCCACCCCAGGACGCGCCCTGCACCCACGTCCACCACGGCTTCCCACGTGCGGCCCTCCCGCCTCACAACCGCCCGGGCCCGGCGGGGCAACGTCCCACCCGGCTCCCAGGCCCAGACCTGCGCCTTGGACGGCTCCTCCAGCGTCACCACGGCCAGGCGCGTATCCGCGTCGTAGTGGCCCGCATCCCGCAACGCCTCCAGAAGCACCCAGTGCTCCTCCCAGGTCAGCGGATCCATGGGGTGCGCAGGCGCCTCCTGCCCTGAGACCGGAGTCGCAAGCACGGAGGAGAGAAGCACGAACGCTAAGGCGAGACGACGACACCTGCGTACCGGCAGAATCCTGCGCATGCGCACCTTCCGGGCACGGCGTGGATCGACCCGGACCCGAATGGCCGGGAACGGATGGCAGCTTGTGGGTGCGATGTGTCACGCGAGATGCGGACGGCGCCATGCGGCACGCGTCCCGTGTCGATGGTAGTCCTCCCGCAGCTGCACGGCAATGCCGCCGGTGCCGCCGCCTGCACACAGATGTTCACGGAGGACCGCCGGTCTGGCATGCGCCATGCCCTATAACTCCGCCTGTGCAGATACAGGAACTCTCAGGCGGAGGCACACATGGTGCGCAAGTGGATTCCGGCGCTCACAGTGGCGATGGCCGTGGCGGCGTGCGGCGGGGACCGGAGCGGGAGCGACGTCGTTGAGCGTGACACCATCCTCACCACGCAGCCGGACACCATCATGATCGAACGGACGGTGACCGAGGACACGATCCGCAACCCGGATCTGGGTCGTGACACCCTCGAGCACCGCGACACCCTGCGCTGAACGCGGGCGGGTCACAACACGGGCTGGTCATCGATGCACGAAACCCCCGGCATCTCGGACGAATCCGCGATACCGGGGGCTTCGGTTCACTGGCGAGAGCTTCAGGTTCCGTCTGTTCGGTGCCGTCTTGCGACGTGCCGGATCCTGCTCTCTTGCCGCGCTACAGCGGCCTGTAGCTCGGGTGCCCATGGCCCTGGGCTTTCGACTGCGGCCAGTTACCTCGCAGCCGGCTCGCCGGCATCCGAACGCCCCGCGAGCAGTCACCGGAAGCCGTCGCTTCCGGCAACGACGTCAGCTTCCGCGAGTGCCGCTCGGCTGCTGACGTCTGACAGAAGGATAATGTCTGCGGCGAGCACGGTCAAGCATATTACCGATACACCCAAATCGTTGCGTGACAACAGGTTGTACGATTACGACCCAGTTAGGTCGGAAACCGGAATTGGGGGACCTTCTGCATCCTCCTGCGCCGCCTCCACTTCAGCTTGTGTAACACTTTCAATTCACAGATTTCATGCATTTCCTCACATCATTTCCACAGTCGCATGCCGGGTTATCCACGGTTTACTGTGCATAACGGTGGCGGCGGACGTGCTGCCGGCGATGGCGCAACCCGATCGGACTGGCGGAGGCAACGGCGGAGGGAGTCGAGAGGAGCGGTCGTGG
>DATHVO010000120.1:0-6453 GCA_035461265.1 Longimicrobiales bacterium
CGGGCGGGCGAGCGCCCCTGTTCACGGGTCCTCGAACAGTCCTCGGAGCTTCGCTCCTGCGCCGCGCGCATCGCTGCCGCGGCGTGATCGCGCGGGCGCCACACGGATCGCCGGTCTGGTTCGCAGCTGTCCGCGCGCGACGGCCTGTGCCCGGCACGGTGCACCGCGTCCTGCATGCCGCCACCGCCCGCATCGCGGCGAGCGGCCGGGGATCGCGCCTCCGCCCGGATCGCCACCCTCCGCACCGCGCCGAGCGGCCGGGGACCGCACCTTCGCCTGGACCGCCACCTCCCGCACCGCAACAAGCGGCCGGGGACCGCGCCTTCGCCACCTGCGAGTTCCGCAGGAGCAACGCTCCGAGGACTGTTTGAGCAGGGGCGAAGGTGCGGTCCCCGGCCGCGATCCCGACGCGACGAGGACTGTTGGAGCAGGGGCGAAGGTGCGGTCCCCGGCCGCGATGCCGGCGCCGGTCGAGTGATGGCGGCTCTAGCCGAAGATGTCGCGGGCCCGGACGAGGGCCTCCGCGAGGCGGTCGATTTCGTCCGTCGTGTTGTAGAGGTAGCACGACGCCCGGGTCGTCGCCGGTACGCCCAGCCGCCGCATGAGGGGCTGGCAGCAGTGGTGACCGGCCCGGACCGCGACGCCCTCGGCATCGACGATGGTGGCAACGTCGTGGGGGTGCACGTCGTCGAGGCGGAACGAGAAGACGGCGGTCCGCTCCGCCGGGTCCTGCGGCCCGAAGACGTGCAGGCTATCGACCGCGCCGAGGCGCTCGAGGCCGTAGCGCGTCAGCTCCTGCTCATGCGCCCACAGGGCGTCGTGGCCTAGGCCGTCGAGGAAGTCGGCTGCCGCCGCCAGGGCGATGGCCCCGCCGACATTGGGTGTGCCCGCCTCGAACCGGTGGGGCGCACGCTTGTACGTCGACCCTTCCGTGGTCACGACGTCGATCATCTCGCCGCCGCCCTGGTACGGCGCCATGGCGTCCAGCAGCTCCCGTCGGCCCCACAGGATGCCGATGCCCATGGGCCCGCACATCTTGTGGCCGGACAGCGCGTAGAAATCGCAACCCAGCGCCTGCACGTCCACCTTCAGGTGCGGCGCGCCCTGGGCACCATCCACCACGACGATGGCGCCGGCGGCGTGGGCCAGGTCCACGATCTCGCGGATAGGATGTATGGTGCCGATGGCATTGGAGACGTGGCCGACAGAGACGATGCGCGTACGCTCCGACATCGTGGCGGCAAGCTCGTCCATGCGGATGCGGCCCTGGTCGTCGATGTCCACGAAGCGGACTCTCGCGCCGGCACGTTCCGCGGCGAGCTGCCACGGCACAATGTTGGAGTGGTGCTCCAGCAGCGTGAGGACAATCTCGTCGCCCGGACGCAGGTTGGCGGCGCCCCACGACTGGGCGATGAGGTTGATGGCTTCCGTGGCCCCCCTCAGCCAGACGACTTCCTCCGCGGAGGGCGCGTTGACGAAGCGGGCCATGCGATGGCGGGCGCGCTCGTATGCCTCCGTCGCGCGGCGGGAGAGGTCGTAGAGGCCGCGATGGACGTTCGCGTTGTCCCGCTCATAGTACCGGGTCAGCGCATCGATGACCGCACGCGGCTTCTGGGATGTCGCTGCATTGTCCAGATAGACGAGGGGCCGCCCATCCCCGGTGCTCCCCGACAGGATCGGGAACTCGCCGCGGACGGCGGCCACATCGTACGGCGCAGCCGTGGTGGCCAGGTCAGTCACTGAGGTCGATGAGGATCTCATCGTCCTCCACGCGCACCTCGTAGGTGCGCACCGGTTTCACCGCCGGCAGGCGAGTGGCGCGGCCGCTCTTCATCTCGAAGCTCGCGCCGTGCCATGCGCAGGTAACCGTGCCATCCTCGATCTCTCCCTGCGACAGCGGGAAGTCACGATGGGTGCAGTTGTCGCGGAACGCGTAGATATGGCCATCCGCATTCGCCAGGCAGACCATTTGACCCTCGAGCTCCACATGCAGGAGCGTGTTCGGCGGGACGTCCTCAAGCGATGCCACGCGGACGAAGCCGGCCGCCGGCTGTTCCGCGACGCTCATCGCGTGATGCGCTCCGCGATGGCCTGACGCAGTTCCTCCACTACGCCCGGCAGAGGCAGCCGGTCCAGGACTTCGCCGAAGAACCCGAAGACCACCAGCCGCTCCGCGTCCTGTCGGGTGATGCCCCGCGTCATGATGTAGAACAGCTCCTCCTCGTCCAGCTGGCCGACGGTCGCCGCGTGTGAGCAGCGCACGTCGTCCGCCTCGATCTCCAGGTTCGGCAGGGAGACGGCCTCGGCCTCGCGGGACAGGATGAGGTTCCTGTTGGTCTGGTACGCGTCCGTCCGCTGGGCCTTCGGGTGGACTCGGATGAGGCCGCGGAAGATCGCCCGGGACGCGTCCGTGAGTGCGCCCTTGTACAGCAGGTCGCTCGACGCGTGCGGCACCGCGTGGTCCTGCCGCGTGCTATGGTCGAAGTGCTGGTCGCCGCGGCCGAAGTACAGTCCGAGCATGTCGCTCCGGGAGCCCGGGCCTTCCAGCGACGCCGCCAGCTCCACGCGGGCGACGGTGGCGCCGAGGTTCACCACGAGCGTGTCCACGTTCGCATCGCGTCCGGCGATGGTCCGCTGCGTGGACATGAAATGGACGTTGCGACCGAACCGCTGGAGCGTGACGTACTGCACGTTGGCCGCGCTGCCGGCAATGACCTCGACCGCGCCGCACACGAACGTGGCGTCGTCGAAGTCCGGCGAATCCAGTTCCTCCACCACGCCGACATGGCTGCCGTCCTCCGCGACGACCAGCGTACGCGGGAAGGAGGCGGCGCCGCCCTGCTGCACGTGGCGCAGGATGCGGATCGGCTCGTCGATGCGCACGCCGCGCGGCACGTGGATGAAAAGGCCCGCATCCCAGAACGCCGCGTTCAGCGCCGCGAACTTGCCGGTCTCCGCCGGGATCGCCCGGCCCAGGTGGTCGCGCACCAGGCCACCGAACTCGGCCGCCGCCACGGCAAGGTCCGCCACCACCACGCCCTTCGCGCGGAGCGACTCGTCCTGCTGGATATCGACGATGCGCGTGCCCACCTGCATGACGCGTATGGACGCGCTGCGCCCGGCCAGCCACTCCCTCTCGAGATCCGGCGCTGCCACGGCGGCATCCGCTGCCAGGCCCACCGTATCCCACTTCAACCGGCTCGGATCGGTATAGCGCCACTCCTCCAGCTGCGTCGTCGGCAGCGGCAGCTCCTCGTACGCCTGCCACGCGGCCTGACGCCACTCCCGGAGCCAGCCGGGACCGGTCTCGTTACGGGCGTCGAACGCCTCGCGATTGAACACGGCATTCACGCCCTCGATCACTGCCACACTCATCCGACCGACCCCTCCATCTCCAGCTCGATGAGACGGTTCAGCTCGACGGCATACTCCAGCGGCAGCAGCTTAGCGATGGGCTCGATGAACCCGCGCACGATCATCGCCGCTGCCTCGTCCTCCGCCAGACCCCGGCTCATGAGGTAGAAAAGCTGCTCCGCGCCGATCTTCGACACCGTGGCCTCGTGTCCTACCGACGCGCTCTGTTCCTCGATCTCGATGTACGGGAACGTGTCCGTGCGCGATGTCTCGTTCAGCAGCAGCGCGTCGCACTCCACGTTCGACTTCGCCGACTCCGACCCCTCGTATATCTTGCACAGCCCGCGATAGGTCGCCCGGCCCGTCCCCTTCGAGATGGACTTCGAGATGATCTGGGACGTGGTGTGGGGTGCCGCATGCACGACCTTGCCGCCCGTGTCCTGGTGCTGGCCGTCGCCGGCATACGCGATGGACAGGATCTCGCCGTGCGCCCCGGCA
Source organism: Longimicrobiales bacterium (assembly GCA_035461265.1). GTDB lineage: Bacteria > Gemmatimonadota > Gemmatimonadetes > Longimicrobiales > RSA9 > SH-MAG3. The sequence goes on from DATHVO010000120.1 coordinate 3,853, forward strand.
CCGACGAGGTAGCAGCTCGGATACTTCATGGTCAGCTTCGAGCCCAGGTTCCCGTCCAGCCACTCCATGGTCGCGTTCTCGTGCACCATCGCCCGCTGCGTGACGAGGTTGTACATGTTGTTCGACCAGTTCTGGATCGTCACATACCGGAAGCGGGCGTTCGGCTTGACGATGATCTCGATGACGCCGGAGTGGAACGACTCCGTCGTGTAGACCGGCGCCGTGCAGCCCTCGATGTACTGGGCCTCCGCCCCCTCATCCACGATGATGAGCGTCCGCTCGAACTGGCCCATGCGCTCCGCATTGACGCGGAAGTAGGCCTGGAGCGGGATGTCCACCTTCACGCCCTTCGGGATGTAGACGAAGGAGCCGCCGGACCAGACTGCGGAGTTGAGCGCCGCGAACTTGTTGTCCGAGACCGGGACCACCGTGGAGAAGTGCTCCCGGAAGAGCTCCGGGTACAGTCGGAGGCCGTCCTCGATGCTCTCGAAGATGATTCCCTTGTCCTCCCACTCCTTCTTCAGGGAGTGGTAGACCATTTCGGACTCGTACTGCGCGCCCACACCCGCCAGGACCTTACGCTCCGCCTCCGGGATGCCGAGCTTCTCGAACGTGTCCTTGATCTCCTGCGGGACGTCGTCCCACGACCGCTCCATCTTCTCCTGCGGCCGGAGGTAGTAGTAGATCTCGTCCAGCACGCGGTCGAGCTGCGTCAGGTCGCCGCCCCACGTCGGCATCGGCTTCGCGCGATAGACCTTCAGCGCCTTCAGCCGGAACTCGAGCATCCACTCGGGCTCCTGCTTGTGCGCCGAGATCTCCCGGACGATATCCTCATCCAGACCCGGGCGCGCCTTGAAGAACGGCTTGTCCTCCGTGACGAAGCCGTACTTGTACTCTTCCAGGCCAAGCCCGGTTACCGTCTCGTTCTCTGGCATGTCAGATCTCCGTTCGTCAGACGCCCGCGGTCTCGCCGCGGTACGCCTCGTAGCCGCCCGCCTCCAGCGCCTCGGCCAGTTCGGGCCCGCCCGAACGCACGATCCGCCCCGCAATCATCACGTGCACGTGGTCCGGCTTGATGAAGTTCAGAAGGCGCTGGTAGTGCGTGATGAGCAGCGCGGACATCTCCGGCCGGTCCTCCTTCAGCTTGTTCACGCCCGCAGCCACCACCTGCAACGCATCGATGTCGAGGCCCGAGTCCGTCTCGTCCAGAACCGCCAGTGCAGGCCGCAGCATCGCAAGCTGCAGGATCTCGTTCCGCTTCTTCTCGCCGCCGCTGAACCCCTGGTTCACTGACCGCTCCGCGAACACCGGGTCCATCTCCAGCAGCTGCATCCTGTCCAGCAGCTCCTCCTGGAAATCGAATATGTCCACTTCCTCACCGGGGCGGTTCGCCTGCACCGCCGTCCGCAGGAAGTTCGCAATCGAGACACCCGGTATGTCCACCGGGTACTGGAACGCCAGGAAGATTCCGGCCCGCGCCCGCTCGTCCACCTCCAGCTCGAGCAGGTCGTCGCCCCGGTACGTCACGGAGCCGTCCGTCACCTCGTAGCCCGGATGGCCGCTCAGCACCTTCGCCAGCGTGCTCTTGCCCGATCCGTTCGGGCCCATGATCGCGTGGACCTCGCCCGTGTTCAGCTCGAGGTCCACACCACGCAGGATCTCACTCCCATCCTCCGCCACGACGGCGTGCAGATTCTCTATCTTCAGCAGTGGCTCGTTCATGTCTCCTGACCGTCCGGGTTCTGGCGCTGGGCACAATTCAAGAATGATTCTTGATCTCAACGGAAGCTACCCGGCACCTGCGGGGGTGTCAAGGGAACGGAGGCGGTTGCGGCCGGGCGATTTCGCGCGAGAATTGCAGCATGCGGCAGGCTGAAATCAGGGCATTGCGGAGGTCGAGTGTCTGAGGGGCGTGTGATCCTGGTGCTGGGGGGCGGCGGGATGAAGGGGCTGGCCCATGTGGGTGCCTGGCGGGCCATCCTGGAATCCGGGGTACGGGTGTCGGAGATCGTGGGCACCAGCATCGGCGCCCTTGTGGGCGCCTGCATTGCCGCCGGCCTCGAACCCGAGCGGCTGGCGGCCCTGGCGCGTTCTCTCCAGAAGGCGGATGTGGCGCCGCTCAACCGGTGGGCCGTGCTCTTCAACGGGATCCGGCAGCCGAGCGTCTTCCGGGGCGACGCGTTCCAGGCCTACATCGAGTCCGTGCTTCCGGTCCGCACGTTTGCCGAGCTGGCGCTCCCGCTGTCCGTCAACGCGGTGGACCTGTCCACGGGGGCGCAGGAGTGGTTCGGCGGGGGTGACCGTGAAGGTGTCCCGCTGGCCGCGGCAGTGTACGCCTCCTGTGCCCTGCCCGTCTTCTATCCTCCGGCCCTGGTGGAGGGCCGGCACTACGTGGACGGCGGGGTGTGCGACGCGCTCCCGCTGGATCGCGCGGCGGCGCGGGGTGCGGACCGGATCATCGCGGTGGACGTCGGGGCCGGGCCGATTCAGGACGCGGGCGACGCGGTGGCGAAGGGGATGGTGGCGATCCACCACCGCGTGATGCAGATCATGGGGTACGGCCGGAAGCGGGCATCACTGGAGACGTGGAGCGGCCCGGAG
>DATHVO010000121.1:0-11460 GCA_035461265.1 Longimicrobiales bacterium
CAGGGACGACTCGCAACGGTGTTCGCCGATCCGTTTCCGGTGGGGCCGGATCCGTTTCTCCCGGGAACGCCGCCCCGCGTGCGCGATGCAGTCGCGGCGCTCACCTGCTCCGTCCACGAGGTCAGTCGAGCCGGCGATCACACACTGATCACGGCGGAGGTCAAGGACGCCACCGTCGGCGCCGAGCAACCCCTCGTCCGTTTCCGCAGACGTTACCACGGCCTGGGGTAGAAGGTCGGTCGGAGGTAGCCGGCTGGACCCGATGCGGCTCGGACTCGCGGACCGCCCGTGATCAGCCCGCCGGCCGGCCGCGCCGGGCAGCCAGCTCCGCCAGAACCTCGGCGGTGTGCTCGCCCAGGGCAGGGGGTGGCGGACCGACACCGCTCCGGACGCCATCCCAGCGCAGCGGCAGCGGCGTTGCGGCCGGCCCGTCGTCCCGCACGATCATCCCGCTGGCCGCGGTCTGTGGATCCGCGATGACGCTGGCCGCGTCCAGAATGGGTGCGCACGGGACGCCGGCTGTCCGCAGTCGGCGGAGGAGGTCCTCCGTCGTCCAGCCCGCCGTGGCACCTGCGATGCGGGCGTTGAGCACATTACGTCCTGCGACGCGGGACGGGTTGTCCAGGAAATCCGTGTCGTCCGCCAGCTGATGAAGGCCAAGCGCGGCGCAGAGGCGGCGGAAGAGCCCGTCATTCGCCGCAGCCACCATGAGCTGGCCGTCCGAGGTGGGGAAGGCACCGTACGGCGCGATCATCGGCAGCTCCGTGCCCATGCGCAGCGGCGCCTCCCCGGTCTCGATGCAGCCGGCGAGGTGGTACGCATTCCATGCGAGGGCGGAATCGAACAGCGCCGTGCTCAGCCGTGCCCCCCGACCCGTCCGGTCACGATCGCGCAGGGCCGCCAGTACCGCGATGGCCAGCCACATCCCGGTCCCCATGTCGACAATGGATGTGCCGACCCTCGACGGCGGGGCATCTGCGGGGCCCGTCACGGACATCAGGCCGGCATGGGCCTGCATGAGCGGATCATATCCGGGCAGTTCCGCCAGGGGACCGTCCTCGCCGTACGCCAGGACGGAGCAGTACAGGATTCGCGGGTTCCACCCGCGGACGGTTTCGTAGTCGTAACCGAGGCGGCTGAACGTGCCCGGCCGGAAGGCTTCAATGAGTACGTCGGCACCGGCGATGAGGTCGCGGAGGGCGTCCCGGCCAGCGGGCGTGGTGATGTCGAGCGCGACGCTGCGCTTGTCACGGTTGGCGGCGGCGAAGATGGTACCCACGCCGCCCACGAAGGGCGGGCCCCAGCTGCGGGCCACATCCCCGTCGCCGGGCCGCTCGATCTTGATGACGCTCGCCCCGAGCCGGGCCAGGATCCAGGAGCAGTACGGACCGGCGAGGTTCTGGGCGAGTTCCAGAACCCGTACGCCCGAGAGCGGTGTGGCCGCCGCCTCCCCGCTCACGCGGAGGCCCGCTCCCGGACCGGTCGGCCGGCACGACTGGCGTTGCCCGCCAGCCGTGGCCGTACCATCTTGGGCGGGTACCTCACCGGAGTGTATCGCATGCGTCTGATCCGTCCCGTTCTCATCGCCGCAGTCGTCGCGGGTGTCGGTGCCGTGGGCACCGGCCGAGCCGCGGCTCAGGAAGTGGAAACCACGCCGCCCCTCGAAATCGGTGCCCTTGCTCCCGACTTCGCCCTGCCCGGCGGTGTCCGCCATGGCGTACTCGAGGATTCAGTCCGCCTGAGCGACTACGCCGGCCAGACCGTGGTGCTCGCCTTCTTCTTCAGGGCACGGACCCGCGGCTGAACGATCCAAATGCACGCGTACCGTGATCAGTACGCGCAGATCTTCAACAACGGGCAGAACGTCGTCCTCATCGCCATCAGCGCGGACCCCATTGAGGAGCTGGCCGCCTGGGCGCGGGACGACCACTTCCAGTTCCTGATGGCCAGCGACGCGGACGTCACCGTCGCCCGTATGTACGGCGCCCTCGCCGGCCGGCCCGGACTGTCGAACCGAAACCTGTTCGTCGTCGGTCCGGACGGGCGGATCGCATATCGGGCGGTGCCCTTCCGCGAGATCGATCCCGAGGCGTACGAGGAACTGGCCGAGGCGGTGGCCCGCCTGCAGCCGACGGACGAGCACTGACTCTGCACGCCCCGCCGGCGGAGACCACTTCCCGGCGGGCGCCGCCGACGGCGTCCTTCCGTTAGCGTGAGCTCATCGCGAGCGCCGCCGCTCTCGCAATGTCCTGGTCCGCTCCCACGCCTGTATAGACCACGCGCCCACGGGAATCCAGGGCAACGACGTAGGATGTCGTGGGCGCCTTGAACGCCCGGGCTGCCCGACCCCTGCTGTCGAAGAGGACGCGACCCGGCGGTGCGTGCCGCTCCGTGTGCCTCCGGATGCTCCGCGGGGTCTGATTCACACCCACGGCGATGACCAGGATGTCGAGAGCGTCGCCGTACTGCCGCCGGGCTGCCTGGAACCCGGGCTCCAGCGCCGCGCACAGCGGGCACCACGTCGCCCAGAACTGGATGAGGACCGGCTTCCGCCCGATGTAGTCCGTCAGGTCCACCGCCGCGCCGTCCAGATCCTCCAGCTGTGCCGCTTCCGGAACCGAGCCCACCGGAATGCCCACGTCCTGGCCGGCCGCCCGGGCGCCCGCCAGCGGGGCGCCGGCCAGGAGCAGGGCGGCCACCATGCCTGCGAGCCGGATCCGGTAACGGTATCCGCGATTTTCGTTCATCCGGCCCCCTCGGCAGCCCGCAGTCACAGTACCATCCCCGTCTGTATGAAATAGTACTGCGCCATTGCGATGAGGAGTATCCCCGCGGCGCGTTTCATCCAGATCATCCAGCGTCCCGACCGGGGAAGGCGGGCGAGCCCGCCCGAGAATACGCCCACCGCCACGAGCAGCGCCGTCATCCCCAGGGAAAACACGAACAGGTAGATGAAGCCGAGGGTCGGACTGCCGGTGGTGGAGACCCACGTCAGCACGGCTGCGAATGCGGGGGCACCGCAAGGCGCAGCCACGATCCCCGATGTAGCGCCCAGGAGAAAGACCCCCGGATACGATCCGCCGCCCAGGCCGCCCGCCCACGCAGCCAGGCGCTGGGGCGCGCTGATGGTGAAGACGTCGAGCATGGCGAGACCGAAGAAAAGCAGGAGGTTCCCGATGGCAAACCGCGCCCACGGGCTCGCGGAAATGGTCCCGAACAGCGTCCCGGTCAGGCCGGCGAGCAGCCCGAGCAGTGCGTAGAGGAGGGCGAGCCCCGACACGTAGGTGAGGGTGAGTGCGACGATCCGCCGACGGCTGGCATCCGGGCCCGCCGTGCCCGCGATGATGCCCGCGGTGATGGGGATCATGGGGTAGACGCACGGCGTGAGGCTGGTGAGCAGCCCCGCACCGAACATGGTGGCGGCCGCAATGAGCGGGTTCTGCTGCAACATACCCGTCGCGGCCTGGAGCAGCATCAGCGGCATGGCACCCGTCCAGCGGCAATGCGGCACCCCCGCGCTCCGCACGAGGGGTCCGCGTCCACGGGCGGCGCGGTGCCGCGAGGCAGGCGCGTCCCGGTCAGTTCAGGCGCAGCAGAGGCGCCCAGCGGTCCTCGCCGATAGGTGTGTAGAGGCGAGTGTACGGCGGGCGGGAACCACGTAGCGCATAGAGTTGCAAGCCGTCCGCACCGCCCACCGGCTCGAGGAGGCCGGCCGGAATGGACTCCAGGGGCAGGGAGCGGATCCAGTGCCGCCCGGCGTGGGCCACCGGCGGGTTGTCCGCCGTGGGCTGGTATGCGGGGTAGCCGAACTCCCGGTGCCGGGCCTGGTCGATGGGCAGGTTGCGGTCGGGCAGGCCCGAGTCCTTGCAGCCCGCCAACCCCACCACCGCCGTCACCGCGATCCACAACCGCCCGGTACCGCTCCGTAGCTTCATTCGCCCCTCCGATTGACGCACCGATTGCAACTCTCCATCCTTTGAGGCCGCCGCCGGGAGCGGCCCGACATTCAACCCGCTGGAGGCCCATTGATGCGGATCGTACTGGACCCCGTCCCCCTCGTCCTCGGGATCTACGCCTACGTCGGCGAGCTGCTGTCCCGCACTGCGGAGAAGCGCGAGGACGATTCGGCCGAGGCGCTGGGCCGCCGACTGTCCCGCCAGCGGGCCGAGGCCGGCGACCGGGAGGCGCAGCGCATGGTCCGCACCCTCCACACCGACGTCAAGACCGCCGACAAGCTCCTCAAGAAGACGACGGACGTGTGGAAGATATCGCAGGAGACGGACCTCGTCGACCTCGTGATTCTGCCCCGCGGCAGCGACGTGACGCCACGCGCCTATGTCCTGCTCCGGCCGAAGGAAATCCGGTCCCTCCTCCAATCCATCCGGGCCGCTGCAGCAGGGGCCGGGGAAGCGGAAGACACACTGAAGGCCATCGACGAGGCCATCGAGGGGGCCGACGGCAAGCCCAACGACTATCTGACCTTCGGCTTCGATCCCTGGCAGGGCTGACGCCCTACTCGCCCGCTGCCCCCAGGAGCCTGGCTCCCAGGGCCTCCACCTGCCAGCTGCGCATGTGGGGGACCTGCATGAGATCGGCGGCCGTCCCGGGCCGCAGTCGGGCGACGTCCTCCAGCTGGTCGCGAGGCATCAGGAATCCCCGCTCCATCGCCAGCTCCTCCGCCGCGGCATCCCGCGCCCGCTTCAGCCGTTCCACCAGGTTCTCGAACTCCGGGTCCGGTGGTGGACGCCGCGGGACACGCGCCCTGCGCGGCAAATCGGACTCGGGCAGGTCCAGGGCCCGCTGAACGGCGGCGGCCATCGCCGCGCCGTGCCGGTCCGCGATCGCATTCGGAACGCCCTCCGTCCGGGCCACCCGCCGGGCATCTCCCGCCAGCGCCCGGGCCACTGCGATCAGAACGTCGTTGCCCACCACACGGAACGTCGCAACGTCGCGCTGTGACGCCACGTCATCCCGCCATGCATGCAACTCCCGTAACGCCGCCATCTGACGGGGATCGAGGTCCCGCGTGTTCTTCAGCCGGAGATACCCCTCGCCCCCCTCGTCGGGCTCCGGCCGGGCATCTTCCCGCAGCCGGAACTCCTCCGCGGCCCAGTGCAGCCGGCCGGCCCGCTCCAGTTCCTCGTGCAGGCGATCCCGCAGGGCGGGGAGGTGGCGCGTGTCCTCGGCGGCGTATGCCAGCATCCCCGGCGGCAGCGGCCGCTGGGCCCAATCCGCCCGCTGGTGTTTCTTGTCGAGGTGGACGCCGAGGTACTTGGCCGCGAGAGCGCCCAGCCCGATGGACGGCTCGCCGATGAGCTGTGCGGCGAGCTTGGTATCGAAGAGCCCGCCCACACGGATACCGTAGTCACGCGCGAGGAGGCGGAGGTCGTAGTCGGCGTCGTGGAAGACGACCTCGTGTTCAGGGCTGCTGAAGAATGGCTCGAGCTCCGCTAGACTCTCGAGGGCGAGTGTGTCGACGAGGAACGTGTCCGAGCGGGTTGAGATCTGGAGGAGGCAGATCCTGTCATGATAGCGATGGTAGCCGGCAGCCTCCGTATCCGCCGCGAACAGGGCTTCGGCGGCCACCGTTTCGGCGATGGCCGCGAGGCCGCTCCTGTTCCCGATCAGCTCCATCAGCACATCCGGCAGCACGTGTTCGCGGAACGGCCGGAGACGTTTGCGCTGGACGCCGCCCGCCCGTACGATGACGCGACAGAATCGCCGACTCCGCCGTCCGCGTCAACACGCGCGGCATCGGAACCGCGCGCGGGATCGCCCGGCCATGCCGGCGCCAGCCTCCACCGGGAAGTGAAGTGCGGACCAAGATCGTTGCAACCATCGGCCCCGCCAGTGCGGCAGCGGACAAGGTTCATGCACTGGCCGAGATCGGGGTGGATGTCGTCCGGCTGAACTTCGCCCACGGCAACCATGAGACCCATCGACAGGTCATCGAATGGGTGCGGGAAGCGGCCGTGACCGTGGGCAAGCCCCTCGCCGTACTGGCCGACCTGGCGGGCCCCAAGATCCGCATCGGCTCGATCCCGGAGCCCATCGACCTCAGGGACCGCAGCCTGGTCGTCCTCGCGCCAGAGGCCATCGCCGCCGGTGATGAGATTCCAACGACATACGCCGGCCTGGCCGGCGACGTTCAGCCGGGCAGCCGCGTACTCCTCGACGATGGGATAATGGAGTTGCGCGTGGCGGAGGTCCGGCATCCACGGGTGATGTGCCGCGTGGCCCGGGGCGGGCTGCTCAGGTCGAACAAGGGAATAAACCTGCCGGGCATCCGTGTCAGTGCCCCTGCCCTGACGGAGAAGGACATCGCCGACCTGGACTTCGCCCTCGGCATTGGCGTCGACTACGTGGGCCTCTCCTTCGTGCAGCGTCCCGACGACATCAGGGACCTCCGCTCACGCATCTCCAGCGATGCCCTGATCGTCGCGAAGATCGAGAAGGACACGGCTCTCGAGAACATCGAGCCCATCCTGGCGCTCACCGACGCCGTCATGGTCGCCCGCGGCGACCTCGGCGTCGAGCTTCCGTTCGAACAGGTACCCATCGCCCAGAAACGGATCATACAGCTGGCCAACCTGTACGGCAGGCCCGTGATCACTGCGACCCAGATGCTCGAGTCGATGATCGAGTATCCCCGTCCGACTCGCGCAGAAGCCAGCGACGTGGCGAATGCCATCTTCGACGGTACCGATGCGGTCATGCTGTCCGGCGAGACGGCCATGGGCCGGTTCCCGCTCCTCGCCGTGGAAGCCATGGCGCGGATTGCGGGCGAAATCGAGCGTACCGCCGATTTCGCGGAAGGGCCGAAGTACGACATGCCCATGCTCCAGCGCCTGCGCATCGGGGCGACGCCGACGGAACATGCCATCGCGGCGGCCACGGTCGAAGCGGTGCGCCTGCTTGGCGCGCCCGCCGTCGTCACCTTCACCCGGACGGGCAGCACGTCACGCCTGGTGTCGAGCTACCGCCCGCCGGTCCCGATCCTGGGCGTCACCGACCGCGAGACGACATGGCGCCAGCTCGCCCTCGTCTGGGGAGTCCGGCCCGTGATGTGCGAAGCCGAGGTGAACTACGACAACATGCTCGCGGCGGCGCGGGAGTACCTTCTCGCAAACCGGCTGGCGGAGGCCGGTCAGCGCATCGTCGTGACCGCCGGCGTGCCGTTTCACGTCCGGGGGACCACCAACCTGCTGCGCGTCGAGGAGCTGTGAGGCTCCGGTTTCTGGGCACCGGCACTTCCTTCGGCATCCCCGTCGTGGGATGCGACTGCGCAACCTGCACGTCAGGCGACCCCAGGGACCGACGAACCCGCCATTCTGCGCTGCTCGAGAGCGACGACGGCGACCGCCGCGTCCTCATCGACACCCCCCCGGATCTGCGACAGCAGCTGCTCGCGGCCGGGGTGAGCAGCATCGATGCCGTCTGGTACACCCACGACCACGCGGACCACACGCACGGCATCGACGACCTGCGCGTGTTTTCGGTGCGCCGCCGGCAGCACCTGCCGGCATTCGCCGACCCGGTCACCGCGCTCTCCCTGCGACGCAAGTTCCATTACATCTTCGATTCGGACTACCAGCCGCCGGAGGGAACGTCGAAGCCCGAGATCGCCCTCACGGAATTCCGGGCGGACGACGTGGTGGATGTGGCGGGGTTCACGATGCACGCCATCGAGGTGCCCCACGGTGACACCCGCGTCTACGGCTTCCGTTCAGGAGGACTCGGCTACATCACGGACGCCAAGACCATCCCCGACCACGCCCGTGACATCCTTCGGGGCGTACCCGTCCTCGTCCTCAATGCCCTCTGGTTCGGCCACCCGCACCCTACCCACTTCAACGTGGAGGAGGCCGTTGCCATGGCGCGCGACCTGGGCGCGGGGCGCACCTTCCTGACGCACCTGACGCATCGGCTCAGGCACGACACCCTGGCCGCCGCACTGCCGCCCGACGTCCGTCCGGCCTACGACGGCCTGGTGGTCGCCGTCCCGGATTGACCCTCAAGCACCGTTGATGCCATGAGCGATCGCCTCGTCCTCGACTACAACCGCATGCTCACTGCCGTCACCGGCCCCGGCGCCATTGACGTGACCGGCCTGGAAGAAATTGCCGGCCGGTTCGGCGAGGTACACGCGGACGTGGAGCGCCGGCGAGGCGCCGGCGAGCTGGCATTCTTCGACCTGCCGCGCGAACGGCAGTCCGTCGACCGCATCCGCACGTTCGCCGAGGGGATTGGCCAGGCGTTCGACACGGTCGTCGTGCTCGGGATCGGTGGCTCCGCCCTCGGCACGATTGCGCTGCGCGATGCCCTCCTGAAGCCGGGCTGGAACGAGTTGACGGATGAGCAGAGGGACTACTACCCGCGGCTGTACGTTCTGGACAACGTGGACCCCTCCACGTTCGGGCCGCTGCTGGAACGCCTGGACCCGGCCCGGACGCTGTACAACGTGGTGAGCAAGTCCGGGGCGACGGCCGAGACCATGGCCCAGTTCATGGTCGTGCGGGAGCACCTCCGCGGCGCCCTCGACGACGCGTACCGCGGACACCTCATCTTCACGACCGATCCGGCCAAGGGGGTCCTGCGACGCATCGCCGATGAGGAGGGGATCGCCACGCTCCCCGTCCCGCCCGGCGTGGGCGGCAGGTTCAGCGTGCTCTCGCCGGTGGGCCTGCTGCCGGCGGCTCTCGCGGGTGTGGACATTGACGCCCTCCTCGCCGGCGCCGCCGACATGGATGAGCGCTGCCGCACCGCGACGCTCACCGACAACCCGGCCGCGGTCTTCGCCGCTCTTCAGTATCTGGCGGATACGGAGCGCGGTGCCTCCATCCACGTCATGATGGCCTACACGGATCGGCTCTTCGGCATGGCGGACTGGTTCCGGCAGATGTGGGCAGAGAGCCTGGGCAAGGCGCGGACGCTGGCCGGGGATGACGTCCACTGCGGTCCCACGCCCGTCAAGGCCCTGGGGGCCACGGACCAGCACTCGCAGGTCCAGCTCTACATCGAAGGACCGTACGACAAGACCATCACGTTCCTCACCGCACGGGAGGCCGTCGCCGATCTCGTCATTCCACGCGTCTACGAGGAGATCGACGAGCTGGGCTACCTCGGCGGCAGGACCATGGGCGAGCTGCTGGATGCCGAGCGACAGGCCACGTCCGCCGCCCTGGCCAGCCGCGGTCGCATGAACATGACCATCGAGCTGCCGCGGGTGGACGCCCACGCGGTCGGTCAGCTCTTCATGATGCTCCAGATCGCCACCGTATACGCGGGTGCGCTCTACGGCATCGATCCGCTCGACCAGCCGGGCGTCGAGCTGGGCAAGCAGCTCACCTACGCCATCATGGGACGCCCGGGCTACGACTCGCCCCCGGCCGTCGAGGCCGATCCTCGCCGCATCGTTCGATGATCGTCTTTCTCGACGGGCGTTTCATTCCCGAGGAGGATGCCACCCTCTCCATACACGACCGCGGCTTCCTGTTCGCGGACGGGGTTTTCGAGACTGCGCTCATCCACGACGGCGGATGCTTCCGCCTCGGGCCGCACCTGGACCGCCTCGCCGATAGCGCCGCCGCCCTGATGCTGCCCCGGCCCCCGGCAGACCTGGACGCCGTCATCCGGGATCTCGCGCGCCGTAACGGGCTGCGTGACGCCAGCGTACGGGTCACGTACACGCGCGGTGCCGGGAAGGGGCCCACGCTTCTCGTGACGGCGAAACCGCCGCAGGACCATGATGTGGCGCGCAGTCGCGGCTGGAACGTCATCACAGCCGGCACCCGCCGACCCTCGCCCGCGGCCATTCCCGCCCATGTGAAGGCCCTGGGCCGGACCTATTCGCTCCTGGCCAGGGCTGAGGCCGCCCGGGCCGGCGCCGACGATGCCCTCCTCCTCGGCGACGGGGGCTGGGTGTGCGAAGGCCCGACCTGGAACGTGTTCTGGCGAACGGGCGACACCCTCTTCACGCCATCCCTCGACGTCGGCGTGCTGGCGGGCGTGACCCGGGCCGTCCTCGTCGAACTCGCCCCGGGTGCCGGTCTCGCTGTGCGCGAAGGCCGCTGGGATCGCTCGGTGCTGGACGAGGCGGACGAGATCTTCGCGAGCATGACGTCCGCCGGGATCGTACCGTTCCGGACGCTCGACGGGCGAACCCTGCCCGCCGAGACCCCCGCTGCCGATGTCCTGCAGCCCGCCTACTGGAGCCGCGTGAAGGAGGAGGCGGCTGCCGACCCACTCTGACGGGAATGCTTCGTGCAGAGGGTGTCCGCGCTGACAGTGGCCCGGATACGGGGATGGACGTGGAATCGGAACTCAGCCGCATTACCGAGGATCAGCTTCGCGCGAACCGGTTCGCCCTGGTGAGCCGTCTCGCCGATGACCTCGCCCACGAGATCAAGAACCCGCTCAACTCCATCGTCATCAACCTGGAAGTGCTCAAGGTACGCGTCGCGAAGGGCGACGCCGACGGGGCGATCGAGCGCGCTGGCGTCATTGAGCACGAGGTGAGGCGCCTGCACGCCCTCGTCGAGCGCCTGCTGCAGCTCATCCGGCCGGAGCGGGACGAGGCCACAAGCCTCCCACTCGAGGCGGCCCTCGACGAGCTGCTCCCCCTTCTCGAGGCGCAGACCCGCCTCGCACGGAACGAATTCGTGGCCGACTGCCAGACCTCCGCGTTCGTCGCTGTGCGCCGCGATGTCTTCCGCTTCGCCGTCCTGAACCTCCTCACCGCCGTCCACGAGTGCCTGGGAGAGGGTGGCGGAACGCTCTCCGTCCGTTGCAGCAAGGAGGACGACGTCGTGGCCGTCGTCGTCCAGGCCACCACCGGAGCCGACGCCCCCCCTCTTCGACCGCCCGGCGCCGAATTCGACGAGGCGCTGGCCATCGCGGCTGCGCTGCTCCATCCCTGCGGCGCCACCGTGGACCGCCGCCCCGGCGGGGTCGCCATCCGGCTGCCCCGGGCCGCCCCGGTATGACGCCCGGCGCCCGTGCCGCCGACGCCGCCGTCGCTTGACCGGCGCTCCCGCAACGGGATAAACTGTATCTGCTGGGGCACGCGTTCGGCGATGCCCTAAACGTAGAAAAGACAATATCCTATGAGCAGTCTACCTAAAGTGCTCATCGCCGATGATGAGCGGCACATCGCGGAAGGTTTGCAGATGCTCCTCGCCGAGGAGGGGTACGACGTGGACACCGCCACCGACGGCCGCAAGGCGTGGGACAAGGTCTCCTCGGGCGATTTCGGACTCGTCCTGGCCGACCTCAAGATGCCGAAGATGGACGGCCTCGAGCTCTTCGCGCAGATGCGCGAGTCTGGCATCGACAGCGAGATCATCATCATAACGGGCAAGGGAACAGTCGCCAGCGCCGTGGAGGCGATGCGTCACGGCGCCTACGACTACCTTACGAAGCCGCTGGACCTCGAACGCCTGAAGGCCCTGATCCCGAAGG
>DATHVO010000122.1:0-5739 GCA_035461265.1 Longimicrobiales bacterium
CGCGTCCCAACCGGGAGGCCGATCTCATCCGGGTCGCGTACCAGGGCAAGGACGCGCCCCTCGTACAGGAAGTGCCCGATCTCATCGCCCGGCTGTTCATATCCCGCCGCAACAACGTGCGGACGCAGGAGGCGCGCAGCACGGGTGATTTCCTGGCCGAGCAGATTGCGCTGCTGCACGCGCAGCTTACGTCCACGGAGGAGGAGCTGCGGACGTTCCAGGAGCGGTTCGGAGTGCTGGGCATCGAGGCGCAGAGCGAGGCGGCTGTGCGGCGGCTGGCGGAGATGCAGGCGGACCGGGAACGCGTGAACATCGAACGACAGGCCGTCTCGAACGTTCTGTCCAATCTCGACAGCGCTCCTACCGATCCCCTCGCTCCCTCGAGCTTCCGGGCCCTGCTGGGGCTGCCGTCCATCCTGACCAACCCCGCGGCGGCGGAGCTCGTCAACGCTCTGAACCAGGCGGAGACGGCCCGGGCGGCCCTGCTGGACCGGCGCACGGTGGACGACCCCGAGGTGCAGTGGGCCACGTACCGCATCCGTCAGATCGAGGAGCAGCTCAGCACCATCGCCCTGACCTACCTCGGCGGCCTCACGGAGCACGTCCGGGGACTGGACCGGACGCTGGCAGGCTTCTCCAGCCAGCTCCAGCAGATCCCCGAACAGGAACTCCACCTCGCCCGGCTCCGCAGGCAGGCCGGCGTCACCGAGGAGCTCTACACCACGCTGCAGCTCCGCCTGAAGGAAGCGGAGATCATGGCGGCGGTGGATGACCCGACAGTGCGCATCATCGACCCCGCCGTCTTCCCGCGGCGACCCGTCCGCCCCAACGTCCCGCTGAGCCTCGCCCTGGCGCTCATGGCCGGCATGGTGCTCGGGGTGGGGTCGGCCGTGGCCCGCGAGCAGATCGATGATACGGTCCATTCCCGCGACGAGCTCCAGCTCGTGGGGCGTGTCCCCGTCCTGGGTGCGATCCCGCGACTCGACGCCGCGGTCCAGAACGGCCGGCGGTTCCCCTTCCTGCGGCAGCCCGCGGCCCTGGGGAACGGTCACGGAGGCGTGCGCCTCCTCGATGCCGTGGCGATCCCCGGCGTCGGCGAGGCGTATCGCAGCCTGCGGACGAACATCACGTTCGCCCGCCTCGACCAGGCACCGCGGACCATCGTTGTGACGAGTCCGGCACCCGGCGACGGGAAATCCACCACGGCCGCGAACCTCGCCATCACAATGGCACAGCAGGGCCGTCGCTGCCTGCTCATTGACGGGGACATGCGCCGCGGCCGCCTGCACGACAGCTTCGGCGCACGCCGCGAGCCGGGCCTGTCCAACGTGCTGCTCGGCCAGGTCACGCTGGACGCCGCCGTCGTCACGGAGACCGGTGGCGACGACCGTCCAAGCCTCCTCACGACGGGCACCGTGCCACCCAATCCCGCTGAACTGCTGGGATCGGACCGCATGGGTGACCTGCTGGCGGAGGCGCTCAACGGGTTCGATGTCGTCGTCATCGACGCGCCGCCATTGAATATGGTGACGGATGCCGCCGTCCTGTCGCGGCACGCGGACGGGGTTCTGGTGGTCGCGCGGGCCGGCGTGACGCAACAGACTGCACTTGCCTACACCTTCGACCAGCTGGCCGCCGTCAATGCGCCCGTGCTGGGCAGCATCCTGAACGACGCAGACCCGCAGCGGGAGCGGCACTACGGCTCGTACATGCGCGGCTACTACGAACCGCACGCCTGACCGCGTCCATGGACATGAAGGGGTGGCTGCGGACGGGCGCGATCGCGGCGCGCAACGTCCTGGTGGGCGGGAACCTGCGAGCGCTGGGCCTCATCGGCGAGCCCCGGCGCCTGGTGCACTACGCCTCGGAGTCACTCTTCCTCTACAAGACGCTGTCCGGCGCCCGGGAACTCCCGCAGCAGTCGGTGGCGGCCGCGTTTCCCGGGATGGGACCGAGGCAGATCACGCTGGCCGGACTGGATGACGATGCCTGGTCCGGTCCGGTGGCGTCCTACACGGCCGACCTCGTTGCCCTGTGCCTGCTCTGCCGGTTCCTCCAGCCCCGCACCGTGTTCGAGATCGGCACGCTCAACGGTTTCATGGCGTACCATTTCGCCCTCAACTCGCCGGACGCCCGTGTCTTCACGCTGGACCTGCCGAAGGCCGGGTCCGACGGCGCGACTGTGCTGGGTGTGACACCGCTGGACCGCATGCACATCGCGGCCGCGCGGTCGGCAGCGGAGTACTGCTTCGCTGGCACACCGGAAGCCGGCCGCATCGAGTGCCTGTTCGGTGACAGCGCGACGTTCGACTACAGTCCCTACCACGGCCGCGTCGACCTGTTCTTCATCGACGGCGCGCACTCCTACGAGTATGTTGCCTCGGATACCGGCAACGCCCTCCGCTGCTGCAGGCCCGGCGGGATCATCGCGTGGCACGACTACGGGCGGGCGGGTGTGAACGGTGTATCCCGCTTCCTCGCCGAATTGCGACGGTCGGGACATGACGTCCGGTCGGTGCCTGGCTCGTCCGTGGCCTTCCTCCAGATCCCCGGATAGCCGCAGGCCGCTGCGCACCCGCCCGGACAGCCGTACTGCCTACTCGATGCGGGGCGTCCACCTCAGGTCGATGTCGAGCTGCACGTTCGTCTCGGCCCTGAAGTCCGGCGGCTGCTGCCCCTCCAGGTAGACGAAGCTGCGGTTGTGGCGGCGAGCGGCGCCGAGCCCGGCATGGATGCTCACGGGCCCCACCTGCTCGACGTGCCTGATCGCAGCGCCGATGGAGACGTCGTGCCCGTTCTGGCCGTAATATGGCGCCCACTGGTTGTAATACGCATCCGCGTCGAAGCGAACGCGCTCGAGCATGAGCCCCGTCGTCCGCCGCGGCGTCATCCGCTCGACGCCGAGCACCTGCCCGTCGGAGCCCGGCCCCATCCACGCACCCAGCAGCTGGCCCCGGTTTGTGTATCCCTGGACAACCTCGCTGTGCGTGTAGAACGACACCACGCCCCGCCCGCTCCGCAGGGTCGTGGACGCCGTCAGGTGGGCCAACTCGCCGTACCACCGCAGCCGGGCGTCGCCCCAGCGCCCGATCTTCTGGAACCCCAGCATGTACGCCTGCGAGTGGTCGGGTTCGCGGAGCAGATCGATCCAGTCGCCCCAGTGGTCCTCCCGGGCCCATTCCGCATACACCTCGAAGCCCGAACGGGGCAGGACCCACCGCGCGAAGAGCGAGAAGAGCTGATTGTCGCCGATGGGGTTGTCACGGACGTCGATATACGGGTCGATGAAGTAGCGGGTCAGGTCGCCGCCTTCCATGTCCGCCAGGTACATTCGGTTCACGCCGACGAAGAGCCCGCGTGCGAAGGCCGGCTCGAAGACGGCCGACAGCCCCGCGATGAGAGTACGATCGTTGTCCGGCTCGGCATCGAAGTAGTCGGACTCCATCAGGCGGCCCCAGAAGGCGAGCGCCTCGAGGCTGCCGATCCTCACGTCAAGCGAACGAGTCGTGCCGAGGAACACGTGGGGGAACCCGGGCGCGGAGCTTCCCATGATGAGGGGCATCCTCTGCGCCGGCCCGAGCCAGAGGTTTTCCGTGGACACGCCGATCGTGGCGCCGTACCCCTCGACGCGGACATAACTCTGGCCGGGATCGAGCGTCATGAAATCGCCGGCACCGTGGCGCTGTGGCCAGTCGATGCCGCGGCTCCCGGCATACGCGAAGGGCGACCGGTCCGACATGCCGACGTTCTTCAGCTCGAACGCGCGGTTCCCCTGGTAGGCGACCACCGGGTACACGGCGGCGCTCACCGGACCCAGCCGGACCTCGCCGCCACCACTCATGGCGAATCCGATGCCGCGGCCCGCCCATAAGACCCCGTTGTTCACGTTTACCGGGTAGGCACTGTTGTACGTCGTGCGCAGCCGGAGGGGGAGGGTGGCTATGGCCACCGTCGGGCCCGTTCGAGTGTGCGCGCATGCGCCGGCGGCACGCTCCAGGGAGGGTCGGCGGATCGCCATGGACGAAACGGACGCTTCGCCCGCCAGCTGCCCGATCCGCACGCGGGTCATCCAGTGGTCCGCGACGTCGATGATATCCATGCGCGTGCTGTCCACGGCGCACGCCTTGCGGTCAGCGGGCTGTGCGTGCACTCTGTTGCCGGCCAGCAGGAGGAAACCTCCGGCGGCGAGCAGTGTGGCGAGACGCCGGGAGCGGGCGTGAATCGAGTTCATGGTCAGGTCGCGATCATCAGATTTCGAGTTGCATCAGTGTACCGCGGCACCCGACACCGGGCAATGAACGGTCCCGCGTCGTGACGCCTCCCATCACGGCGGTCCTCCTCGCGCGGAACGCGGCGCGCAACTTCCTGGGCATCGGCATTCCCCTGCTCGTGGCACTCGTGTCAATGCCGGTGCTCGTGGGTCGGCTCGATACGGCACGGTTCGGCGTGCTCGGGCTGGTGTGGGTGGTTTTCGGCCTGTTCGCGGAGCTGGGCCTGGGCCGGGCGACCACCCGCTTCGCTGCATCTGCGCTGGCGGCTGGCTCATCCGGCGAAGCTCGCCGGATCATGCGGATCGGTGCCGGCGTCCAACTCGGCCTCGGCATGCTCTCCGGGGCCGCCCTGGCGCTGGCGGCACCATTCGTGGCGGCGCGCTTCGGCGGCGGGGCCGGCATCGAGGGCGAGTTGCGCGCCGTCCTGTACGTCGTGGCCGCAGGCATCCCGGTGGTCATGATGTCCGCCGCATACCGCGGCATTCTCGAGGCGGCGCACCGGTTCGACATTGTCAATCGCGTCCGAATCCCCGTCGCCTCCGCCACGTACGCGCTGCCAGCCGTCGTCGTCGTTCTCGGCGGCGGACTCGTCGCCATCGTGCTGCTCCTCGGCGTCGTGCGTGCCCTGGGCACGGCCGTGTACGCGTGGGCGTGTGTTCAGGTGATCGGCGACGGCAGCGCCCGTGCCCCGGCCGACGGCCCCGGGGTCGTGGACATCCTGAAGTTCGGGGCATGGCAGACGACGGGCGGTGTACTCGCCCCGCTCCTGGTCTACCTCGACCGGTTCCTGCTCGGAGCACTCGCCGGCGTGGCCGCCGTGGGGTTGTACACACCCGCCTTCGAGGTGGCGCTGCGGCTCCTCATCCTGCCCGTGAGCGTGGTGATGGCCCTGTTCCCGGCGTTCAGTGCATGGTCCGCATCCCTGGAGAGGGAGCGGGCGGCGCGAGCCGCGGCGCGGGCGGTCCTCTACATCGTGGCCGGGATCGCCCCCCTCGCGGCAATCCTTGCGATCCTCGGCGAGGATGGCCTGCGCGTCTGGCTCAACGCGGAGTATGCGCGTGAGACGGGCATGGTGCTCACCGTCCTTTCCTTCGGCGTCCTGCTCAACGGGACGGCGTTCGTGCCGGCTACGCTCCTCGCCGGTGCGGGCAGACCGGACATCCCGCCGAAGCTGTACCTGCTGGAGCTGCCGGCCTATGTCGTCCTCGCCACCGTCTTCATCACGCACTGGGGACTCGTGGGCGCGGCGCTGGCGTGGACGTGTCGTGTCGCGGCGGACGCACTGCTGCTGTTCGTCGCGACGCACAGGCTGGCGCTGCTGCGCTGGCAGGACCTGTGGCGCATGTGGGTGCCGCAGACGCTGGCGGGCGTGTGCGCCTGCCTGATGGCCCCTGCGGCCGCGGCCGCGGCCGTGCCGGGCCTCTGGCCGCGGATCGGCTTGGCGATGGTGGCCCTGACGGCCACGCTG
>DATHVO010000123.1:0-15944 GCA_035461265.1 Longimicrobiales bacterium
GGAGCGGACCGGGTTCTCAGCCTCTATCTGTCGACGGATCCGTCGTCGGGCCCGGGGATGAACCTGCGTGCCCAGATCACGGCCGCACTCCGGCCGCTGTTCGACGGCCTCGGCGCGGATGAGGTGGCGGCGCTGGAGGACGAGGCCGGCGTCGCCCGGGAGTACGTGCGGTCCATGGGAACCCGTCCACGCGGCCTGGCGCTTTTCATCTGCAGCCCGGCGGCCCTTCTGAGTGCCGTGCACCTGCCTGTCCGGCCGACGCCGGAGGCCCGGTGGGGGCCCCGTCCCGATGTGCTCCAGCTCCTGGCCATCATGGATGAGCACGAGCCGGCGGTGATCCTCCTCGCGGACCAGCGGGAGGCGCGCTTCTACGGGATCTTCCTGGACGAGATCGAGCTTCTGGAGACGCTGACGGCGTCGCCGGCCGGCGGCCGTCCGCCCGCGCGGGAGAATCCGGAGATGGACGGCCAGCATCGCCAGGCGGAGTTGCTCCGGGCCCACGTGCGCACCGTTGCGGAGACGCTCGAGCGGATCGCGGCCGACTGGGGAGCGGACCGGATTCTCGTAGGCGGGACGCCGGACACGGTGGCTGAGCTGCAGCGCCAGCTGCCGCCCGCGCTGCGGGACCGGACCCGCGGGCCCGTGGGCCTGGCGGTGAACGCGACGCCGCAGGAGGTCCTGCTGCGGGTCAGGCAGCGACTGGAACTGGAGGAACGCGGCGCAGAGCTTCTGCTGCTGGACCGGGTGCGGGAGCGGACCGGATCGGGTCGCGCCGCCATGGGCGTGGCGGACGTGGTCGCGGCGTCGGCCAGCGGCGCCGTGGCGTGCCTGGTGTATGCCGCAGGCACGCGACTGGCGGGAGCAGGGTGCGCGGGGTGCGGCACGCTGTACGCCCCCCCGGCGCCGGACGTGTGCCGGGCGTGTGGAGGGGCAGTGGCGTACGTCGATGACCTGGTGGACCGTCTCGTGGACGGCACACTCGCCGCAGGCGGACGGATAGAGGAAGTCCGTGGCGAGGCCGCGGAGCAGCTCGCTCCGTGCGAGGGCATCGCGGCCCTGCTCAGGTTCCCCGTGGCCCGGATGCAGGCGGCCGGCAGCGGCTGACGACGACGGCGCACGGCCTGGTCTCCGTTCAACCCCGGAGGTGACCACGATGAGACCGTTCGACAGCCAGCTTCGGGAGGTTGGTTCATTCAGCCCGCGCGGTGCGCGGATCCTGAGCCTCTACCTCCGGACGAATCCGGCGGCCGTGGACACGGCGGCCGTGATGGAGGAGCTCCACGGCGTGGTGCGCGGGCTGCGCCTGAGCCTCGAGGATACGGACCGCGGGCAGCTGGAGGAGGACCTGGCGGCGGTCCGCGACTATATCGGCTCCATGGTGGCGCCGCCCCCCGCGGTGGCCATCTTCACCTGCGCACCCCGCCGTTTCTTCCGCGTGGTCCGCCTGCCGCTGGACGTGGTGCCCGCCGTCTACTGGTCGGACGAGGCCGTCACGGCGCCCCTCCTCGACGCCGTCCACCGGGCGGACCAGGTGTTCGGCGCGGACCTGCGGGAGACAGCCCCGCTGTAAACACGAAACCCGCCGCGGCCTGTCGGCAGCGGCGGGTTCCCCTCGGTCGGTTCGTTCCTGCGGCCCGGCTCTGACCGTCAGCCCACGCGCAGGAGCTTCGCCAGTTCCTCGGGCGACAGGTCGGCGGCCCGCTTCGAGCCCAGGCGCCCGCCACCGCGGTTCACCGCGGCCGCAGGCTTCGACTCCACCGGCTTCGCGCCACCCTCGTAATCGAACTCGGGCAGCGAGATCCGCGGCAGCGGGTATCCCAGCACCCGTTCAATGTCCTTCATGGCCGCCAGCTCACCCGCGGACACGAACGTCACGGCAGTGCCGGATGCGCCGGCGCGGCCAGTCCGGCCGGCGCGGTGCACGTAGGCCTCGGGGTCCCGGGGCACGTCGTAGTTCACCACGTGGCTGATGCCCTCGATGTCGAGACCGCGCTGGGCCACGTCCGTCGCCACGAGAACGCGGACCTTGCCCTCTGCGAAGGACTCGAGGGCCTTCCGGCGCTGCCTCATGTCCTTGTCGCCGTGCATGACGTCCGCCACGATGCCCGCCCGCTCCAGTCGGATCATCAGCGTGTCCGCACCCGCCTTCGTGGCCGTGAAGACCAGGACCTGATCCCAGTGGGTCTCCTCCAGCAGACGGACGAGCAGGGCCGGCTTCCGCTCGCCCCTTACGCTGTAGACCTTCTGGTCCACCTTGTCCGCCAGCGTGGCCTGAGGCGCCGCCTCGACCCAGACGGGGTCGTTGAGGATGCGCAGGGCCAGGGCGTGAACGCCGTTCGGCATGGTGGCGGAGAAGAAGAGGGTCTGCCGTTTCGCCGGCATCTGGCGGAGGATGGCCTCGATCTGCGGACGGAACCCCATGTCCAGCATGCGGTCGGCCTCGTCCAGGACCAGCGTCTCCACCTCGTCGAGGCGGACATTGCCACGCTCCAGGTGGTCCAGGAGCCGTCCCGGCGTGGCGGCGAGGATGTCGAACCCGGCACGCAGGTCCCGGATCTGCGGGCGCATGGGCACGCCGCCCACGACCACGCCGCAGAACAGCTCTGCGTGCTTCGTCAACGCCCGGGCGTCCTCCATCACCTGGTCTGCAAGTTCCCGGGTGGGACAGAGGACCAGTGTATGAAGGCCTTCCCGGCCCAGCTGCTTCTCGATGGCCGGCAGCAGGAAGGCCGCCGTCTTGCCCGTCCCCGTCTGGGCGATGCCCACGACGTCCCGGCCCTCGCGCGCCGGTACGATGGCCTTGGTCTGGATGGGCGTGGGGCGCTCCCAGCCAAGGTCCGCAATGGCGCGCCTGAGCGGCGGCGCCAGGTTCATCTCGTCGAATGTCAACTGTCCTCCTGTAGCACTGGATTCGACGCCGGCCCGATGCCGGCGCCATGCGGCCTCCGTCGCTCCAGGAGGCCAGGCAATACAAAGGGTCGGCACGCCGGTTGGGGGCGCACCGACCCGTAGCAACAATTAATGTAATGCAAACGGCGGGCCAGGACAATCCCGGCAGCCCGCCTCAGGCTGGGGCGGCCACGTCGCCGAAGCCGTCCCTGAGCTCCATCTCCCGGCGCCGCAACTCCGCCCCGAGTTCGTCCCAGTCGCCGGCGCCGGCGGCGAGCCAGCCGCGCACGGCGTCGTTCAGCCCGCGCATGACCACCAGCGTGTGCTCGTCGCTCCAGCCGTGCTCCCGGGTCATCCGGTCCGCGGCCGCCTGGTATGCGTCATGGGCGGCCTCCGTCAGCCCCTCCTGCCGGCTGAACCGCTGGACGTGGGCCCGCGCACCCCGCGACCGGAACTCCTCCAGGTAGATCTCCCATGCGTCCATCGTGCTCCTCAACTGGAATAGTAGGCGGCGTTCTCGCTGATGTAGCCCTCGGTGAGGTCACAGCCGTACGCGGTGGCGCCGGCACCACCCGCGCCGAGATCGATATGCAGATCCACCGTATCGCCGGCAAGCTCGCGGCGGACCCGGGATTCATCGAATCCAGCACGGAGACCACCGGCGACCACGGGCATACCGTTGATCGATGCCGCGACGGCCTCGGGCGAGACGTCCACTGCAAGGCACTTGCCCACCGCCATGAGGATGCGGCCGACATTCGGGTCCGCGCCATGGACCATCGTCTTGATGAGCGGCGAGTCCACCACGCACCGGGCCATGACACGGGCATCCTCCGTCGTGACGGCGCCGCCAACCGTCACCCGGATCAGCTTCGTCGCGCCCTCGCCGTCCCTGGCCAGCATCTCCGTCATGCGGATGCAAGCCGCCTCGAGGGCACGGCCGAAGGTAGCCCCATCCACATCGCCGGCCTGCCCGTTCGCCATGATTGCACAGGTGTCCGACGTGCTCATGTCCGTGTCCACCGAGAGCATGTTGAACGAAACGGCTGCAGCGTCCCGCAGCCGCCGATCCAGGTCGCGTGCATCGAGTCGGGCATCGGTGAAGATGTAGGCGAGCATGGTCGCCATGTCCGGCGCGATCATGCCGGACCCCTTCGCCACGATGGTGAGCGTGGCGGCGCCGACGCTGGTGGAAATCGCCTTCGGATACGTGTCCGTCGTCATGATCCCCTCCGCGCCGACCAGCGGGTCGTCCACCAGCTGGGCGGACATGCCCCGGACGCCCGTCTCGATGCGGTCGATGGGGAGCGGCACGCCGATGACGCCCGTGGAGCTGACGAGGACGCGGTCCGCCGTCGTGCCCACCTCCGCCGCGGCCGCGGCCGCCATGCGCCGGGCACGGGCCACACCCTCCTCGCCGGTGGCCACGTTGCTCACCCGGCTGTTGACCACGATCGCCCGCAGCACACCGCCCCGGATGGTCTCGCGGCCGACGATGATGGGCGCACCCGGGAACCGGTTCCGGGTGAATATGGCGGCGGCGGCGGCGTCGACGTCGCTCACGAAGAGGGACAGGTCCCTGCCGTGCTCCTTGATGCCGCAGCTGCGGCTGGCGCAGCCAAAACCCAGGGGGAACCGCGGCACGTCATGGAATGCTGTCATCATGACCCCAGAATCGCGCGTCGCAGCGCGGTCCGCAAACGCCGCCCGCCGCTGACTTCACGCGGCGCCCGGGCGGGCGCCCGGCGAGACTCCGCTACGGCTCCCGGAGGGGCTCGGTGGCGGGACCGTTCAGGACCGCACCGGACGGGTCGAACCGCGAGCCGTGGCAGGGACAGTCCCACGACTTCTCGAGGTCATTCCAGTTGACGACGCACCGGAGGTGCGTGCAGGCCGCAGAACGTTCGTGGAGACGGCCGTCATCATCGCGGTAGATGGCCAGCAGGCGTGTGCCCCGGCGGACCACGCGGCCGGCCCCGCGCGGTATGTCCTCCTCCGACGGGACGTCGCCGGGGAGGACCCACGCCGCCATCTGCGCGGCGACGTTCAGGTTCTCCCGGGCCAGGTCGCCGACGGCCCGAAGCGTCCGCCGGCGGGGGTCGTAAAGGCGAGCCCATGGGTTCTCCCGGCCGGCGATGAGATCACTGAGGATCAACCCGCCGATGGCGCCGTGGGTCATGCCGTGACCGGAGTCGCCGGTGATGATGTACACGTTGTCCGCACCGTCGGGGTTGGGGCCAATGAAGGCGAGTCCGTCTGCAGGCTCCATGACCTGACCGGACCAGCGATGCCCGATCCCGTCCACCATGGGGAACCGCTCACGTGCCCAGGCCTCGAGCCGGTCCAGCCGGCGGCGGTCGTCCTCACGCTGTCCCGTCTTGTAGTCCTCGCCACCCACGATGAGCCAGTCGTGCCCGTCTCCGGGCTGGGTCCGGACGTAGATGTAGGGGTCCGCGTCTTCCCAGTAGAGGGCGTCCGGTACGGAGCCGGCCGGTATGCGCGCAGCCACGGCGAAGGTCCTGTAGGGCGCCTGCTTCAGGTGGGTCCGGACGTGATCGCTGATGGGTGAGTTCGTGGCGACGACGCACGCGCTCGCCAGCACTGTCGCGCCGGCGTCCGTCTCCACGCGGACCGGCGACCCGCCGTGCACCGCGCCAACGTGGGTGCCGGTGTGGATGCGCCCACCGGCGGCCTCGATGCGCTGGGCGATGCCGTCGAGGAACTTCAGGGCATGGATCCGTGCCTGCCGTGGGAAGCGCAGGCATGCGCGAATCGGGAATACGTCGTACGGAGGATGCTGCGCCTGCTCCACGGCGACCCCGGCCCGCCGGGCTGCCTCCAGCTCCGCGGCGAGGTCGTCCTGTGATGCAGACTCGCCGGCGAAGAGCCACCCGTCCACCCACGCGAAGTCCGCCTCGATGGACTCGTCCACGATGACGCGGTGGAACAGGTCGATGGCCGCTCGGTGGCTGGCCGCCGCCAGCCGGGCGCCTTCCTCGCCGTGCAGCCGCTCGAGCACCCGGTAGCGATCGTCCAGGGCGTCGGAGAGGTGCGCCGTCGTGCGGCCCGTTTCACCGCCGCCTACGGGGCCGTCATCGAGCACGATCACCCGCCGACCCGCGCGGCCCAGCAGGTATGCCGTCATGAGCCCGGCCACCCCCGCCCCCACCACGCACACGTCGGCACGGGCGTCCGCGTCGAGGGGGGGACGACCCAGGTCGCCGGCGGTGGCGTGCCAGAGCGATGTGGTGGGTCCGGATTCCGCGCGCACGATGCCCTCTCTTCCCAGAGTCCCGCCGCCGCCCGACCACCGGGCACGGCAGGTGACGGAGCGGCAGGCGCCATGCCATGTCGCCGTCCGGAGGGCCGGCGGGTGCGGAATCCGTGGCGCGGCGCCGGGGGCGCAATTATTTTTCGCTGGCGCATCGTCCACCGACGCGGAGGCAGCAGGGCACGTATGGCGAAGCAGGGCGGCATCGAGATGGAGGGCGTGGTCACGGAGGTGCTCCCGGATCGCAATTACCGGGTGCTCCTGGAGAATGGCCACAAAGTGCTGGCGTATGCCGCCGGCAGGATGTCCAAGTTCAAGATCCGCGTCCTCGTGGGCGACCGCGTGTCCCTCGAGCTGTCACCGTACGACCTGTCCCGCGGGCGGATCATCTACCGTCACAAGGCCGGCTCGCCCGGCGAGGGCTGAGCCGGATACCGCAGGTTCAGGGAGGCCCCTGCGGGCGCCTTTCTCGCATCCCGTTCCCGCCCGGCCGTACCCGTCCCCCCACCACGTTTGCCGAGCACGGCATGTGCATGGGTCTGCTCCGTCAGATGCACGCAGCAGGACATCACCCAACGGAGCCCACATCATGACGAATCGCGTTAGGGCTGGCCTCACCCTGGCCATCCTCGCCATGGCCACCCTCACGGGTAGCTGTGCCTCCATGGGCCTGGGCGCTGTGGTCCAGCCGCCCCGGTTCAACCTCGTGGAAGGCAGGGAGGCGGAGCTCCGCCTCGCACCACCGTCCGCGACCCGGCCCCTGGGCGGAGCGACGCTGCGGATCTGGACCCGCGTCGAAAACCCGAACACCTTCGGCCTCACACTGGCCGCGCTGGCCGGGAACCTGTTCCTGGAGAACACCCGCGCAGCCGCGGTGGACTTCCCCCTGGGCCTGCCACTCACGGCCCGGGCCGACACGATCATCCCCATCGATCTCAACATCAGCTTCTCCGACGTTCCCGGGATGGTCGGCGTGGCCGAGCGGATACTCACCCAGAACCGGGTCGGCTACCGACTCGACGGGACGCTGACTGTCGACGCGGCCCCGTTCGGCCAGCCGTCGTTCGGCCCCACGACCTGGCTCCAGGGCGAGTCCCGGGTCCTGCGCTGAACTCCACGCCGGCCAGCCGCACCGTCGCGGCCGGCGGACTGGGTCGCTATAATCGTGTGTTTCACGCCCCACACGGGACGCAGCAGGAACTCAGGCGGAGGTAAGGGATGCATCGCACAGCGACACTGTGTCTTGCGGCGCTGGCGCTGGCATGCGCCGCACCGGTCCATGAGGCGCCCGTCCAGCAGGCGCCGGCGCCGCGGGCGGCCTTCGACCCGGCCGGGATCTACGACTTCACGACGGACGTCCAGGGCACACAGGTGGGTGGTACGCTGACGCTGAGCCGGACGGCGGAAGGCGGATTCACGGGCACGATCTGGTCCGACATGACGGGCGACCTGCCGCTGCAGCACGTGGATGTGGAGGGGCGGCGGGCGCGACTCCGGGCGGCGACGCCGGAGGGCGAGCTGGTCATGGACGTGGAGTTCGAAGAAGACCGGATGGCAGGGAACTGGGAGCTGGCCACGGGCCTGACGGGCGCGGTGGCCGGACGGAAAAGGAGTCCCTGAAACATCGCCCGTCTGCAACCCGTAGTGATGCGCGGCGCCCCGAAAGGCGCCGCGCTTTCACTTGGGTGCCGGTGAGCCGGGAGGGGATAACGTGGATCGCAGAAAGGCAGTCGTCCTTCGGGACCTGTTGATCTTCCAGGTCAAGCTTGCCCTGGACGGCCTGAAGGACATCGTCCTCATGCCTCTCTCCTTCGCTGCCGCGGCCCTGGACATCCTGTTCCCCGGCCCCCGCGTGGGACACCGGCTGTACGCGGTACTGGCCGTGGGCGAGAAGTTCGACTCCTGGCTGAACCTGTTCGGAGCGGCGACGCGCGCGGATTCCGCGACGGGCGGCCTGTTCGGCGCCAGCCGGGCCGGCAGTCCCACAATGCTCGGGCGCCTCGAGGCCATGGTCCTCGGCCGGGAGGAGCCGGAGTCGGAGGCTCCCTTCGGCGCTGCCGGAAGCCGGGCGGCATAGGCGGGGCCGGCCGACGCGGGTCTCCTGCGCGCCAGGCCAGCGTCCCGGTGCGAGCCTTGCGTCGTCTCCGGGCTCCCGCTACATCGGGTCCCCGACCCCCGTAGCGTGAACACCGGAAACGAACGCGCGCGGTGGACGCGCCAACGCAAGGAGACGCAATGCCCCATCCCTTCAAGCTGCCGGATCTCCCATACGGCTTCGACGCTCTCGAGCCGCATATCGACGCGAAGACGATGGAGATCCATCACGGCAAGCACCACCAGGCGTATGTCACCAAACTGAACGAGGCGCTGGAAAAGCACGCCGACCTGCAGGGCAAGTCCATCGAGGACCTGCTCCGGGGTATCGACGGCATTCCGGAGGACATCCGCACGGCGGTCCGCAACAATGGCGGCGGTCATGCGAACCACTCCATGTTCTGGGAGATCATGGGGCCGGGGGGCGGCGGCGAGGCGACTGGGGAACTGGCCGACGCCATCGGGAAGAAGTTCGGCTCGTTTGCTGACTTCAAGCAGAAGGTAGCCGCGGCGGGCACGGGGCAGTTCGGCAGTGGGTGGGCCTGGCTCGTGGCGGGCGACAACGGCATCGAGGTCTACTCGACGGCGAACCAGGACAGCCCGCTCATGAAGGGCCACCGTCCCGTACTGGGTGTGGACGTCTGGGAGCACGCCTACTACCTGAAGTACCAGAACAGGCGGCCGGACTACCTCGAGGCGTGGTGGAGCACGGTGAACTGGGACGAGGTCAATCGCCGCTACCGCGACGCCCGGTAGTCGCGGCAGCAACGTGAGTTCGGCGCGCCGTCCGCCGGCACGCCGGACTCACCCGCCGGGCGAGTTCATCCGTCGCATCTCCGGACCCACCACCAGCACCATCATGAGCATCCACAGAACCAGCATGGTGATGGCGATGCCGAAGAGCAGCCAGATCCACTGGACGGGGCCGAACCTGCGCCAGACGCCGAAACCGAACGCGGCGGCGACGACGATCACGAAGTAGAGCAGCATCCGCGAAGGGTAGCCGGTGGAGCGCCATGCCACCAGACGCTCGTACCCGACCCGCACTTTCCCGGTGGTGTCCCCCCTCGTAAACTACGCAGCCAACAGAGCCATCACCGTGAGTGCACCATGAATGACCGCATCCTCCGCGCGCTCCGGCGCGAGCCCGTCGACCGCACACCCGTCTGGTTCAT
This sequence comes from Longimicrobiales bacterium, assembly GCA_035461265.1. GTDB lineage: Bacteria > Gemmatimonadota > Gemmatimonadetes > Longimicrobiales > RSA9 > SH-MAG3. The sequence goes on from DATHVO010000123.1 coordinate 9,430, forward strand.
GCGCCAGGCCGGGCGTTCGCTGCCGAGGTACAACGCGTAACGGGCGGAGCGGGAGATGTTCGACCTGCTCAAGGACCCCGAGGCGGCGGCGGACATCACCGCCATGCCGCTTGACTACTACCCGGTGGATGCGGCGGTGCTGTACAACGACCTCTCCACGCCGTACTTCGCCGCCGGTTTCGATCTCGAGATGGTGAAGGGGGTGGGCCCCGTGGTCCACAACCCCATCGAGCTGCCGGAGGACGTGGAGCGGCTGACGCCCTTCGATCCGCGGCAGGCGCTGGATTACAACCTCGACCAGATCCGGCTGCTGGTGAAACGGCTGGATGTACCCGTCCTCGGCTTCGTCGGCGCGCCGTTCACGCTGTGCTCCTATCTCATCGTCGGCGGCCGCTCCCGCGACCTGGCAGAGCTCAAGACGTTCATGTGGAGTGAGACGGACGCCTGGAACCGGCTTGCGGGCTTCTGGGCGGAGCACATGGCGGAATTCGCCATCGCGCAGCACGAGGCGGGCGCGGGCGCGGTGCAGGTGTTCGACTCATGGGCGGGCGCGCTGAGTCCCGGCGACTACGAGGAGTTCGTCTTCCCGCACATGCGCACCATCTTCGGGCGCCTGGAAGCGGCCGGCGTGCCGAGCATCAACTTCTTCAACGGCAACCCCGGCCTGCTGCCGCTGGTCTCGAAGGCGGGCGGCGACGCGGTGAGCGTGGACTGGCGGCTGCCCATCGACGAGGCCTGGCGCATCATCGGCGAGGACCGTGCGATCCAGGGCAACCTCGACCCCGTGGCCCTGCTGGCGGGCGAGTCGTTCGCGCTCCGGCGGACGAAGGAAATCCTGGACCGGGTTGGCGGCCGGCCCGGACACATCTTCAATCTCGGCCACGGCATCCTGCCCGGCACGGACTGGCGCGTCGCCAGGGCCGTCATCGACTTCGTCCACGAGTACACGTCGCGCCGCTAGCGACGGCCGCATCCGCTTCCACCCGTCAGCCCCGGGGCGCATGCTCCGGCGCGTGCTCCGGCGGGGGCGCCGCCGACCGGGCCAGCGCTGCCGCGGACGCCTCGGCGACGCGCGCCATGTCGGCCTCGTGACGGATGCCCAGCTCGGCGCTGCGGCCGACGTGGCGGATCTGGTCGATGAACGGCGAGCGCGATCCCGCCGGCGACAGCGCCGCCAGCTCGCCCAGAAGCTCCAGCAGCGTGATGGCGAAGGTCGGGTTGTCCGAGGCGTAGTGACGGACCTGGTCGAACGCCAGTTGCACGGCGTCCTCCAGCGTGGACCTGCGCAGGATGACGAGCGGCCGTCCGGCGTCATCCCATTCCACGTCCTCGCCGCGCCGGCGCCACGCCATGTCCAGCAGCACCTGGCCCAGCCGCTGCACGGCGTTCACCGCGGTGGTCGGGTCATTGACGCTGGGCGACATCGCCTTTACCGCGATGTCCATCAACTCGATGATGCCATGCCTCACGTCCTGGTGCGGCGTCCGCTCCATCCCGAGAACGAGCACCTCGTACAGCTCATCGCGCTGTTCGCCCCGCAGCCGATCTTCCGGCCATACGCTCATCACGACCTGACCCGGGAGGAGGTACTGGCCGATGTCCACCTCGAGCCGCACGAGCAGGTCGTGCCCGGCCGCGATGTCGCGCAGGCCGGCCCGATCGATGGACTGGATGTAGCCGGCGCGCACCGCCAGCACGCGGGCCGGGTCGGACCCGGGCAGCGGGATCTCCTGGGCGTCGTCACGACTGTCCGCCGGCTCGATCGTTTCCGGGAACATCCGATGGAGCGCCGTCAGCGTGTCAGTCGTGGCAGAATCGATGATGACGGCCGCCTGTATGGACCGTGCGGCGTGGTCGATGTAGTAGATGAGGAAGCCGATGCTGGTGAGGGCCAGGAGCACGGCGGTGGTGACGGCGACGGCGGGGATGAACTCGTCCCCCACCTCGCCGCTGCGGACGGTGCGCTGGACGAGGAGCGTGAAGGTGAAGGTGCCGATGAACACGCCCAGGACCAGCTGGTTGCCGCGGTCCGCCATGAACTGGCGCAGCACGCGGGGCGTGAACTGGCTGGACGCGAGCTGGAGGGCGATGATGGTGACGGAGAAGACGACGCCCGTCACGGTGATGATGCTGCCTGAGATGGATTCGAGGACGCTCTTTGCACCCTCCGCGCTGCCGCCGAAGACCCACCAGACGTCGGTGACATCCAGGTCCCCGATGATGTCGTCGTTGTAGCGGACCAGCAGAACTGCGAGGGTGGCTGCGCCGAGGGTCATGGCTCCCGGGACCAGCCAGAGGCTGTCCTTAAGGTTCTGCCAGAGCGTCCTCAGCTTTTCCATGGCGGCTCCCGCGGGAAGGGCAGCGGGAGCCCGTGCACGCGGCGTGCCGTCAGTCTCCGTCGCGAATGCGGATTCGGGCGTCCACGACGACGCCGCCCTCCTCGAGGACCACGAACGGGTTGATGTCCATCTCGATGATCTCCGGGTGCTCGCCGACGAGCTGCGAGACGCGCTGGATGGTCTCCTCGATGGCCGCGATGTCCGCAGGCGCCTCGCCGCGCATGCCCTCGAGCAGACGGATGCCCCGGATCTCCCGCACCATCTCGTGGGCATCCACGTCGGAGACGGGCTGGACGCGGAAGGCAACGTCCTTCAGTGCCTCCACGTAGATTCCCCCCAGGCCGAACATGATGACGGGACCGAAGGAGGGGTCCTGGCTCACGCCGATGATGGTCTCCCGGCCGCCGCGGACGAAGCGCTCCACGAGGACGCCGTCGATGCGGGCATCGGGTTGGCGCGTCCGCACGCGGGCGAGCATGGCGTCATGGGCGGCGCGGACGTCGTCCTCGGTACGGAGGTCGAGGGCCACGCCGCCGACATCGGTTTTGTGCACGATGTCGGGCGAATCGATCTTGAGCACCACGGGGAGGCCCAGCTGCCCGGCGGCCGCGACGGCTTCGTCCGCCGTGCGCGCTGCCGCGGCCCGCAGGGTCGGTATCCCGTACGCATCCAGGATGGCGAGGACCGCGTTGCGGTCGAGGTAGTCGGCACCGGCGGCACGGCCCGCGGCAATGAGGTCACTCGCCCGGTCCCGGTCCACGTCGAAACGGTGCTCCGCCCCGGCCGGCCGTTCCACCCACTTCCGGTAGCGGTACATGGCAGCCAGGGCCCGGGCCGCCGACTCCGGGAAGATGTAGCCCGGCACACCGGCAGCCCACAGGTCGGCCCTCCCTTCCGGCAGGCCGGCGCGCCCCATGAGGACGGCGAGCATCGGCTTTTCCGGGTGGGCGTTGCGGGCTGCGACGATGGCCCGCGCGACATCCGTCTGTCTGACACGGAGGGGCGGCACGAAGGCGGCGATGGCCGCATCGATGTTCGGGTCGGCGAGGACTGCCTCGAGGGCGAGGCGGTACGACTCGGGAGTTGCCGTGGCGATCATGTCCACCGGATTCCGGACACTGGCCTCCTCCGGCAGGTTGACGCGCAGCCGGGCCTGGGTTTCCGGTGACAGTTCCGCGACGGACAGGCCGCGGGACTCGCACGCGTCGGTGATGATGATGCCGGGTCCGCCGGCATTGGTGACCACCGCCACACGGTTGCCCCGGGGAACGGGCAGGCGGCCGAAGGCCATGGCCAGGTCGAAGAGCTCCTCGACGGTGTCCACGCGGATGACGCCGCACTGCGCCAGCAGGGCGTCGGTGGCGGAGTCCAGCCCGGCCAGGGCGCCGGTATGGGAGGAGGCGGCCCGGGCGCCGGCGGCGGTGCGGCCGGCCTTCACGGCGATCACCGGCTTCGATTTCGTGACGTTCCGCGCAATGCGCGTGAACCGCCGCGGATTGCCGAAGTTCTCCAGGTACATCAGGATGACCCGGGTGGCGGGATCATCGGCCCAGTACTCGATGAGGTCGTTGCCGCTGACATCCGCCTTGTTGCCTACCGACACGAAGTGGTTCACTCCGATGCCGTACTCCGCGGCGTAGTCGAGGATGGTCACGCCCATGGCGCCCGACTGGCTCATGAAGCTGACGGGCCCGGCGGGCGGCATGATGGGCGCGAACGTGGCGTTCATGCGGACATCCGCTTCGGTGTTGACCACGCCGAGGCAGTTGGGTCCAATCATCCGCATTCCGTACCGCTGTGCGATATCCAGCAGCTCCTGCTCCCGGGCGGCGCCGGCGGGGCCGACCTCCTTGAAGCCTGCCGTGATGACAATGATCGCCCGGACACCGCGCCGGCCACACTCCTCCGCCACCATGAGTGCGCGTTCCTTCGGCACCGTGATGACGGCCAGATCCACATCATTGGGGACGTCGGCGATGCCGGCGTAGGCCGGGATGGAATGGACGGACACGGCGTTGGGATTCACCGGGTAGATGGCGCCGGTGAAGCCCTCCGTGAGGAGATTGTGGATGATCTCGTAGCCGACGGTGCCGGCCTTGCGGCTCGCCCCGATCACTGCGATGGACCTCGGACGGAAGACGGGATCCAGCGACCGGATGTCGTGCTCCGTCATGCCCTCTTCCTTGCGGTTGAACCAGCTGGCCGAGATCGTCGCGGCTGGTGCCGCCATGGTCGTATCGCTCATATCGCCGTCTGCAGGCGGACCTGCGGGTTCCGGTAGCCATGCCCCGGCGGCAGCCGCGCCGCCGGGCCCGGGCCGGCCGGCCCGGATTCCGGCGACAACCTAACCCGTCGGTCGCGCCGGGACGAGCGGAGAAACCCTGACATCCGCCGGGGCAACCTCCGTTCCGTGGAGTGGCTGCCGACTTGCGTGCGAGGTGGGGAATCCACTCGGCGGCAGGGCCGGCCCGTGTCCGCCGCTCGTCATCCAAGCGTGAGGCGAACCATGATGCGGAAGCGCTCTCGAGGTGGCACGGTGTCCCGGCGGGTGACTGTCCGGGTCGCCATCATGTTCGCGGCGGGCGCCGCCGCGGCCTGCAGCGTCGAGCCGGCACCGGACCGGGAGGCGGCCACCGACACAGCCGGGGCGGATTCCGCCACTCCCTCGACGGCAGCCGCCCCCGTCATGAGCTTCGTCTGCGACGACATGTTCCGGTTCAGCGTCCGGTTCGAGGGCGACAGCGCCACGCTGTTCCTGCCGGACACCGCGCTCGTCCTGGAGAGCACCGTTGCGGCATCCGGCGCGCGCTACGCCCGGGCGGGCATCGAGTTCTGGCAGAGTGGCGATGAGGCGATGCTAACCGTGGATGGCACCCACTACCCCGGCTGCCAGGCCCGGGACGGCGCCGACCCGTTCACGGCGGCGCTGCTGCGAGGTGTGCGGTTCCGCGCCGTCGGGCAGGAGCCCGGCTGGTATCTCGAGGTGGAGGAGGCAGGCGCGATGCGCTTCGTGGGCGACTACGGCGAGCGCACCGTCATCACGCCGGCACCGGCACCGACGGTCACCGGTGAACGGACGGAGTATCGCGCGGTCACGGATGCCCACGAACTGCACGTGCTCATCGAAGGGCGTCCCTGCAGCGATGCCATGAGCGGCGAGCGCTTCCCCGCCACGGTCACGGTAACGGTCGATGGCGACGCCTACCATGGCTGCGGACGCTGGCTCGGTTCCGGGGCGTGACGGGAGAACCGTAATCATCAGAACCAGGTCCGGTACACGAGGGCGATGTTCCGGCCCGGGGCCGGCGCGAAGTCCTTGATCCGGCTGGTCGCCTCGCGATACGACGCGTTGCGCAGGTTGTCGACGCGCAGGGTTACGGCGTGGGCGCGGCCCGCCATGCCGAACCGTGCGCCGGCGTCGACGCGCAGGATCGTGTGCGCGTCGGTTGGCCCTTCGTCGGCAGGGCCGCTGCGGGTCTGGTGCAGCTCGTGATGGACGTCGCCTCCGAGTGAGAACCGACCGTCATCCCAGCGCAGAGTCAGACCTGCACGCGGCGCCGGCATGAACGAGAGCGGCGTGCCATCACGCTGCTCCGCGTGGAGCCAGTCGCCGCGCACGCTGGCCGCGACATGCCGGTGCAGCGCGACCTCCACGGAGCCCTCGACGCCCTGGAGGGTGGCCGGCGCCTGGGCATAGGCGTAGACGGGCAGCGTCGCGCTGCCCAGCACGGTGTCGCGCACGAACGTGAGCTGGATGTAGTTGTCGATGCGGTTGGTATACGCGGCGAACTGGCCGTTGAGCCGCGCCGTTCGCAGGTGCAGCACCGCCTCGACGGAGCGGCCGCGTTCCTCCCGCAGTGCAGCATCGCCGTACTCCACCGCGCCAGTGCCGGCGTGTGCGGCCCCCGAGAACAGCTCCTCGACGGTCGGCGCGCGGAACGAACGCGCCGCAGTGACGCCGCCGGTCAGGCCCGCGACGAGGGGGATGCGCAGGCCGATGGAGCCGGACAGCGCGTCGAACGTGCGGTGTGCGCCGGGGCCGAACTTCTCGCTCTCCCGCGCCGTGATGGCGTACCGGTCCACGCGCGCTCCGAGCTGCACCGCCAGCCCGGCCACGCCGGTGCCGACCTCCTGGAAACCGAAGACGCCGAATGCGCGCGCATCCGCCGCGGGCGT
>DATHVO010000124.1:0-9136 GCA_035461265.1 Longimicrobiales bacterium
CGAGACAGCGCTCGATGATGCCGGCCAGCGCCGGGTCCACGTCCTCCAGGAGATCCGCGAGGCGGCGGGGTTCCTGGCGCAGGTGGGCCGCCATGAGCGCGGCGTCGGTCTCTCGACGGTAGGGGCTGTGGCCCGTGAGCATCTCGTACGCCAGGACGCCGAAGGAGTACACGTCGCTCTGCGAGGTGACGGGCTCGCCCCGGATCTGCTCGGGGCTCATTCGCCGGACGTCGCCCACGAGAACGCCCGCCTGAGTCAGCCTGGTCGCCGCGCTCGAGCCCGAATCGAGGAGGGCCGCAATGCCGAAATCCGCCAGGATCGCCCGGCCCGTGCGATTCTCGACGAAGACGTTGCCCGGCCGGAGATCCCGGTGGACGATGCCGCGGTCGTGGGCGGCGGCGAGGGCGGACGCAACGGCGGTGAGGAGCCTGCGCGCCGTCGCGAGGTCGAAGTCGCCACCCGCCGCCATGACGTCGCTGACGGTCCGGCCCTCGACGTACTCCATCACGATGTACGGCGTGTCGTCGGGGAGCCGGCCGACGCGGTGGATGGCCGTGACGTTGGGGTGTGTAATGCGCGCTGCCGACTGGGCCTCCCGCTCGAACCGCCGCCGGGCGACGGCGTCCGCCGCCGCCTCGGGGCGCAGCACCTTTACCGCCACGAGCCGCTGGAGGGCCGGCTCGCGGGCCAGATGGACGTGCGCCGTCACACCGCTCCCGAGCGGGCGGAGGATTTCGAGGTCCGGCAGGAGTGCCTCCTGCCAGTCCCCGCCGGCGAGGATCTGGGGCTGCAGGTCCATGGAGCTCCGCGAATGACCGGTGCGGCTGCGTAATGCGTGAGCGGATTCCGTAAGCGGCCAATATAGACCGTACGGCGTCACCGGGTCCATGCTGTTCCCGTCGCCCGGTGGGCGGCAAGTCGTGCGGCGGGCACCACATGGTGCGGACGTCGGGCCGGCATTGCGCCGGACGCGCCGCGCGGCGACTATGTGATGTTCACGCTCACAACGGAACGGGTCGTCGCGGCGGGTGGCGCCCGAATGCAGCACTCCGGCAGCAGGCAGGACCATGACCACAGTACTCCTCGTCGATGACCAGTTCGAGCTCCTGGCAGTCCACGGCACATATCTCCGCGAGCATGGATACCGCGTACTCACTGCGGCCGACGGCAACGATGCCCTCAGCAGTGCCCGTGCGAACGTCCCGGACATCATCGTCCTGGACCATTCGCTCCCGGGTCGTACCGGCGTGGAGGTCGCCCGCGAGCTGCGGCAGGACCCGGCCACGGCCGGCATCCCCATCGTCATGATGACGGCGCACGCGTACGGCGCGGTGGGCCGCAAGGCCCGGGCGGCGGGGTGCGTCGCGTTCCTGGCGAAGCCGTGCAGGCCCAGCCGGGTCCACCAGGAGATCGTGCGCCACGTGAGTGGTTCCGGCCGGGATGCGTAGCCGGGGCGGGTCCGCGGATGAGTGATCCGGGGGGTGTGCGCGGCATGTCGGTGGTCGAGGCCATCCGGGCGCGGCGCTCCATCAAGGATTTTTCCCCGCGGGCCGTCGGGCAGGCGGAAATCGAGGCGCTGCTGGACGCTGCAGTCCAGGCGCCGAACCACCGCCTCACGCGCCCGTGGCGGTTCTACGTGCTGGGTCCTGCGTCCCGGGCGGCATACGGGAGAGCGCTGGGTGAGCGGAAGGCCCGCCGCGTGGCGGACGCGGACGCCGGGCGGATAGTGATGGAGAAGGTGGCCGGCGAGTATGCCGCCACGCCCTGCATGATTGCCGTGGCCATGACGGTGCACGACAATCCGGAGATCCGGGAGGAGGACTACGCAGCCACGATGATGGCCGTGCAGAACATCCTCCTCGCGTGTGTCGCGCAGGGGCTGGGCGGGCACATAAGGACGGGCGCCGTGATGGACGACCCTGCCGCGCGCGCTGCGGTGGGGGTGGTACAGGATGAGAGGATCGTCGCCCTCATCAGCGTCGGTGAGCCCGCCGAAATGCCGCCGCCGAAGGAAAGGCCTGCCGCTGCCGGACACACGACCTGGGTGCCGTAGGAGACGGCGGTGCTGAGACTCCACGAGTACGCGTACCACAGGCCGTCCACGCTGGCGGAGGCAGCTGCGCTGCTGGCGGCGCACCCCGGCCGTGCCCGCGTCATCGCCGGCGGGACCGACCTCGTCCCCAACATGAAGCACGGCCTCTTCACGCCCGGCCACCTCATCGCACTGAAGCAGATCCCCGAGCTGCACGGCATCGAGGAACGCGATGGCATGCTGGTGATCGGCGCGGCCGAGACGCTCTCCGCCGTCTCGCTGCACCGCCTGGTCCGCCGCCACTTCGCCGCCCTCTCGGCAGCCGCCGGCTCCGTGGCAGGCCCGCAGCTGCGCAACATGGGCACCATCGGCGGCAACGTCTGCCTCGATACCCGCTGCACCTACTACAACCAGACATGGTTCTGGCGGAACGCCCTCGGCTTCTGCCTCAAGAAGGACGGCGACGTCTGCCACGTGACGAAGGTGGGCCGGAAGTGCGTGGCCGCGCACTCCGCTGACACCGCGCCTGTCCTGATGACCCTCGGCGCGGTGGTCGATCTCGTGTCGTCCGACGGCCGCCGGAGCGTACCCGTGGAGGAATTCTTCGTGGCGGACGGGGTGGAGAACACGGTCCGCGGCTGGAACGAGATCGTGGCACGTATCCGCATCCCGCTGCCGTCGCCGCGCCTGCGCACGGCGTTCCGGAAGGTGCGCCAGCGCGGGTCCATCGACTTCCCCCTGCTCAACGTGGCCGTCGCGGCAGAGCTCGAGGCGGACCGCGTCGTGGCCGCCATGCGCATGGTCGTGTCGGCACTGGGTTCCCGCCCGCGGGTCATCGCCGGCCTCGAGAAGGTCGCCGTCGGCCGCGTGCTGGACGACGCCTGCATCGACGACGTCGGACAGCGCGCCTTCCAGCAGTGCCATCCCCTCACGAACATCATCGTCGATCCGGAGTGGCGACGGGCCATGGTGCCCGTGTACGTGCGCCGCGCGCTCCAGGAGATCGCCGGCGACGGTGGGGACGGGGCGGGCTGACCGAACGGCGGGCGCCTATGCGGCCGGCTGCGTATCGGCGGCCCGTACGGCGGCCCGGGCCGCCCGCTCCTCGCCGTACTGGCCCAGCGTGATCATCGCGACTCCGGCGAGAACGATGGCTGCGGCGACAGCCATCCGGGGCGTGATCTGCTCGCCTGCCACCGCCCACCCCAGTGCCACGGCCACGAGCGGGTTGACGTACGCGTACGTGGCGACGCGGCCGGGGCTGACGTGGCGAAGCAGCCAGACGTACGCGGAGTATCCGACGATGGCGCCGAAGAAGACGAGGTAGAGCCACGCCAGGATCGATCGCGCCGAGAAGGCGGCTGGCTGGACGGCCGAGGCCTCGCCCGCCACGAATCCCGCAATGAGGAGCAGCGTGCCGCCGGCGAGCATCTGCATGCCCGTCGCGTAGAGTGCGCCGGGCGGGACGGGCGCGTGGCGCGAGTAGATGGAGCCGGTGGCCCAGGCGAGGGAGCCGAACATGACGACGGCGACGCCGCCGAGGTGGAGGGAGCCGGCGCCGGCCAGTGCGGAGGGTCCCACGAGGAGGGCCATGCCGCCGAATCCCAGGACGAGTCCCAGCACCGTCCGCCGGCCCGGACGCTGGCCCTGCTGCCAGAGCCAGGCGAGGAGCACCATCCAGCCCGGCGTCACGGCCACGAGCAGGGCCACGACGCCCGACGCCACGAACTGCTCCGCCCAGACGACGGCGCCGTTCCCGCCCAGCAGGAGGAGGGCGCCGACGACGGCCGCGGCGCGCCATTCCGCCCGGGTCGGACGGCGATCGGCGCGAAGGGCGGACCACCCGAAGAGGAGTGCGCCGGCCAGCAGGAACCGCGTGCCCGCCATGAGGAACGGCGGCAGCGTCTCGATGGCGTAGAGGATGGCGAGGTAGGTGGAGCCCCAGATGATGTAGACGGCGGCGAACGCCGCGATGATCCTGCCTCTGCCGGGCGTCTCCGCCATGCCGTGCACCGTTCGTGAGGTTGCTCCGCCGCGGCTTCCGGTTGTTGCCGGCCCGGGCGGCCTGTACAATAGCCGGATGCACGACCTCCTGCAGAACTTCATTGCCGGCGAGTACCGTCCTGCCGAGGCCGGTACGGCCACGACCAGCCTCAATCCGGCCGACAGCCGGGATGTCGTGGCCCGGGTGCCGGAGGGATCGGCCGCGGACGTCGACGCCGCTACGTCAACGGCCGCCGAGGCCTGGCCCGGCTGGCGCCGGCTCCCGGGCCCCGTCCGGGCAGATCACCTGTACCGGTGGGCGGACGCCATCGCGTCACGGCAGGAGGAGCTGGCCCGGACGCTCATGCGGGAGGTGGGCAAGCCCATCGCCGAGGCCCGGGGCGAGATCGCCCGCTGCATCGTCATCCTGCGCTACTACGCCGGCGAGGCGGTGCGGGCGAAGGGCGAGGTGATCCCGGCCCAGGCGGAGGGCATGCTGCAGTTCACGCTGCAGGAGCCGCTGGGCGTCGTCGGGCTCATCACCCCGTGGAACTTCCCGGCGGCCATCCCGCTCTGGAAGGCGGCGCCCGCCCTGGCGTTCGGGAACACCGTGGTCCTCAAGCCCGCGGAGCAGGCGTCCCTCACGGTGACGCTCCTCGCGGGTACCGCCTCGGACGCGGGGCTGCCGGCGGGCGTGTTCAACGTCGTGCTCGGTGCCGGCGGGACGGTGGGGAGTGCGCTCCTGGCGGCGGCGCCCGTCCGGGCCGTGAGCTTCACGGGGTCCACCGGTGTCGGCGGCCGGGTGGCGGCGGCGTGTGCGGCGCGGAATATCCGGTACCAGACCGAGATGGGCGGAAAGAACGTCGTCATCGTGATGGCGGACGCCGACCTCGACCTGGCGGCGCGGCTGACGGCCGGCGGCGCGATGCGGTTTGCGGGCCAGAAGTGCACGGCCACGAGCAGGGCGGTGGTGTCCGCCGCGGTGGCGGACGCCTTCATCGAGCGCCTCCGGCGGGAGGTCGCGGCGTTGCCGGTCGGTCCGGTGGACGACGCCGCGACGGCGGTGGGCCCCCTGATCACAGAGGCCGCCCGCGAGCGTGTCCGCGCGGCCCTGGCGGCGGCGGGGGACGGACGGGTGTCGGGTGGCGGCCTGCCGCGGGACGCCGGCTGCGCGAACGGCTGGTACGTGGAGCCGGCCATCGTCCGGGATGTGGACCCGGCCTCGGACCTGGCGCAGGACGAGCTGTTCGGGCCCGTTCTCGCGACGTTCGCCGTGGACGGCATCGACGAGGCCATCGACCTCGCGAACCGCACGCGGTACGGCCTGAGCGCGTCGCTGTTCACCCGCGACCTGGGCGCTGCCATGACGTACATCCATCGGATCGAGGCTGGGCTGGTCCGCGTCAATGGCGATACGACGGGCGTGGACCCCCACGCCCCGTTCGGCGGGATGAAGGCGTCGAGCTCCGGGACCCGTGAGCAGGGCGGCGCGGCGCGGGAGTTCTACACGGAGTACCGGACCGTCCAGATCAACCCCTGAGGCAGGCCGTGGCCACCGCGTGCGTCGCGTCGTCATGACGGAGCTGCCGATCCCGGCACGGATCGACGTCGTGGATTCGCACACGGAGGGCGAGCCCACACGCGTGGTGGTGGGCGGGTGGCCCGCTGCGGCGGGCGCGGACATGGCCGCCCTGCGGGCGGACGTCGCGGCCCGCCACGACCATCTCCGCGCGGCCGTCATCGGGGAGCCGCGCGGCCACGCCGCCCTCGTTGGCGCCCTCCTCACCGAGCCGGTCACGGCCGGTGCGGCGGCGGGCGTCGTCTTCTTCAACAACGTCGGCTACCTCGGCATGTGCGGCCACGGCGCCATGGGCGTGGTCAGGACGCTCCGCCACCTCGGCCGCATCGGCCCGGGTCACGTGCTGCTGGACACGCCGGCGGGCACCGTCGCCGCCGAGCTCGGTGATGGCGACGATGTCGTCATTCGCAACGTCGCCGCAAGCTGCCACGCCCTGGATGTCGTCGTCGACGTGCCGGGCGCAGGTCGCCTGTCCGGCGACATCGCGTACGGCGGGAACTGGTTCTTCATCACCCGCGTCCCATCGCTTCAGCTCGCCATGGCGAACCTGGAGGCCCTGCTCGATGTCACGGCCGCCATCAGGACGGCCCTCGAGCGGGCCGGCATCACAGGCGGGGGCGGAGCGGAGATCGACCACATCGAGCTCACCGCGCCGCTGGAGGGGGCGGTGAAGGGTGCCCGCAACTTCGTCCTCTGCCCGGGCGGCGAATACGACCGGTCGCCGTGCGGCACCGGGACGTCGGCGAAGATGGCCGCGCTCCACGCCCGCGGAGACCTCCGGCCGGGCGAGACCTGGCGGCAGGTGAGCGTGACGGGCGGCGTGTTCGATGGCTGGCTGGAGGAGACGACCGACGGCCTCGTCCCGTGCGTCCGCGGGCGCGACTTCATCACGGGCGAGGCAACCCTTTTCTACGATCCCCGCGACCCGTTCCGCCTGGGCGTCGCGTGACGCGGCCCGATGCCGTGGTGGTCGGCGCCGGCGTCGTCGGCGCCGCCGTCGCCTGGCACCTCGCCCGGGACGGCCACCGCGTGGACGTGCTGGAGGCGGGCTTCCCGGGATGCGGGGCCACGGGCGGCGGCATGGGCCACATCGTCGTTCTCGACGATTCACCGGCACAGCTCGCCCTCTGCCGCTACTCCGCCGGTCTGATTCGAGAACTCGCGGCCGGGTTGGCGGCGTCCGTTGAGCTGGACCGGTGCGGTACGCTTTGGGTCGCGGAGGACGAGGCGCAGCTGGACGCCGCGGCCCGGAGGTGCACGCGCTATCGCGAAGCCGGACTGGCGGCGGAGCTGCTCGACGCCGCGTCACTGGCCGAGGCCGAGCCGGAGCTTCGGCCCGGCCTCGCCGGCGCCCTCCTCGTGCCTGGCGACGGGGTAGTCTACCCGCCGGCCCTCTGCCGCTGGCTGCTGGAGCAGGCGGCCGCGTGCGGCGCCCGCGTCCGCACGGGTGCGGTGGTCACCGGAATCGACGACCGGGGTGTCACGCTGCAGGATGGACGGCTGGACGCAGGCATTGTCGTGAACGCGGCCGGCGCCGCGGCGCCCGCCCTCACGCGGGGGCTCGGCATCGTCCCGCGGAAGGGCCACCTCGTCATCACCGACCGCTACCCCGGCTTCTGCCGGCACCAGCTCGCGGAAATGGGATACATGAAGAGCGCACACGACATGACGGCGGCGTCCGTGGCGTTCAACATCCAGCCGCGGCTCACCGGCCAGGTGCTGGTGGGCTCGTCCAGGGAACTGACCGGCTGGGACGCCCGGGTGGACCGGGCGGTGACGGCCCGGATGCTCGCGAGGGCCGCGGCCTTCGTGCCGGGTCTGCGCCGCCTCCGGGCGATCCGCACCTGGACCGCCTTCCGCCCCGCGACGCCGGACGGACTGCCGTACATCGGTCCATGGGGCGACGGTGGCAGGACCTGGGTGGCGGCGGGGCACGAGGGTCTGGGCATCACGACGGCGCTGGGAACCGGCCGGGTCCTGGCGGACCTGGTCGCCGGCCGGGCGCCGGCCATCGACCCGGCACCCTATGCGCCCATGCGGAGCATCGCGGCATGAGCACAGATCCCGGAGACCCCGACATGGCCGGCGCCGTGACCATCCACGTAGACGGTCGCGCAGTTGCGGTCGCGGCGGGGATTTCCGTCGCGGCCGCCCTCCTCGGGGCCGGCGTGGCCGCGTTCCGCCGGTCGGTGGACGGCGAGGCGAGGGGTCCTGTGTGCGGCATGGGCGTGTGCTTCGAGTGCCGGGTGAGCGTGGATGGCCGCGCGCACGTCCGCTCGTGCCTCGAGCCGGTGCGGGCGGGGATGGAGGTGCGGACCGGTGGCTGAGATTGCGCACGACGTCGCAGTGGTGGGCGCGGGCCCCGCGGGCATCGCTGCCACCGTACTGGCCGCTGCGGCCGGCCGGAGCGTGGTGGTGCTGGACGAGGCACGCACACCGGGCGGGCAGGTGTGGCGGCCCGGAAGCGGCGGCGCCCCGGGTCGGCAGGCCCGACGGTGGCTGCGCCGCCTGCGGGAATCCGGCGCGGGCATGATGGGTGGCACCACCGTGGTGGACCTGGCCCGCGACGGTGACGGCCACGTCATCCTGGCCGAGCGCGACGATACGCCCGTGGTCATCCGCGCGGGCACCCTCATTCTCGCCACCGGGGCCCGGGAGCGGCTGCTCCCGTTCCCCGGCTGGACGCTGCCCGGCGTCGTGGCGGCGGGTGGGGCACAGGCGCTGGTCCGCGCCGGCTGGCGGGTGCACGGCCGGCGGGTCGTGGTGGCCGGCACGGGCCCCCTCCTCCTGGCCGCTGCCGCGGCGCTGGCCCGGGCCGGTGCCCGCGTCCTCGAGGTCGCGGAGCAGGCGGATGCCGGGAGCATCCGGCGCTTCGCCGCGGGGCTGTGGTCCTCGCCCGGGCGGATCCTCCAGGCAGCGGCGTACCGCGCGGTACTGGGCCGGACCCGCCACACGGCCGGGACGTGGGTGGTCCGGGCCGAGGCGGGGAGCGATGGCGCACTGGTGGCAGTCGTCCTCACCGACGGCCGACGCGAGCGGGTCGTGCCCTGTGACCTCCTCTGCACGGGCTACTCCCTGGTCCCCGCCACGGAGCTGGCCCGGCTGGCCGGCTGCCGCATGGACGGCCACGCGGCGGTGGTGGACGAGCACGCCCGGACGACCGTTCCCGGCGTGCTGTGCGCGGGTGAGGGGACCGGCGTGAAGGGCGTGGCCGGCGCCATCGTCGAGGGCACCATTGCCGGCACAGTGGCGGCCGGCGGGAAGCCCGGCGCCGCGCTGCTCCGGGCCCGCGCCCGGGAGACGGCGTTCGGACGGCGACTCGAGGGCGCTTTCGCGCTGCGCCCGGGGCTGCGGGAGCGGGTCCGTCCGGATACCATCGTGTGCCGGTGCGAGGACGTGCGGTTCGGGGCGCTGGCGGGCCACGGCAGCCTCCGCGAGGCGAAGCTCGCGACGCGCCTCGGCATGGGCCCCTGCCAGGGACGGGTCTGCGGGGCGGCCGCGGAGTTCCTGCTGGGCTGGTCGGGCGACACCGTCCGGCCGCC
>DATHVO010000125.1:0-3796 GCA_035461265.1 Longimicrobiales bacterium
GTGTTTGCCATTTCACCACCCGGGCCATCTCGTTGCGGCAGACCGACTTGCCGCGATCCCTGCAGCCGCCCCTCCGACTTGCGGTACGTGTAACCGTACGCTCAGCCGCACCCAGGCGCATGCGTTGTGACCCGGTGGAACGGGGCGCGTTCCGATGGGCACGCCCGGCCAGGGAGCCATCGAAATGTAATCTGTGCGCCCGTCGGTTCCAAGGCGCGCGAGCCCTCATCGGCCCCCTGCCACCCGGCGTCGCAGGCGGCGAACAGTGCCATCGCCCACAGCCCCCGGCGCGGGGAGCGCACGCACGGTTCACACCCCCCATTGGGCTTCGCGCCGGATGGCGGCAACCTTTCCGGCGCGGGGCGTATCCAACAGGAATCTGACGCACGCCGCGCAGTCATCCATCCGGCCGGGGGTCGTATGTGCAGTGCTGAATTCCGCCGTCCGTCCGCCATCCATCCCGATTCCTGCCTGGCAGGCCTTCTCCTCGCCGTGCTATGTGCAGGCACAGCGCCGGTCGCCGCACAGGAGCGCGCTTCCGCGGCCCACCCCGTGCCACCGCCGTCGGTCCGCGCGGAGCGGGCGACCGGGGCGATCGAAGTGGATGGCAGGCTGGACGAAGCCGCGTGGGCGGCGGCGCAGCCGGCCACGGACTTCCGACAGTCGCAGCCGGACGACGGGCAGCCCGCCACGCAGAGGACGGAAGTCCGTTTCCTCTACGACGATCATGCGCTCTACATCGGTGCACGGATGTACGACGACCTCGGCGCGGGGGGCGTGACTTCGCGGCTGGTGCGCCGGGACGCCACGCCGGAGAGCGACCTGCTCACCATCACGTTCGACACCTACCACGACCACCTCGGCCGGTCGCAGTTTCGGGTCAATCCGGCGGGTGTAAAGGGCGACGCACTGGCCATGGGCGCATCGAACCTGGACCCGTCGTGGGACCCGGTATGGGAAGTCGCCACGTCCACTGACTCGCTGGGCTGGACAGCCGAGCTGCGAATACCGTTTTCGCAGCTGCGCTTTCCGCAGGACCCCGTGCAGGTATGGGGGCTGCAGGTGGTGCGGCTCGTCAACCGCCTCAACGAACGGAGCCAGTGGTCGTGGTGGTCCCTCGACGAGACGGGCGGCCCGTCCCGCTTCGGCCACCTGGAGGAGCTGGTCATCGCGACCCAGCCGCGCCGCGTCGAGCTGCTGCCGTACGCAGTGGCGCAGTCCCGGCATCCACGGCCGGGTGCCGCCGGCGACCCGTTCCACTCCGCCCACGAAGCGACGGCCCGCGTCGGCGCCGACATGACGTGGATGCTGACGTCGAACCTGACCCTGTCGGCTGCGGTGAACCCGGACTTCGGCCAGGTCGAGGTGGATCCGGCCGTCGTGAACCTGTCCGCGTTCGAGACCTTCTTCGCGGAGCGGCGGCCGTTCTTCGTGGAGGGCGCGGGCGTCTTCGACTACGGGTCGTTCTGGTGCTTCTTCTGCAGCAACGCCTCATCCCTGGACCTGTTCTACTCGCGGCGCATCGGCCGGCCGCCGCAGGGCGCGGTCCTCGCCCACACTGCCGCGCAGCATGCAGACGTGCCCCCTAGCAGTACCATACTGGCCGCGGCGAAGCTCACGGGCAGAACGCAGGACGGGTGGACGCTCGGCGCCCTGAACGCCGTGACGGGCCGCGAGCACGCCCGCCTGGCCATGGGTGACGAGTTCGCGACAATGGAGGTGGAGCCGCTCTCCAACTACTTCGTCGGCCGCGCGAAGCGGGACCTGCGCGACGGCAACATAGTTCTAGGTGCGATGGCCACGTCGGTCGTGCGCGACCTCTCCAGCCCCGGACTGGCGGCGCTGCTGCCGTCGCGGGCCGAGGGTGTCGGGTTCGACTCGGAATGGTGGTGGCGCGACAAGACCTACCACCTGCTGGCCCACGCGGCGATCTCCAGCGTGGCCGGCAGCGAAGCGGCCCTGCAGCGGCTGCAGCGCTCGAGCGCCCGCTATTTCCAGCGCCCCGATCGCACGCACGGAAGCAATACGCTCTTTTCCAACCGGTGGGATCCCGAGGCGACCTGGCTCCGTGGCTGGGCAGCCTACGCCCGCTTCGCGAAGGACGCCGGTGCCATACGCTACGAGACGTCCGCCAACATTCGTAGTCCGGGATTCGAGGTGAACGACGTCGCCTTCATCACCCGGTCCGACTACCTGTGGTTCAACGGCAATCTCTTCCTGCGCTGGTCCACGCCGACGCGCTGGTACCGGAACGCCGCCATCATCGGCGGCGGTCAGACGCAGTACAACTTCAGTGGAGACCGGACGGACACGCAGCTGCAGGTATATGCTGGCGGCGAGCTGCCGAACTACTGGGCGTTGAACGCGTTCGTGATCCGTACACTGCCGTCGCTCGACGATCGGCTGACCCGCGGCGGCCCGGTCGTGCGCACCGCCGGCAACTGGTACACGTCGTGGTTCCTCGGGACGGACTCGCGCAAGCCGCTGGTGCTCTCCACCAACCCGAACTACTCCCGCAACGACGAGGGTGCGTACCGCTACTCGGTGAATGGCAGTGTCACGGTGCGGCCCGCGTCCAACGTGTCCGTCACGGCCGGGCCGTCATTCAACCGCAGCTCCTCGACACACCAGTACGTGACGGCCGTGGACGACGCCACGGCCACCGACTTCCACGGGCGGCGCTACGTCTTTGCCAATCTCGTACAGCGCTCGCTGTCAATGAACACGCGGGTGAACTGGACGTTCTCGCCGACGCTGTCCTTCGAGCTCTTTGCGCAACCCTTCATTGCCAGCGGCGCCTTCTCCGATTTCAAGGAGTTCGCCCGGCCACGCGACGACGAGAAGCGGGTGTACGGTCGTGACGCCGGGTCCATCACCGAGAAGGTCGGACCCGCCGGTGAGCGGATCTACACCGTGGACCCGGATGCCGGCGGACCGGCGCCGGCGTTCTCCTTCCCGGACCCGAACTTCAACCTGCGCTCGCTGCGGGGCAACGCCGTGCTGCGCTGGGAGTACCGGCCGGGCGCCACGGTCTTCCTGGTCTGGACGCAGGACCGGCGGGATACCGGATCGGCAGGCGACCTCGATTTCCGGCGGGACGTGGATGCGATGTTCAACGCGCCGGCGGAGCACATCCTTCTGCTGAAGGCGAACTACCGCATCGGCCTCTGAGTCGACGTCGTCGGCCGGCCCTACTCCAGCCCGTCACATAGACATTGAAGCTGGCTTCGGTGCAGTTCGTCCCCGTCATGCCCCCGCGTTCACAGCCTCGCGAGCAGGTCGTCGTAGGCGCTGAGCAGGTTCGTCTCGAACATCGCGAGGTCCTGGAGCGCGGCCAAGAAGTCGCCGCGTCCCTGGGCATCGTAGAGGATGTCCACGAGCCGGCTGACCGTCCCGTCGACCAGCCGGGCGAGCTGGCGCGCCCGGGCGAAGGCCGCGATGACATCGGGGTCCATGTGCACGGCGGCCTGGGTGATCTGGGCGGTCTCCCAGGCGGAGTCCAGGATGAACGCCGGCCTGAGCGAGATGTTGCCGACGCCCCGGAGGAAGGCGGAGTCGCCGACGACGACGAGACGGAGATCCGATTCACCCCGATGGACTCGCCACGAACCCTCGCTAATCCGTTCGGCGCGGAACTCGGGACCTTCCGGCGCGCCCCGCGCGCGCGCCGCCGCGGACAGCGAACGTCCCAGGGCGAGCGCCGACGTCGTATCGATGCCCTCGCCCGACATGTCGATCCGGGCGAGGATGATGCCTCCGTCGCGGAGCTGCGCCACCATGCTGGTGTGGTGTTCCA
>DATHVO010000126.1:0-3614 GCA_035461265.1 Longimicrobiales bacterium
TCTGCCCTTCGACGTGGAGCCGGCGCAGCAGCGGACGCAGGGCTCGGGCTCGGGCTTCATATTCGACGAGTCCGGCTACATCATGACGAACTATCACGTCGTCCGGAACGCGCTGCATGTGAACGTGGTCCTGCTCGACGGCCGCGAGTACACGGCGGAGGTCATTGGCACGGACCCGAGCACGGACGTCGCCGTGATCCGGGTGGAGCCGGACGGACGCAACGGGCTGCCCGTCATCGAGTTCGGCGACTCCGAGGCACTCCGCGTGGGCGACTGGGTCATCGCCCTGGGCAATCCCATGGGTCTGACGTTCACGGCCACGGCCGGGATCGTAAGTGCGAAGGGCCGTGCCATCGGCATCCTGGGACAGGCCAGCCAGACGCCGCTGGAAGCGTTCATCCAGACAGACGCGGCCATCAATCCCGGCAACTCCGGCGGACCGCTGGTGGATCTGAACGGCCGGGTCGTGGGCATCAACACGGCCATCGAGTCACCGACGGGGTTCTTCGCCGGCGCCGGCTTCGCCATCCCCATAGTGCTGGCCCGCAAGGTGGCGGGCGACCTGATGCAGTTCGGCGTCGTGCATCGGCCGCGGCTGGGCATCGCCATCGAGGATGTGAACGCCGCCGACGCGGAGGTCTACAGTCTGCCGGCAGTGACGGGCGCCGAGATCACGATGGTCGAACCGGGCATGTCCGCAGACCGGGCCGGCCTCCAGCTCGGCGACGTCATCCTGACCCTGAACGACGAGCCCATTCATACGGTGGCCGAACTCCAGGCCAGGGTCGCGGTGCACCAGCCGGGCGACCGCATCCGGGTGGGCTACATCCGCTACGGCACGCGCATGGAGACGACAGTGCAGCTCGGCGAGTTCGAGGCGGCCCGCGCCGAGGCGCCGCGAGAGCGCCAGCGCCGGGAGCGGAACCCCCTCGGGTTCTCCGTATCCGCGCTGCCGAACCAGATGGTGGCAAGACTCGGGCTCCAGGGCGAGAACATCCCCGTGGTCTCCCAGGTGGACCCGCTGAGCTCCGCCGGGCGGGCGCGCCTGAATCGCGGGCATGTGATCCAGCGGTTCAACAACCGCGAAATCCGGACGATCCGCGACCTCGAGCGGGCCGCCGCGGGGATCCGCAGCGGCGATGTCGTCTCACTCATCGTCCTGGACGCCCGGGCGACGAACCCGCAGCCGACGATCATCAACTACCGGGCACAGTAGACCGAGCGGCGCCGACCAAGCGCCGCGCACCCAGACACGTGGCCGGTTCAGGCCTGCGCGTCCGGCCTGTCGTCCGGCCCGGCCGCCGCGAGCCGCAGCCGGATGGTCGTTCCGCGACCCGGCTCGCTCTCCGCCGTGACCGTGCCGCCCCAGCTCTCCACCAGCCGCCGCACGATGGCGAGGCCAAGCCCCGTACCGGCCGAGCGCGTGGAGAAGTGCGGCTCGAACACCCTGGGCAGCAGCTCGTGGGCAATGCCGGGACCGTCGTCGCTCACCTCGATCTCCACATGGTCGTTGCGCGAAGTCCCGCTCACCAGAATCCTGCCCGCCCCGTCCAGGGCCGCCCGGGAGTTCTCCACAAGGTTGAGGATCACTTCCTTGAGTTCATCCGGACGGGCCCGCACGCGCGGGAGGCCCGGGTCCACGCTGTCCATGTACTCGACGTCCCTGTCGCCGGATCGATAGAGGGTGAGGGCCTCACGTATGACCGACGGCGCATCCACGGCGGCCAGCGGACCCGCCGCGAAGCCGGGCGCGCCGTAGCGGGAGAAGGCTCGGGCGATCTCGCTCAGGCGGTCTATTTCCACGAGAATCTGAGACACGCTGCTGTCGAGAATCTGGTCGAAGTCCGGGTGCCCGTCGGCGTGGGCGCGACGGAGGTGCTGGACGGAGAGCTTGATGGGCGTCAGCGGGTTCTTGATCTCGTGGGCGACCTGGCGCGCCATCTCGCCCCAGGCGAGGACGCGGGCGGTACGCAGCTCCCTGGCACGTGCCCGCCGGAGGCGACGGGTCATCCGGTTGAACGATGCGAAGAGCTGACCGAACTCGTCACTGGTGCGTTCGGGCAGCCGCACCCGCAGGCTCCCCGACCCCACCGCAGCGGCGGCCCGGCGCAGCCTGCCGATCGGGCGGGCGAGCGCCCGTCCAACGGCGACGGACAGGGCGAGGGACAGCAGCGCACCGACCACGGCGGCGAACAGGACCATGTGGGCGAGCTCGCGGAGGCGGACGGCTGCGTCGCCGGCGGACAGCGACATCGGCACGCCGAGGATGCCGGCGGGACGCATGGCCCGGTAGGCCGTGACGAAGGCGTGCGCCCCGAGCGCCTGCGTCTCGATGGCGTCGCGCTCCTCGCCGGACTCCAGCCGGAGATAGACGTGCGGGGGCAGCCACGCCGAGTACACACCCAGGTCGAGGGCCTCCCTGGAGGAGACGTCGATGAGCTCGCCGCCGTGATAGCGCAGGACGTCGGTGCCGGCATGCAGCGCGAGGCGGCGCAGATCGCCGCCGGCATCATCGAACTCAATGACGGCCTGGTTGACGGAATGCTGCGCGACCCGCTCCGCCGCCCGGGCCACTTCCCCCGCCAGCGCACTGTACGCCGCCCACCCGAAGACGGCGGTGGGGACGAGGAAGAACGCGAAGAGGGCGACGGTCACCCGTGCGCGGAAGCTGCCGAGCCAGCCGCGCCACACGCTCCGGGGGACTGCCGACCGACCGCGGATGACGACGCCCAGCAGCCACGCGAGGGCGAGCACGCCCAGGTTGAACGTGAGCAGCAGTGCCGCCCGGACCACTCGGATGCCCATGCCGGCAATGGGCACGACCACGTGGGCGTGGTGCCAACCGTCGGGGTACTGGACCACGGCGTCGCCGCGCCAGCCGTCGGGACTCTCCGTCCACGCGACGCCCTCCGCCCCCGGTGCCGGTCCGGGTGCCTCCACGAGGTTCAACCGGACCGGTGACTCGGCGACGACGCCGAGGAAGGGCGCAACGGCGCTCGTCCGGTCGAACGAGCGCCGCGGCGGGACGACGACCGTGATGAGCGAGCCGTCCGTCATCGGCACGGTGAGGAGCTTGCTCACGTTCGGCAGGTCGGTGAACTGCGTGATGATGGGGAGGGCATGCTGGCTCGCCTCGCCCACCATGGCGGTGAGACGGTCCGCCTCCCCCTCGAGGAGCAGCGGCGCCGATCCCAGCTGCACCTCCGGCAGCCCCTCCGGCGACCAAAGGACGATGCGGGCGGGATACGGTTCACGTGCGAGCCCGCTGGCCACCCAGGTGCGATACAGGAGCTGGACCCCTTCCTCGCCCGCGGCGAACCGCGCCATGGCTTCCCGGCTGAACGACACCAGGAGGTAGTCGAGATAGGGGTCCGCCCGGGCTCCGAGTGTCTCGACTTCGCTCTCCGCTGCGGCGATGCGGGCATCGACGTGGGCGGACCAGAGCGGCGGCAGAACGGCCGTAGTGGCGAGCCACCCGCCGACGACCCAGCCGAGTACGCCCGCCGGAGCTGCCGGCATGCCTGCGAGAGCGACAGCGCGGGATCTGGGGAACTGGATTTCGTGGCCCCGCCACCCCCGTCCGTCGTGGCGCATCCGGACATCAGCACCGCATA